>NZ_JACIYP010000088.1 GCF_014359905.1 Hoeflea sp. | reverse complement strand
TTTCAGCCCTCAATTCAAGTAGAAAGCCGCGCCGCCCTGGAGGCGGCGCGGCAAACCTGTGAAGTCAATTATGCGCCGGAATTGCACTGGCCGAGGTCGCCGCCGGCGAACATCGGGTGGTCCGGAGCGTACTCGACCTGCGCACGCGGGGTCACTTCGACGATTTCCAGCGTGTCGTACTCGTTTGTCGGGTTGTCCGTGCCCTTCATCACCAGCACGTCCTTGAAGCACTGATGGTCGTCGGCGCGGTAGAGGGTCGGGCCATTGCCCATGCCGTCGAACTCGAAGCCTTCGAGCGCGTCAACCACGCCGCAAGGATCGAATGTGCCGGCGCGTTCACAGGCATCCGCATAAAGCAGGGTCTGCACGTAGCAGGTGTGCGCGGAGTTTGAAGGCGGACGGCCGTATTTTTCGCCGAAGGACTTCACGAAGGCCTTCGAGCCTTCGTCCTGCAACTGCCAGTTCCAGTTCATCGAACCGTAGACGCCGCGCACGTTTGCGCCCGCACCGGCCGCCATCAGCTCGGAATAGAGCGGAACGATGATCTCGAACTGCTTGCCGTTGACCTGCTTGTCGCGCAGGCCGAACTGGACGGCGTTGGTCAGCGAGTTGACCATGTTGCCGCCGTAGTGGTTCAGGATCAGCACGTCCGCGCCGGAATTCAGCACCGGTGCGATGTAGGACGAGAAGTCGGTCGCAGCCAGGGGAGTGAGCACGTTGTTAACCGTCTCCCAGCCCAGATTTTCAGTCGCCTTGGCAATGGATTCCTGCTGGGTCCAGCCCCAGGTGTAGTCGGCCGTCAGGTGGTAGGCGCGGCGATCGGCGCCGTAGGCCTTTGCCAGCACCGGAGCCAGGGCTTGACCCGACATATAGGCATTGAAGAAGTGACGGAAGCCGTTGCGCTTCTTGTCCTTGCCGGTGGTGTCGTTGGAGTGGGTGAGGCCAGCCATGAAGATCACGCCGGCTTCCTGGCAAAGGCTCTGGACGGCCACGGCGACGCCCGAGGAGGAGCCGCCATTGATCATGACGGCGCCGTCTTTTTCGATCATCGACTTCGCCGCAGCGCGCGCTGCGTCAGACTTGGTCTGGGTGTCGCCGGTGACAAACTGGACTTTCTTGCCCAGGATGCCGTTGCCCTTGAGAGCCTTGGACGAGAATGTGTTCAACATGCCGCCGTCGCCTTCGCCGTTCAGGTGCTGGACAGCCAGTTCCTGGGCGCGCAATTCGTCGAGACCTTCATCCGCATAGGGACCGGTCTGCGGCACGTTGAAGCCGAGAGTGACGGTGCTGCCCTTTGGCTCATTGAGATAGGCCCGGGCAGAGCTGGTGAAAATCGTCGGCAGCGCGAGACCCGCACCGATGGCCGCACCTGATTTGATCAGCGTACGACGATTGATTTGAAACTTTGTCATAAAATCCTCCCTGGAGTGGAAGCGGCAAAACCTCCCAGTCTTGCCGCCATAGCTACGGTCATAGCATCCCTAAGACAAACATGGCCTTCGCTTCGTTACTATTCGACTATTGTATATTCGCAGGGATTTAAGTGCCGGATCACTTCCGGCCGACCGCCGCAAATGTGCAGTGCTCATCGGCGGCAGCCTTCTGCCCCTCCAAAGCTTCGGTTGAAGACAGGCAGGGCGTTTTCGGCGATCTCGAACGTCCCTGATCGGGGGGGGGGATTACAGCTCCCGGCGCTTGATCCAACGCACCAAGATACTGCAGCACTCGAAACGGCCGCGTAAGTTTCGCCATCAATGCCGATTCAAGGATTCATGCAGTGGTGCTGAGGGTCGGGCGTCATCTGTCAGGATCGGGCCACTGAAAGGAGGGTCTCAGGCGAAGCGTCTTTCCAGGTCTGGTGCGCTCAGAGCGCTCAGCCACAAATCATCGATTCCCGACAGGGCGCCGGCGTCAAGACGGTCGGTGTGATGCCAGTATTCGCCATCCTCGATCAGGTAGCCCAGTCTGGCTTCTTCCTTCAGCGCTGCCTCCACGGCATCAACGTCGATCCGGACCTCGGGCGACCGCATCCCCAACTCGGTGAGCCCGACTCTCGGAAAGGAGAGCCGGCTGCTCGGCTCCGTCGACAGATTTATGCAGGCGCAGCCCTGCCGTGCCGCCAGTGCCAGGAGCCGGATCGATTTGGCTTCAAGCGATTGCAGGGTGACATCCGGGCGCAGGGGGTCGGCCGTTCCCTCCCCATAAAAATGTGTGACATTGCCGCAATAGGTCATGTCGCAGGCGTAATAGGCAAGGATGTCGGGTTTGAGGACGGCAAGAGCCCAGTACCCGGCTGTGAACGCCATGGTACCTCCCCCATAGACAAAGCCGCCATAGCTGTTTTGTGCGGGAACGTAGCTTTCGTGGCTGGAAACGCGTTGTCCGGGCTCCAGTCTTTCAGGCATCCGGGAGGCCGGAAAATCGCCAGCGTGAACGAGATAGTCCCAGTCCGGCCGCGCGCGCCAGGCGTTGTTGATGGCCACAAGCCTCACATTGTCCGGTTTCGGCCAGGTCCTGAGCCGTGGCGCGCTAGGGCCGCTCCCCAGGATCAGCGCAATCGAAAGAGGCGGCAAGTCAGTCATCCACGCATGTCCTCAAGTCTGGTCCGGGAAAGCCCGCGCCACCGGTGATGTCGAGAACATAGGCTGGGAAAACCATTCGGCAATGCCCCGAGCGAGGAGGTTTGTTCTCACTTCAGGCATGCGAGATATGCCAAGCGAATCCCTCTCATCCGACTGTAAATCCTTCAGTAAGCGGAGCTCAGGACGGCGTTCTTTGGAGTCATTCTAAACTATACAGTTTGACTCCACTTTCCAATTACAATACCAAAAATCTCATGTTTGAACACGTGGGGTTGGCATGACGCGATCACAACGAGACGGAGGCGGGGACTGCCCGGCAGCGGCGTATCTTCGCCAGCAGCCGGAAAATCTCGTCGTCAACGGGTATCGCAATTGCGTGGCCGGACTGGCTCACAGGGATCTGCGTTATTGGGATGCGGCCATGTCCGCCCATGCCCAGGCGCTGGGCGCGATTGACGGCCAGTACGCGCTTGATGTGATGACGTCCCTGATCGAACGTGTTGGCGTATGCGCCACCTGCCCCTTGCGGTTCTACAAGCCCGGCACCGGTCATCTGTGCCGCGACGAATGCCTGGTGCTCGGCATGGTGGCCGGCGCGCAGCATGGGGATGAGATCGCGATGGTGCAGTCCGCCAAGCTGCTCACCTGTTCCGACGCTTGCATCGAAGTTGTTGACCGGGCGAGCGCCTATGCGGCGGTGCTGCTGGGCCATGGCCACCGGCTCACGCCGATCCCGCTGGGCGCCATCGCCGATATCGACTTCCGGTCATCCTCGTTCGCCTCGTCTCAATCGAGTGCGTCTCTGCACTGAAGAATTTTTAAAATCAGGAGTTTAACGGATCATGAAACATTTCGCGAAATTGGTGGGGCTGGGCCTCATGGCATCCACGGCGCTGACTGCAATGGCCCATGCGGATGTCACGCCGGAGGCCGTGATCGCGCATTATGCCGACATTGCCGAGGCGAAATACCAGGATTCCCTGACAACCGCGAAAGCTCTCGACGCCGCCATCGAGGCATTTCTCGCGGCTCCCGACGAGGAGACGCTCAAGGCCGCCAGGACTGCCTGGCTTGCCGCGCGTGTGCCCTACCAGCAGTCAGAGGTCTACCGGTTCGGCAATGCCATCGTTGACGAGTGGGAAGGCCGTGTGAATGCCTGGCCGCTCGACGAAGGATTGATCGATTACGTGGATCCGAGCTACGGCTCGGAGAGCGACGGGAATTCTCTGTTCACGGCCAATGTGATCGCCAATCCCGCAATCGAGATCAATGGCTCGAAGATCGATGCCGGCAAGATCACGCCGGAGCTGATTTCGGAAACCCTGCAGGAGGCCGGCGGCATCGAGGCCAATGTCGCCTCGGGCTATCATGCCATCGAGTTTCTCCTCTGGGGCCAGGATCTGAACGGCACCGGACCAGGCGCAGGCACCCGGCCGGCCACCGATTTCAGCCTTGAAAACTGCAGCAACGACAACTGCGACCGCCGCCGCGAATACCTGGTCGCCGTGAGCGATCTGCTGGTTGCCGATCTGGAGGAGATGGCGGCCAACTGGAAGGACGGCGGAGCCGCCCGGGCGGCGCTTGAAGAGGCCGGTGCGGCCGGCGGGCTCTCGGCCATTCTCACCGGCATGGGGTCTCTGTCCTACGGGGAACTTGCCGGCGAACGCATGAAGCTCGGCCTGTTGCTGGGTGACCCGGAAGAGGAGCATGATTGCTTCTCCGACAACACCCATAACTCCCACCTCTACGATGCCGTCGGGATCCGCACCGCCTACACCGGTGTTTACACCCGTCCAGACGGCACCGAGATGACCGGTCCCTCGCTTGCCGAACTGGTCAGCCAGAAGGATGCGGCGATCGCCGACGAGTTGTCTGCCGATCTCGATGCCACGATCACGGCCATGGACGCCATGGCTGAACGGGCTGAGACGGTCGAAGCTTATGACCAGATGATCGCCACAAGCAACGACGAAGGCAACGCCATCGTTCAGGCGGCGATTGACGGCCTGATCAAGCAGACGCGCTCGATTGAACGCGCCATTGCCGCACTGGAACTGGGGACCGTCGAGCTTGAAGGGTCCGACAGTCTCGACAGCCCCGATGCAGTCTTCCAGTAAGAGAAAGCGCCATGATCGTTTGCAGCTGCAACATCGTTACCAGCAAGGATATCGAGGATGTCGTTCATGGCTTCCTCGTGGCAGATGAGTGGCAACTGATAACGCCCGGCAAGGTGTTTCAGGCAATGAGCGCCCGCGGCAAGTGCTGCGGGTGTTTTCCCGGTGTGATCAACATCATCGTCGAGACGACACGGCGCTATCATGAACTCATGGAAAGTCCTGCGCCCAAGGTGGTGGAATTGCTCAACCGTATCGCCGACCAGCGGACGCGGATGGAGAAGGCAAAAAGAAACACACTCGCGAAAAGACGTTCGTCACCCGTAACCGGATGCGCTAAGTGATATCATTGTCACACTAGCGATTAGGACATACCCATGAAAAAGAGCAAAAAAGTCGTCGAATGCCTGAACGAGGCGCTGTTTCTCGAACTGGCCGCTGTCAACCAGTACTGGCTGCATTACCGGTTGCTGGAGGATTGGGGTTTCACCAAGCTCGCCGCCAAGGAACGCGCCGAAAGCATCGAGGAAATGCAGCATGCCGACAAGCTGATCGAGCGCATCATCTTCCTCGACGGTTTCCCCAACCTGCAGAATGTCGCGCCGCTCCGCATCGGGCAGAACCTGAAAGAGGTTCTCGAAGCTGATCTGGCCGGCGAACAGGATGCCTGGAAAGCCTACACCAAATCACGCGACATCTGCGAGCAGGAGGGCGACTATGTCAGCAAGAACCTCTTCGAATCGCTGATCGCAGACGAGGAAGGCCACATCGATTTTCTCGAAACCCAACTGCATCTGCTCGGCAATCTGGGCGAACAACAATACGGCCAGTTGAACGCGTCGTCTGCTGATCAGGACTGATCGCAAAGAGAGTGCAATGACTGTCACGAAACCGTCGCCGGGATATTATTGGATGATCCTGGCGAATCATTTTCCCTCGTCGGCGGACGATAATTCCGTCCGGCGAAACATGACCAAAAAATTTTCAGCCTTCCTTCCGGCGCGACCAGGGTCGCATCACTTCAGATCAGCATTTGCTGGCAGTCTTGCAGCCTTGCTCATGGCGGGAAGCCCGGGAGCTGCCGGCGAGCTGGCCGGGTTGCCGCACACGCGCGACGATCTTTCGCAAAAGGATCGCAAGCGGGTCGAGCACGTGGTCGAACCGGCGTCATCGTTTCAGGCCGCTGAAAAATTCGAGGTGATGCAGGGCGGCGCCGGCACCTCGACCAAGCTGGTCAACAGGGACTCCCTGTCCCACTTCAACACCAATCTGACATTTGAGGAAGAAGAGACCTTCAAGCTCGGCAACGCCTTGTTCCGCAAGCTGTGGGTTTCATCGCCCTCCTCGACGCTTGCGTCTGACGGGCTGGGGCCGCTGTTCAACGCAAGGGCCTGCCAGAGCTGCCATATCAAGGACGGACGTGGCCATCCGCCGGAGGGTGCTGCGGATGCGACATCGATGTTCCTGCGCTTGGCTCGCCCGGCCAGAACCGACGAGGAGCGCCAGGCGCTGGAAGATCACCTCGTCGCCTCGCTGCCCGATCCTGTCTATGGCGGTCAGTTTCAGGACCTGGCGGTGCCGGGTTTGAAGTCTGAAGGCAAGATGGTGATCGACTATCGGGAGCAGCCCGTCGAACTTGGCGATGGAATGCGCGTTTCCTTGCGCCAGCCGAGCTACAGCGTGTCTGATCTGGGCTTTGGCCCGCTCGATCCGGAGACGACATTGTCGCCGCGCATGACGCCGCCGATGACGGGCATGGGGCTGATCGAAGTCATTCATCCGGCCGATATTCTCGCCCATGCCGATCCCGACGATCAGGACGGCGACGGCGTGTCAGGCCGCGTCGCCCTGGCCCGCGATCCCGCCACGGGCCGGATCGTCATCGGGCGTTTTGGCTGGAAGGCCCAGAACGCGACGGTACGGCAGCAGGCTTCGGGCGCTTTTGCCGGCGATATCGGCATTTCCACCCCGGACGTCCCCACCAGCCATGGCGATTGCACCCCAGGCCAAACCGCATGCATGGATCTGCCCACCGGCGTTCAGGCGGGGCTTGGGGATACGGAAGCGCCCGATCCGGTGATGGATCTGGTGACTTTCTACTCGCAAAATCTGGCAGCGCCTGCGCGCCGTGACGTCGATGACAAGACGGTGCTTGCCGGCAAGGAACTGTTTTACAATCTCGGGTGCACCGCCTGCCATACGCCGAAATACGTCACCTCCCGCGAGGCTCAAAACCCGGCGCACCGGTTCCAGCTGATTTGGCCCTATTCCGATTTCCTGCTGCACGACATGGGCGAGGGGCTTGCCGATGGCCAGCAGGTTGGCGTCGCCAATGGCCGGGAATGGCGGACGCCGCCGCTTTGGGGCGTGGGTCTCACCGAAGTTGTCAACGGCCACACCTTCTTCCTGCATGACGGGCGGGCGCGCAATCTGACCGAAGCCATTCTCTGGCACGGAGGCGAGGCTCAGGCCGTCCGTGACGGATTCGCCGCACTGGACAAGACCGACCGTGACAAGCTTCTGACATTCCTGGAAAGTCTCTGATGATCCGCTTGCTGACATTCATTTTGCCACTGGTGCTGATCACCGGTGGCGCCGAGGCAGCTCAAGCCGGCAAGGGGCCATCGATCGAACCGGTGCTTGAGCGGATGGTCACCGACTATGTCCGTCCGCACTATGCTGATTTCAGCCAGGCCGCATCGGGGCTTCAGGCGTCCTTTGTCGATTTGTGCGGGGCCCCGTCGGAGGAAGCTCTTACGGCGTCACGAAAGGCTTTCCGCGATGCCGCCTACCAATGGTCGCGGATTGAATGGCTCAGGCTTGGCGCGGTGATGTCGGATAACCGGCTGGAGCGCATTCTGTTTTTCCCCGACCGCAAGGGCACCGGCAGGAAACAGGTTCAGGCAGCCCTTGCGACCAAGGATGACAGCGTAACCGACGCCGCCTCTCTGGCCGGCAAGAGCGTCGCCATGCAGGGACTGGGCGCACTTGAGTTCATCCTGTTCGGCACTGGCAGTGAAGACCTGGCGCAGGGCGAGGCCAGCCATCGCTGCCGGTTCGGCCAGGCGGCTGCAACCAACATCACCACCATCGCTGGCAAACTCATCGCCGGCTGGCAGCCGGGCAGCGACTTTCTGCCGATCTTCCTGAAGCCCGGGCCGAGCAATCCGCTTTTCAGGGACGATCGTGAGGGCCTGAGTGTTTTGCTGGGTCAGATGATCCATGGGCTCGAGGCAATCCGTGACACCCGCATCGGCGCCTTTCTCGACACCGAAAATCCGTCCCATGATCGCGCGAAATCGGCACTGTACTGGCGCTCCGAGATGACCCTGCCGTCGATCAGCGCCGGCATCTCCGGGCTGGAAGCGCTGTTTAACCAAAGCGGCATCGAAGTCGTCGCCCAGGACATGGCGCCCCGATTGGGCGACACCATCCGTTTTGAGTTCAACCAGGCGATTGCCACGGCCGACAGCCTTGATGCGCCGATCGAGCGACTTCTTGCCGACCCGCAGACGCGGGAAAAGCTGGTCTATCTCGCCTATGCCGTCAAGATCATCATTGGCCGGCTGGATCAGGAGTTCGCCCAGGCCGGCGGACTGGACGTCGGGTTTTCGTTTGGAGATGGCGATTGAGCCGGATTGTCCTTGAACGCCGCAAATTTCTCGCCGGTGCCGGGCTCGCCTGGCTTTGCGGGCTGACGCCGGCCGGTGCCGAACGGCTGGCGGTGTCGGACGTGCTTTTCGCCGCCGCTTACATGGACCCGCAGGGCGCCTATGGCGTGGCGATCCTCGATGAAAACGGCGCCATTGTTTCCAGGCACTTGCTGCCGGGCCGGGGCCATGGCTTCGCCACGCGTGCGTCGGCTGACTGGCTGGTGGCTTTCGCCCGGCGCCCGGGAAATTTCGCCGTCGCCCTGCACAAGGCGCAGGGATCGCAACCGGTGGCTTTTCACACGCCCGAAGACCGGCACTTTTATGGCCACGGGGCGTTTTCGCCCGATGGACAAGTCTTGTTCGCCGCCGAGAACGCGTTCGAGACCGGCGATGGCGTGATCGGCATCTACGACGCCACCAGCGGTTTCGCCCGGATCGGCGAATTCCCCTCGCACGGCATCGGCCCGCACGAGATCGTGCTCATGCCCGATGGCAAGACGCTGTGTGTCGCCAATGGCGGCATCCGCACCCATCCCGATCAGGGCCGCCAGAAGCTCAATCTGCCGACCATGGCCCCGTCGATCGCGCTGATCGAGACGGAAACCGGGACGCTCATGGCGTCGCATGCCTTGCCGGCCAGGCTGCACCGGCTGTCCTTGCGCCATATGGCCGTGGACGCGAGACGACAGGTCTGGATCGGCGGCCAGTATGAAGGCGACATGATGGAGGATGTGCCGGTTCTGGCGAGATTGAACACAGACGCGGGGCTTGTCGCGGTTGATCTGCCGGAGGATGCGGCCATTGCGCTTGGCAAATATGCCGGGTCTGTCGCCATCGGCAATGACGGCGTGACGCTTGCCATCGCCTCGCCAAAAGGGGGCGCGGTGGTCACACTGGACACGCGATCCGGCCACCCGCTCCATATCGAAGCGGCACCTCGCAGCTGCGGCGTTCAGGCAAGGGCGGACGGGTTTGTCAGCTCAAGCGAAACCGGCCGGTTTGCAAACGCCAGGCATCAGCTCGCCTGGGACAATCACATCGCCGCCATCTGAGGCATGTGGGCCTCAAATGCACCCGCACGCATCGGCCGGTTTAAAAAACCGGGTTCTGCCGGATACGATTGTCGTTTGAACGCAGAAGCAGGGAGAAGCTTGCGAGTGTGGCGGTTGCGATTGCGATCGCGCCGATTCCTAGAACAATCATTGCTCGTTTCCTGGTGACAACATTGTCATCGATGACCAAAACTCTGCCAGAGGCAACTTGCGCGAAGCTTGCGCATGATGTTGCATCCTGTTCATCTTCGATCCGACCCGGTAAAGCTGAATAGCGCGCAACAATCCAAACATGCGGCCTGACGTTTGCATCTTTGATAAGCGCAGTGCGATTCAAGCCGGCGTTAACCCAAATATATCCTTAACACTGGTGATGGGAAGTTAACCTTCAGGCAAGGATTAGCACGTAAAAATCGGCTCACTCGGAGAATTGTGTTTGGTGCGTTAGTCCGCCCGCACAAAGGCATGAAGCCGCTTCGCCGTCCCGGAAACAGTCCGGATTCACAAAATTTCATGAGCCAGGCAGCGCCTACGGCAAGCGTATCCGATCACCAGAGGGTGAAGGACGCGCAAATCGGTTAGTCGTTCACTCCGGGGAAGGCCAGGCTCAAAGGCAATGCGCGGCCGAAGGCCGCCGATTGGGGTAGGCGCGTGGGGCAAGTTCAGGCAAGGGTGAGGGATGCAGCGGCCGCTGACGGCCTGCGCGCGCGTCTTGACCTGACCGCGTTCGATGCCGAGGGCCGCGAGCGCCTGCGCGCCATCCGGCCCATGATCGAAGCCGAAGCCAGGATTGCGCTGTCCGCCTTTTTCGAACGGCTGCAAAACACCCCCGAGATTGCCTCGCTGTTCACCTCGGCCCGGCAGATCGATCGGCTCGAAGAACTGGAAGTGGCGCATTGGTCAATTCTCGCCGATGGCCGGTTTGACGGCCTCTATGTGGATCGCTCGGTCATTCTCGGCGAGGTTCGTCAGAGGATCGGTCTTGATTCCGGCTGGTCGATCGGCGGCCATGCCCTGGTTCTGGAGCGGGTGATCCGCCGCCTTGTTGATGAAAGCCGCAGCGGCATATTCAAGAAGTTTTCAGGCCGGGCCGAACGCAATCTGCTGGCCGACCGGCTGGTCGATGTCGTCAAGGCGGCGCTGATCGATATCGACATGCAGGTATCGCACCGCCTCAGCGAGCAGGCCAGAACTTCCACCCTGCAGCGCGAGGACGCGATCGCCGCGGAACGCGAACTTGTCGACGCCACTCTGGGTGCGGCCCTGGCCCGACTGGCCGAGGGCGATCTGTCCGTGCGCCTTGAGCCGGCAAGCATCGAAGCGCACCAGGGGGCTGCGGAAAACTTCAATCGCGCGGTCAGCAACCTTGAAGATCTGGTGGCGACGTCCGCCGCGCGGCTGTCGGAAGCCGAAGCCCTGGCCCAGCGCCTGAGCGACGACATCGAATCGGTCCGCGCCGCCATCGACAGCCACTCCGCCGCCATCGGCGGCGAGCATGATGCGCTTGAAGCTGTTGCCGGCCGCATCCGCCTCACTGCGCAGACAGCCCGCAAGGCAGAGACGCTGATCGCCGAGGCCCGCCAGAGCGCCGAGGCAGGCGACAGGGTGGTCGAGAACGCCATCGATGCGATGGCGGGCGTGGAGAAATCCGCCGAACAGATCGGCAAGATCATCTCGGTGATCGATGAAATTGCGTTTCAGACCAATCTGCTGGCGCTCAATGCCGGCATTGAGGCCGCGCGCGCCGGTGACGCCGGCCGCGGTTTCGCGGTCGTTGCCACCGAAGTCCGTGCGCTCGCGCAAAGATCAGCCGGCGCTGCCAGTGAGATCAAGGACCTCGTCTCCGATGCCAAGTCCCATGTCGGACGCGGCGTCGGTCTGGTCGACCAGACCCGGTCCGCCATTTCAGGCTTGGTGGAGCAGGTTGGCCGTATCTCTCAATCGGTCGTGGGTGTCGGCACCGAGGCGGACAGCCAGGCTGCGCAGCTTGCCAGTTGCGCCGCTTCGCTCGGCCAAACCGCGGGCCTCATCGCATCCGGTGGCGCGCGCCTGGCGGGCATGTCCGAAGCCGGAGCGGATCTGCACCTGGTGATCACCGAACTCGGCGAACAGATCAGATTGCACCGGCAAGCCCATCATGCGGGCTTCCAGAGCGTGGAGCTTTCGGGCCGGAACACTCCGGCGCAGGTCACGCAGGACCGCAATGCGCAGCGGAGGCTGGCGCGATGACACGACATCACAAGGCTGCGGCAAACAGCACAAGCCCATTCACACGTGAGGATATCTGACATGTCATCCAACGACGCAGCACCGAAAGTACTCAAACTGCCCGAGGTTCTGGACCTCAATGCGGCCAGCAGGCTGCATGAACAAGTGCTCGCGCATAAGGGTGAGGACATCGATATCGATGCAACCGCGGTGACCCGGGTCGGTGCGCAATGCCTTCAGGTCCTCCTGGCTGCCGCAGTAAGCTGGCGCGCCGACGAGCAGAGCCTGACGGTCAAGCAGGCGTCGGACGCTTTCATCAAGACATTGCAATTGCTGGGAATTTCGGATGAAGCCCTGCTTCCAAAGGAGATACTGAAATGAAGAAGAAGGTTCTCACGGTCGACGACTCGCGAACCATCCGCAACATGTTGCTGGTGACCCTTAACAATGCCGGTTTTGAAACGGTGCAGGCCGAAGACGGCATTGAAGGCCTGGAGGTGCTCGAGGAGTCCAATCCGGATGTCATCGTCACCGACATCAACATGCCAAGGCTCGACGGTTTCGGTTTCATAGAAGGCGTTCGCCAGAACGAACGGTTCCGGGCGATTCCGATCCTGGTGCTGACGACGGAAAGCGACGCAGAAAAGAAGAACCGTGCCCGCGAGGCCGGAGCGACGGGCTGGATCGTCAAGCCCTTCGATCCCTCCAAGCTGATCGCAGCAATTGAGCGTGTAACCGCCTGACAGGATCTGTCCCATGGATATGAATGAAATCAAGGAGATCTTTTTCCAGGAATGCGAGGAGCAACTCGCAGAACTGGAATCCGGTCTGCTCAGAATCAATGACGGCGACTCCGATCCGGAAACGGTCAATGCGGTGTTTCGTGCTGTGCACTCGATCAAGGGCGGCGCAGGCGCCTTCGGACTTGATGAGCTGGTCGCCTTCGCGCATGTGTTCGAGACGACACTTGATTGCGTTCGATCCAACAAGCTTCCGACATCTTCTGATTTGCTCAAGGTGATGCTCAAGTCGGCCGATGTGCTTGCCGATCTCACGGCCGCGTCCCGTGATGGCGGCAGCATCGACAAGTCGCGCACCTCGGTCCTGGTCAAGGAACTTGAAGCCTTTGCCAAGGGCGCGCCCTTGCCGGCTGCAACTCCGGCTGCCGAGCCGGTCAAGCAGGAAGCCCCGGCGGCGGCTGCCGCCAAACCGACCCCGGAGGCGGCGGATGAGAGTGGTTTTCAGCCGGTTCCTTTCAGCTTCGACGATTTTGGCGATGAAGACGATGCCGCAACTCCGGCGGAAGCGGACACCGGCGGACGGTCCGTGTTTACCGTGCGCTTCAAGCCCCGTTCCGATCTTTATGCCAAGGGCAATGAAGCGGTTCTGCTTTTGCGCGATCTCGCCAAGCTTGGCGATCTGCAGGTCCGTTGCGAAACCGACACTCTGCCCGCCATTGATCAGCTGGATCCGGAAGGCGCCTATTTCTCCTGGCTGATCCGGGTCGAGACCGACAGGGACGAAGACGCCCTGCACCACGTGTTTGAATTCGCTGAATGGGATTGCCTGATCGAGATCACGCCCGGCGCGGATGAAGAGGCGTTTTCCGCCCAGACGGTTTCGGGCGAGGACCAGCCGATGGCGCCGGTGCCGTTCGATCTTTCCATGCTCGATGACGAGCCGGACGCGGCAGCCGAAACCGCTGTTGTCGTCAGCCTGCCGGTGGCGACCGCTGCCGAGCCGGCAGCCAACCCCGCAGGGGAAGCGCAGCTGGCGCCGCCAACTCTGCCCCGGGCTGAAAAGGCGATTGCCGCGGAAGCGGAAAAGAAGGAGGCCGCGGTCGCAGCTGTTCCTGCCGCACCCCAGACAATCCGCGTCGACCTGGACCGGGTCGACCGGCTGATCAACCTGGTCGGCGAACTTGTCATCAACCAGGCGATGCTGGCACAAAGCGTGGTCGAGAACGAAACCGGCGGCTCTTCGGCAATCAATCTTGGCCTCGAGGAATTGCAGCAGCTGACCCGGGAGATCCAGGACAGCGTGATGGCCATTCGCGCGCAGCCGGTCAAACCGGTGTTCCAGCGCATGGGACGCATCGTTCGCGAAATCGCCGACATGACCGGCAAGAGCGTACGCCTCGTCACCGAGGGTGAAAACACAGAGGTCGACAAGACGGTTATCGACAAGATTGCCGAACCCTTGACCCACATGATCCGGAACGCGGTCGACCACGGGCTCGAAACCCCAGACAAACGCACCGCATTGGGCAAGAATCCCGAAGGCGTGTTGCGTCTGACCGCAAAGCACCGCTCCGGCCGGATTGTCATCGAGATCGCCGATGACGGCGCCGGTATCAACCGCGACAGGGTGCGCAGCAAGGCTATCGAGAACGGTCTTATCGCGCCGGATTCCAATCTGAGCGATGAGGAAATCGACAACCTGATCTTCCATCCCGGCTTCTCGACTGCCGACAAGATTTCCGACATTTCCGGACGTGGCGTTGGCATGGACGTGGTCAAGCGCTCCATCCAGGCTCTGGGCGGTCGAATTTCGATCACGTCCAAGCCGGGCAAGGGCTCGATCTTCACCATGAGCCTGCCGCTCACCCTTGCTGTTCTTGACGGCATGGTGGTCACGGTCGCAAACCAGACCCTGGTGGTGCCGCTCACGGCCATTGTCGAAACCCTGCAGCCCGAAAAGAACGACATTCATGCTTTCGGGCCGACCCAGCGGCTTATCGCCATCCGCGATACCTTCTGTCCTCTGGTCGATGTCGGGCACATCCTCAACTTCCGGCCCGACCTTGCCAATCCGATCGACGGTGTCGCTCTTCTGGTGGAATCCGAGGGTGGCGGCCAGCGCGCGCTCATGGTCGACGCGATCCAGGGCCAGCGACAGGTCGTCATCAAGAGCCTTGAGGCCAATTACACCAATGTTCCGGGCATCGCCGCGGCGACCATTCTCGGCGACGGCAGGGTGGCGTTGATCCTCGACGTGGATGCGGTGGTCACTGCGTCCCGCGGTCATGCCTTGAGCTCCGAGATGACACTCTCGGCGACCGGGTAAGAGAGGAGCGGGCTTATGCGGGTTTCCGACAACGACATGTGCGAATTGATCGCGTTCACGATTGGCGACCAGGAATTCTGCGTCGAAGTCATGGCTGTGCGCGAAATTCGCGGATGGACGCCGGCGACGCCCCTGCCGCATTCACCCGGCTATGTCCGCGGCGTGATCAACCTGCGCGGGGTGGTCTTGCCGGTCATGGACATGTCCTTGAGACTGGGAATGGAGCCAACCGATCCCTCCCAGCGCCATGTCATCATCGTCATTCAGATCGGCAATCAGCTTGTCGGACTGCTGGTCGATTCGGTGTCGGATATCCTCACGGTACCCGTGAGCGATATTCAGCCGGCGCCGGACGTCAGCAAGGAAATGGACCGGGACTTTGTCCAGGGCATCATCCCGATCGAAGGCCGAATGGTCTGCCTCATCCAACTTAACGCCCTTTTCGGGCCCATTGAAAGCGAGGCAGCATGAGCGCCGCAGCCATACTCCAGTCAGGCCGGCCAGACGATTGCCTCGTGAACGGGGAATACCCGCTCACACGCAAGGATCTGTCCGAAATCGCCGCCATGATCTATTCCGATGCAGGCATCGCCCTCAACGAGACCAAGGCGTCACTCGTCTATTCGCGTCTATCGAAGCGGCTGCGCCAGATCGGACTGGCGAGCTTCAAGGATTACTGCGCCTTGGTCAGCTCCTCGGACGGCGCTGCCGAACGCCGCGAGATGCTGAGCTTCCTGACCACCAATTTCACCCGGTTCTTCCGAGAGAACCACCATTTCGACCATCTTCGCACCGAAGTCTTGCCGGGTCTTTTGACTCGCGCCAAGGCCGGCGGACGGGTCCGGATCTGGTCGGCAGGATGCTCGGACGGACAGGAACCCTACTCGATCGCGCTCACGGTGCTCGGCCTCGCGCCGAATGCCGCAACCATGGACATCCGCATTCTCGCCACCGATATCGACCCGAAGATCATCGCCCAGGCCAAGGCCGGGACCTATGACGGCCAGTCGATCGAAACCGTCGATGCGGCGATGCGCAAGCAATGGTTCACGCAAACGCCCGAGAAGCGCTGGCAGGTGGGCGATCAGGTCAAGCAGCTGATCTCGTTCCGCGAACTCAACCTGATGGCCCAGTGGCCGTTCCGCGGCCCCTTCGACGTCATCTTCTGCCGCAACGTGGTGATCTATTTCGACGAGCCCACCCAGGCCAAGATCTGGGTGCGGTATGCGGATCTTCTGCCGCCGGGCGGGCACCTCTATATCGGTCATTCCGAACGTCTTTCCGGGGAAGGAAAGGACCGTTTCGACAACACCGCCATCACCACCTATCGCCACAAGGGGAGGATCTGACAACCATGACAGCAAAAGCGCGTGTACTTGTTGTCGACGATTCGCCCACCATGCGTGGCCTGATCAAGGCCGTGCTGCGAAGCGATCCGGGCATTGACGTCGTCGGCGAGGCCGGGGACGCGATGGAAGCCCGCAATGCCATCAAGCAGCTCAATCCGGACGTGATCACGCTCGATGTCGAAATGCCGAACATGAACGGCATCGAGTTTCTCGACAAGATCATGAAACTCAGGCCAATGCCGGTGATCATGGTGTCAACGCTGACCAACCGGGGTGCGGAAGCCACCCTGGCGGCGCTGGAACTTGGCGCCTTCGACTGCGTCGGCAAGCCGTTGCCGGGCGATCCTTCGCCTTTTTCCGGCCTTGCGGAAACCGTCAAGGCCGCCGCGCGCTCGCAGCGTCACCGCCCTGACCCGGTGTCAGCCGACAATTCCGCACCATTGGCGGCGGCATATGCGGCGCCGAGCGATTACCAGCCGTCCCGCAAGATCATCGCCATCGGCGCCTCGACAGGTGGCGTCGAAGCGTTGATTGCGGTGCTGACCAAGTTTCCCGCCAATTGCCCGCCGACCGTCATTACCCAGCACATGCCGGCAACCTTCACCAAGAGCTTTGCCGAACGCCTCAACCGCCTTTGCGCACCGCAGGTCAAGGAAGCCGAGGATGGCGACCGGCTGGAGATCGGCCGGATCTATCTGGCTCCCGGCGGTTCGCGTCACCTGGAAATCTCCAACGCGATGGCGCCCCGGTGCATTCTTACTGACGGCGATCCCGTCAACGGTCACCGGCCTTCGGTCGACGTTCTGTTCAATTCCGTGTCGGTGCTCGCCGGTGCGAAAGCCGTCGGCGTCATTTTGACCGGAATGGGCCGGGACGGCGCCGCAGGCCTTCTCAAGATGCGCCAGGCCGGCGCCACGACCATCGGTCAGAATGAAAAGACCTGCGTGGTCTACGGAATGCCGCGGGTCGCGCAGGAGATCGGCGCGGTCGGGATCCAGTTGCCGCTCAATATGATTGGCGAGGAAATCCTCAAGTCCACAACAACAACCTCTCGCAAAGATAGGGTCGCATGATGTCCATTGCACAAAAGATCAAGGTTCTCATTGTTGATGATCAGGTGACCAGCCGTCTCCTGCTCGGCGATGCGCTTCAGCAACTCGGCTTCACCCAGATCACGGTGGCCGGCGATGGTGAACAGGGCGCCAAGATCATGGCCCAGCAGCCGCACCATCTGGTCATTTCGGACTTCAACATGCCGAAAATGGATGGTCTGGGTCTGCTTCAGGCGGTTCGCAGCAATCCCGCAACCAAGAGGGCGGCATTCATCATGCTGACCGCACAGGGCGACAGGGCTTTGGTGCAAAAGGCCGCCGCCCTTGGCGCAAACAATGTCTTGGCCAAGCCGTTCACCATTGAAAAGATGAAAGCGGCCATCGAGGCGGTGTTTGGGGCGCTGAAGTGACAGCTGAGGTTCAGTTTCGCAGGATCCACGTCATTCAGGGTGAATACAAGGTCACCAATGACGCCGAGGTGGTGCTTTCGACGATTCTGGGTTCCTGCATCGCCGCATGCATGCGCGATCCGGTTGCCGGTGTCGGGGGCATGAATCACTTTCTGCTGCCGGGCCAGAGCAACGGTTCGGGCGGCGAGGCGACCCGATACGGCGTTCACCTGATGGAGCTGCTGATCAACGGCCTGTTGAAGCAGGGCGCCCGGCGCGAGCGCCTGGAAGCCAAGATCATCGGCGGCGCCAAGACGATTTCCGGCTTTTCCAATGTCGGCGAGAAGAACGCTGAATTTGCGCACCAGTTCCTGAACGACGAGGGCATTCGCATCGTTGGCAGCAACACCGGCGGAGATGTAGGGCGCAAGCTGGAGTATTATCCTGTCAGCGGTCGCGCCCGCCAGTATCCGCTGTCCGGAGCGGAAACGCAGAAGACCGTGGCGCTTGAGACTGCGCCGACCAGAATTGTTGTACCGAAGCCGGCGGACACGTCGATCGAGTTTTTCTAAGGAGTCCGCCCATGACGAAATCGCCTTTTGATCCCGGCGGCGACCTTCACGAACCCCTGAATGACGTGATGGCGCGCATCAGTTCGGAGCTTGTCGATGTCGCGGAGTTGATAGAACGGCTCGAGCCGTTGCTGTCCAACGGACGCTCCACCGAGTTTCTTGCGTCGCCCGATCACATGCGGGTGATGCAGGGCATCGACCTTGCCGTTCAGAAAGCCCGCGGCCTGGCAGGCTTTATCGACGGCATAGGCGAGCGGCTCGATTCCGATCATCTGATCGACATTTCCACCGCCCTCAATCTGATCACCCTGGAAGACATGAAGCGGCGCCTGAAAGCATCGATCCATGCCGCGCCGTCGGCCGAAATATACCAGAAAGCCTCCGGCGATCTTGAGTTTTTCTAGGAACCGCCGTCACGATGGGCCGCGCGTTTGATGAAGCGCGCGGCACGACTGGATTCTGACCACTTTCGCGCAAGTTTCGAAGCCTAGGGTGCCCCCATCGGTCATGGTGACCGGCTTGTACCCTTAGAGCGCGGATACAGAATGAATCTGTTGAACCAGCTGACACTGATTTCCAAGAACCTGGCTGGCCTGGGGCAGGCGAAACTGACGGCGCTTGGCGTCGTCGGCGTCCTTGCCGTGATGCTGATCATCGGCTCGGCGATCTTTCTCAACAAACCGACCCGCGAGACGCTGTATATCGGCCTCACCGGCGAGGAAGTGAATCAGATCGGCATGGTGTTGGCCGAAGCAAATATCGATTTTGCCGCAGGCGCAGACGGGTCATCCGTCACGGTGCCGGCCGGACTGACCGGCCGGGCGCGGATGCTGCTGGCTGAACGCGGATTGCCATCCTCGAACACCGCCGGCTACGAACTGTTCGATCAGGTGGGATCGCTCGGCCTGACCAGTTTCATGCAGGAAATCACCCGGGTCCGCGCCCTCGAGGGAGAAATTGGCCGGACAATTCAGGCCATCAACGGCATCTCGGCTGCACGGGTCCATATCGTCATGGCTGACCGCGGCAATTTCCGGCGTGGAGATCAGCGACCATCCGCCTCGGTCATGGTGCGCACTGGCGCCAATCTGGCGCCGCGCACCGCCGATTCGATCCGACATCTGGTCGCCGCCTCGGTCCCGGGGCTGAATGTCGATGAAGTGACCGTGCTCGACGCGACGGGCAAACTGCTCGCAGCCGGAGACGATTTCTCCAACTCGAACCTCAACAGGTCGCTCTCCATCGTCCAAATGGTTCAAAATGAAGTCGGGGCCAACATCGAGAAGGCGCTGGCCCCCTTCCTTGGCACAGAGAACTTCCGGGCCAGCGTCAACGCCGAGGTCAACACCGACAGCCAGCAGATCCAGGAAACGGTTTACGATCCGGAATCCCGGGTTGAGCGCTCGATCCGCGTGACGCGGGAAAACCAGTCGTCGAACCAGTCAACGACCGACACGCCTGCGACCGTTCAGCAGAATATTCCGGATCAGGCTCCGGGCGCCGGCGGAGCGGACGGACCCCAATCCAGCGAATTGACCGAACGCAAGGAAGAGCAGACCAACTACGAGATCAACTCGAAAACCGTCTCCACCGTACGCAACAGCTATACCGTCGAGGGACTGTCGATCGCCGTCGTGGTGAACAAGGACCGGATCAACGCCATGCTTGGCGGCACGCCGACCCCCGAACAAGTCACGGCCTACATTGCCGAGCTGGAGCAGGTCGTTGCCACCGCCGCCGGTGTGGATGTGGACCGGGGCGATCGCACCTCCGTGACCACAATGGAATTCCTGGCGAGCGAGCTGCTTATCGACAATGCCACGAAACCCGGTTTCCTCGACACCTTGCAGACCCAGCTGGGCACCATCATCAACGCCATCGCCTTCATCACTGTGGCGGCCCTGCTCATCCTGTTCGGCTTCCGGCCCTTGCTCAGCAACAAGCGAATGCTTGCAGGCGGCGCCAACGAGCTTGAAGACGGCATGGAAGATGGTCTCGAACTGCCCGATTTCTCGCCGTCGGCGCTTGGCGGCGGAGGGTCAATGCCGATGGAAGGCTTCGGTGCGGATTTCGGGTTTGGCGAGGAAAGCGAGATGGATCTCGACATGGAGGAAGCCGGCACCTTCAACCGGCGCGTCAAGGAAGGTCCGGAACGGCGCCTTGCCCGCATGGTCGAGATCAACGAAGAACGCGCCGCCAAGATCCTCCGCAGCTGGGCCTCCAGCGAAGCCGCCTGATCCGAAAACCTGGATGCCGCTGCTTGATTTCGGCGCCATTCTGCACAAAGCTCCACGGACCGGTCCGGCAGGAACATCAAGGGCGATTGGCCAAGGCGGTCAATTCGCCCTTTTTGATTCGAATCGCTTCAGATTTTGCTCTGTCCGTATAGCCCCAGATAATGGTTATATGTTTTTGGGGTCGTCTGGGTCACACTGCCTGGCATGACGAACTGATTCGCTGATTCGTCATGCGGGGTAGACCAAGGCAGCGACGTGGTTTCGGGGTGAGGTCAGCATCGGCTTGATAGTTCGACTGATGTATTCTGGAGGGAACGGTGTTCCTTGCGGAGGCGCACCAGACAACGCGCTTGATGACGTCGAAAGGGAGTCGGATGATTGCGCGCGGGGTGTTTGTTGAGGAACTGGAAGCCAAAGATGTTTGCGGTCACATAACCGGTGGCATGGATCTTATCAGTGCTTATGCCGGTGCTCGTTGCTATCTTCTGGCCCGTACCGATCTTTTCCTCGACCGGCACCATGATTTCATCGTGACCTCGAACTGGCCCTTCGACCTGGTGCGCACCTTCGGCGCGGCGCTTATCGACGCACAAGCGCGAACCAGCGAAATCCGCCGTTGCCTTCAGGCTTTCGAGCCGTGTTTCCAGGATATCGACCGGTCTGTCGGGTTGCCGGAAGATTTCTCGCAGCGCGTGTGTCTGATCCCGTACAATGCAGGCCACGCCCGGATGATCCTGGCTTTGCTTTTCAGCAAGGATGCATTCCTGTCGCATGACCGTCTCCGCGATGTCGCTTTGGCTTCGGCCTATTACACCTCCCGCTTTCCGGAAGTGGTTTCCACCAATGAAACGCTTTCCGATCTGACTGATCGTGAAGTGGAATGTCTTTCGTGGATCGGCGAGGGCAAGACCAGCGATGAAATCGCCCTTATCATCGGAATATCGCGCAATACCGTGAACAACTACATCACCAGTATTATGAACAAGACTGGAGCAAAAACACGATCGGAAGCTGTCGCATTTGCGGTGCGCCAGCGAATAATCTAATCATGGAGTCGTCTTGATGGCATACGGAATACCCCAAGGGATCCAATCCACCCAAGAGCGGATCCAGCAT
>NZ_JACIYP010000087.1 GCF_014359905.1 Hoeflea sp. | reverse complement strand
ACAAATGTGTCGGGGACGAACCACCCCCCCTCGATAACGAGCCGGGCACCGGTTTCACTCACATTGCGAACAGTACAGGGAATCGCGCTGAATTCATTGTTGAAGGCGACATGCGCACCTTTTAGCACCTTGTTTCGCGACGAGCGCCGATCCACTGCAACCGTTGCGTCTTTATGCGTCTCACGTCGATCAATCGAGTTCATTTCGAAATGGTCCCAATACCACTACTTTCGTGCATTAATAATATACACGATTTCTTCACGTGAATTATACAAAGGCGGACATATTTGAATAAAATTCAGTCGTTTTGATTAGGCTCAGGACTCATTGATTGATCCAGAAAATGACTGTTGCAGCGATCGCGATGGCTGACATGAAGGCGTGGGCACACCGATCGTAACGGGTGTGGATGCGCCGCCAGTCTTTGAGTTTTCCGAACATGTTCTCGATCTTGTGGCGGCTTTTGTAGAGCGCACTATCGAACGGGATTTCGGCTTTACGATTGGATTTTGGCGGAATGCAGGGCTCGATGCCGCGCGCTTTGAGCGCTTGGCGGAACCAATCTGCATCGTAGCCCTAGTCGCCGAGCAGGGCTTTTGCATCCGGAATGGCGTCAAACATTAGCGCTGCGCCCTTGAAATCGCTCATCTGGCCCTCGGAGAGCAGCAACACCAGCGGTCGGCCCGCACCATCGCAAACCGCATGCAGCTTGGAATTCAAGCCACCTTTTGTGCGTCCGATACGTCGGGGAACAGGCCCTTTTTTAAAAGGATCGCAGCAGTGCGGTGGGCTTTGAGATGCGTTGCGTCAATCATCACCTGATCGGGCGTCCCGGCCATGCCACCAAGCTCGGCGAGTATCCTGTTGAATACGCCAAGCCGGCTCCACCGGATAAACCGGTTGTAGATTGTCTTATGCGGGCCATAGTCCGATGGGACATCGCGCCAGCGCAACCCATTGCGGATGACAAAGATGATGCCGCTCAAAACCCGTCGGTCATCAACCCGCGCAATCCCGTGAGAAAGCGGGAAATACGGTTCAATTCGCTTCATTTGCCTGTCACTAAGCCAAATCAAATCACTCATGCCAGCATCCTCCTGGCACGACTGAATCAGTCCGAAATCCGTCCTGCAAGCAATTTAATGGGTCCTGAGCCTAGGGCCTGTTGACGTTCGGGATTGAACGAAGCCGCTACCGCGGCATATGGGGCGGCTGATTTGCCAATTTCTCTGCTGTTTTGAAGGATTGGGTTGTTTCCCAACCTTCAAACAGGAGATGACGATGACCGAGATGAACCCCCTGCGCCGGCGGATGATCGATGACATGACGATCCGCAATCTGTCGCCTGCGACACAGCGTTGCTACCTTCATGCAGTTGCGAAGTTTTCGCGGTATTTCGGCCGATCGCCTGACCGCCTCGGGCTGGAAGACGTCCGGGCCTTTGAGGTGCATCTGGTGTCACTGGGCATTTCATGGCCCGCTCTTAACCAGACAGTCTGCGCCCTCCGCTTCTTCTATGGCGTCACGCATGACCATCACGAGATACCAGAACGTATTGCCCATCGGCAGCAAAAGCTGGACCTATGTCGCAGGCTACTCAACGCCCGACCGCCAGAGCCGCCGGCTGAAGAACCGGAGGCAAAGCCACCACCTTTTGCCCACCGTTGCCCCTGTTGTGGTGGAATAATGTCAATCATCGGCACGTGGAACGCGGCCAAGCCAACCTGCCGGCCAGCATGGAACGACAGTTCATGAACATATCGGTCGCTTCTTCATTCCTACGATCAGCGTCGGCATATCACCCCGGTCATCCCTCCCAAATCGAACCGGCGGTTTCCCGCAACCTTCGACAAAGAGACCTACAAATGGCGGCATCTGATCGAAAACTATTTCGGAAAACTTAAGGAAAACAGAGGTGTCGCCATGCGATCCTGCAAAACCGACCAGAGCTTCGCCGCTTTCGTCTCGCTAGCCGCAACCGTCATTCAACTGAGATGAACGTCAACAGGCCCTAACAACTGGTAGAAAATGGTCCGGCGCCGGCGTCGGAACGTGGCGGATGGAAAGCGGGAGAGTGACATGAACGGCAAAGCCTATGTCACCGGCGTTGGAATGGTGGCCTTTCAGAAACCGGCAAGTCTGAAAGCTACGACGTGATGGCCGCGAAGGTCACGCGCACGGCTGGAGGACGCCGGACTCGACTACGACAAGGCTCAGCGGTCCTATGCCGGCTATGTCTATGGCGACAGCACCTGCGGTCAGCGCGCGCTCTATCGGATTGGGATGACCGGAATACCCGTCATCAACGTCAACAACAACTGCTCGACCGCGCTGTTCCTGGCGCGCCAGGCGGGTTCGATCGCTCCAGCGTGGCCTTTCGACGCATTTACAAGACCGCGAGCAGAGACTTTACTGGTGACGTCATTTGTCGGTGACTTCGCGAAATTCGGACCATTCCAGCAATCGAGCACATCGTGACAAACACCAGATCTCTTTTCTTCGCAGCGATTGTCGTGGCCGGGGCGGTATTGGGTTTCCTGTTCTGGCAGGGTAACGGCAGCGGCGCGATCCCGGAGGGTTTCGCGCGCGGCAACGGGCGCGTCGAAGCGATAGAGATCGACGTGGCCTCGAAGCTTCCCGGACGGATCGAGGCGATCCTTGTGCGAGAGGGCGCGCTCGTCGACGCGGGACAGCCGCTGGTCGAGCTTGACACACGTCAGCTGAAAGCCAATCGCCATCAATCGGAGGCGGAGCTGCGCCGCGCCGAGATCGCGGTCGAGAACGCCCGGCTGATGATCCAGCAGCGTCAGGCCGAAGTGCGTGCGTCCGAGGCGGTTCTGGCGCAGCAGCAATCGGCCCTCGATGCCGCGCAGCGCCAGTTCGAGCGGTCGAGGTCGCTGGCCGGGAGCAGCTTCGCCTCCGAGCGGCAGCTTGATATCGACCGGTCGAACGCGCTTGGCGCCGAGGCCGCGGTCGCCTCTGCCGAGGCAACGCTTGCGGCGGCGCGGATCGGGGTGTCCGCAGCCGAAGCGGAAGTGATCGGGGCCGAGGCGGCGGTGGCGGCGGCAAGGGCCGCGATCGAGTCGATCGACGTGCAGATCGAGGACAGCACGCTGAAGGCACCCCGGCCCGGGCGGGTGCAGTACATCGTTGCCCAGGCGGGCGAAGTGGTGGGCGCCGGCGGGCACGTCATCAACGTGATAGATCTCAACGACGTGTACATGACCTTCTTCCTGCAGACCGCCGCGGCGGGGCGCGCCGGACTGGGGACCGAGGTCCGCCTGATACTGGATGCCGCACCGGACATGATCATTCCCGCCGAGGTCTCCTTCGTGTCGGACGTGGCGCAATTCACGCCGAAGACGGTCGAGACCGAGGTCGAGCGCGAGAAGCTGATGTTCCGGGTCCGCGCCCGGATCGCGCCCGAGTTGCTGGAGAAATACCTCGATTACATCAAGACCGGTCTGCCCGGCGTCGCTTGGGTTCGGCTGGATCCCGCGCTGCCCTGGCCGGAGGCCGCTGAAGGCAAGGTGCTGGAATGACGGCTTCCGGACCTGTGGTGCGGGCAGAGGGACTCTCGCTTCTCTACGGCAAGGTCCGGGCACTGGACGCGGTTTCGATCGACCTGCCGGCGGGCTGCATCGTCGGCCTGATCGGACCCGATGGCGTGGGCAAATCGAGTTTCCTGGCGCTTGTCGCCGGGGCAAGGAAGATGCAGGCGGGGCGGCTTGACGTGCTGGGCGGCGACATGCGCCGCGCCGGGCACCGCGCCCGGATCTGCCCGCGGATCGCCTACATGCCGCAGGGTCTGGGGCGCAATCTCTATCCCACGCTCTCGGTGCGGGAGAATGTGGATTTCTTCGGCCGGCTCTTCGGCGAGAGCCGGGACGAGCGCGACCGGCGGATCGCCGATCTGCTGGACGCGACCGATCTTGCGCCCTTTGCCGACCGCCCGACGGCCAAGCTCTCGGGCGGCATGAAACAGAAGCTGGGCCTGTGCTGCGCGCTGATCCACGACCCTGACCTGCTGATCCTGGACGAGCCGACAACGGGCGTCGATCCGCTGTCGCGGCGCGAGTTCTGGGCGCTGATCGCGCGCATCCGCGCCGCGCGTCCGGGCATGAGCCTGATCGTCGCCAGCGCCTATATGGAGGAGGCGGCGGGTTTCGATCACCTGGTGGCGATGGACGACGGAAAAGTGCTTGCCACCGGCAGCCCCGCGGAAATCCTGAACCGCACCGGCACCGCCAATCTCGACGAGGCCTTCATCTCGCTTCTCCCCGAAGAAAGGCGCACCCGGCACCACGAACTGACCGTCCCGCCGCGCGACCCCGCAGGTCACGACGGCTATGTGGTCGAGGCCGAGAATCTGACGGTCAAGTTCGGAGATTTCGCGGCGGTCAAGGACCTAAGCTTTCGCATAGGGAAAGGCGAGATCTTCGGCTTTCTCGGGTCAAACGGTTGCGGCAAGACGACGACGATGAAGGCGTTGACCGGGCTTGTGGAACCTGCCGAAGGAACCACCCGGATCGACGGCCGGAAGGTTGACGCGCGCGACATGGCCACGCGCAAGCGCATCGGCTACATGACGCAGTCCTTCTCGCTTTATTCCGAACTGACGGTCCGTCAGAACCTCGATCTTCATGCCCGGCTTTTCGACATGGCACCCGCTGAGATCGGCCCACGAATCGCCGAGCTTGCGCAACGGTTCGATCTCGAGGACGCTCTCGACAGCCTGCCCCTGCGACTGCCGCTTGGGATCCGTCAGCGGCTGTCGCTGGCCGTGGCGCTGATCCACCGCCCGGAGGTGCTGATCCTCGACGAGCCGACCTCGGGTGTCGATCCGGTGGCGCGCGACATCTTCTGGCAGGCGCTTGTGGACCTGTCCCGAAAAGACGGTGTGACGATCTTCATCTCCACCCACTACATGTCCGAGGCCACGCGCTGCGACCGGATTTCGCTGATGCACGAAGGCCGCGTGCTGGTCAGCGACATGCCCGAAGCCATCCGCGAGGGCGCCGGCGCGGCGACGCTGGACGATGCCTTCATCCATCACCTGGAACGCGCGCAACGCGATGGCGGCAAGCCCGCGGCCACGCATGGGGCGGATTTCGGCGCCGCGGTTTCGGCCGCGCCACAGCGGCGGCGCGGATGGTTCAGCCTTGCCCGGCTGCTGAGCTTTTCCTGGCGCGAGGCGCTGGAACTGCGCCGCGATCCGATCCGCCTGACGCTTGCCACCGTCGGCAGCGTGATCCTGATGATCGTGCTGGGATACGGCATTTCGATGGATGTCGAGGATCTCAAGTTCGCGGTGCTCGACTTCGACCAGACCATCGCCAGCCAGTCCTATGTCAACGACCTAGCCGGGTCACGCTACTTCGACGAACAACCGCCGCTCATCGACCATGCCGACCTCGACCAGCGGATGCGCGCGGGCGAGATCAGCCTGGCGCTGGAAATCCCGCCGGGTTTTGCGGCGGATGTCGAACGCGGCCGCCCCGTGGAGATCGGTGCCTGGTTCGATGGCGCCATGCCGATGCGTGCGAATACGGTGCGCGGCTATGTCCAGGGGATGCACTTTCACTGGCTGACCGAACAGCTGCGCCAGGTCTATGGCGAGGACGCCGTGGCAGGCAGCTACAGCCTGGAAACACGCTACCGCTACAACCCCGATGTCGAAAGCCTGGCGGCCATGGTGCCCGCGATGATCCCGCTTCTGCTGATGCTGTTCCCGGCGATGCTCGCGGTCCTGTCCGTCGTGCGCGAGAAGGAGACAGGCTCCATCGTGAACCTCTATGTCACCCCGGCGCGGCGGCTGGAATTCCTGCTGGGCAAGCAGGTGCCCTACGTCGTGCTGGGCTTTATCAACTTCCTGCTGCTGCTGGCGCTGGCGGTGTTCGTCGTCGGGGTGCCGGTCAAGGGCAGCATGCTGGCGCTTTCGGCGGGGGCGCTGGTTTATGTCATCCTGGCGACAGGTATGGGCCTGCTGATCTCGGCCTTCACCCGCAGCCAGCTCACGGCGCTGTTCTTCACCGCGCTGGCGACGCTGATCCCGGCCGCGCAGTATGGCGGCATCATCGACCCGGTCTCGTCGCTGGAAGGCATCGGTCGCGTGATCGGCGAGGTGTTCCCGACCAGCCATTTCGTCACCATCTCGCGCGGGGTCTTTGCCAAGGCGCTGGACTTCGGCGATCTGGCCGGATCGTTCCTGCCGATGCTTCTGCTGGTGCCGGTGCTTGTGGCGCTCGGGGCGTTCTTCGTGCGCAAGCAGGAGACCTGAGCGATGCGCCCGAAGCATGTACTGTACCTTGCGGTCAAGGAGCTCCGCGGGCTGTTGCGCGATCCGCTGCTCCTGGCGCTTGTGCTCTATGCCTTCACCCTCGACATCTACACCCACGCCACCGCCATGCCCGAGACGCTGAACCGCGCCACGATCGGCATCGTGGACGAGGATGCCTCGCCCTTGTCACGGCGCGTGGTGGATGCGTTCCTGCCGCCCTATTTCGTGACGCCCGACCAGATCGACATGGCCGAGATGGATGCGCGCATGGATGCCGGCATCGACACGTTCTCGCTGGTTTTCCCGCCGGATTTCCAGAGCGATCTGGTGGCGGGTGCCCGGCCCGAGTTGCAGCTCAACGTCGATGCGACGCGGGTCAGCCAGGCTTTTGCCGGCGCGGGCTACATCCAGGCGATCGTCGATCAGGAAATCACCGGCTGGACCGGGCGTGACACCATGGTGCCGGTCGGTCTTGCGCTGCGTGCGCGCTTCAACCCGGCGCTGGACCCGGGCTGGTTCGGCGCGCTGACCGCGGTGATCAGCGCC
This sequence comes from Hoeflea sp., assembly GCF_014359905.1. Taxonomy (GTDB): domain Bacteria; phylum Pseudomonadota; class Alphaproteobacteria; order Rhizobiales; family Rhizobiaceae; genus Hoeflea. The sequence goes on along the minus strand of NZ_JACIYP010000087.1, from coordinate 14,882 downwards.
GTGACCATGCTGTCGATCATCCTGTCGGGGGCGGCGCTGATCCGCGAGCGCGAGCATGGCACCGTCGAGCACCTGCTGGTCATGCCGGTCAGCGCGGCCGAGATCATGACAAGCAAGGTGCTCAGCATGGGCGGCGTGGTGCTGGTGGCAGCGGGACTGTCACTGACCTTCATGGTGCAGGGGGTTCTGGGGGTGCCGGTGGCGGGCTCAGTGGCGCTGTTCCTTGCGGGCGCGGCGCTGCACCTATTCGCCACAACCTCGCTGGGAATCCTCCTGGCGACAATCTCGGGCTCGATGCCGCAATTCGCCATGCTGCTGCTTCTGGTGCTGCTGCCGCTGGAAATCCTGTCGGGTGGGATGACCCCGCGGGAATCGATGCCAGAGGTGGTGCAATACGTCATGCTGGCGGCGCCCAACACGCATTTCATCGCGCTGGCGCAGGCAGTGCTGTTCCGCGGCGCCGGGCTCTCGGTGGTCTGGCCGCAACTTCTGGCGCTGGCAGTGATCGGATCGGCGATGTTCGCCTTCGCCCTGCGCCGGTTCCGCGGCTTCCTGCGCTGACGCAGGGGCGGGGTATCCGCGTCTTGGCTACACCTCTTCACCCTTTGCGAAAAGCTCTGAGTCCTCGACGACCTTCCGCGCCAGAAGCAGGCTGCATCCCAGCGCGTCGCCTAGGCCGGCCGCGACCGACCTGCTTATCCAGTGGGACCAGAAACCCTGCTTGTGATGCCCGACCACTGCCAGCAGGATCACCCCGGCACCTGTGATTTGCGCCAGCCGCGCGCGTTCCCTCAGCGCCAGCCGCCGCTCACAACCTGGCCTCAACTCAAAATGTTCCCTGATCGTTCCGTTTGTTGGCCAAATTTCCACCGACCGTGTAACCAGGCCGGAATGGTGCGGTCATATGTTCGGCCTTTCAGCGCAGTTTTGGGCCGCGGGCCTCGATGAAGTCCGCGATACGAGTGGCTAATCAACGGCACGCGCTTTGAGCGCGTTGACACTAGCGGCCTCTCTCGCCTCGGGATTTCGTCCCATGGAATCATCGTCTGCTTCTTGCACCTCATCTATGTCCGCCAGTCTTCCGTGAACCAAGTGCGGCATCATCAAGAAAGCACGGAGCTGCAGTATCGTCTCGTCGATCGGGCCGTCGCTCTTGGCTGGCCGCATGAACGCGTGCACGTCATTGATGAAGATCTCGGCAAATCCGGGACCGGTCTCGTCGAGCGAGAGGGCTTCAAGAAGCTGATCGCCGAGATAGGACTGGGAAACGCCGGACTGGTCAACCGTGCTCCCGGCAAACGACCATTGATGACGTGAGAAGAAAGACAGACACGCAGCGCGAACGTAGGGGTCAGAACAAGAGCAGTGCGAAATCGTACGCGGCCTTTATCAACCAAAGACAGCCACGGCAGATTTGATGATGATGCCGCCATTCGGACTTCTGCGCATCTGACGGCCGGTAGCAGCGCGGAACACTTGCACCAATTGCAGCGCCGGCGGCACCCGCGACCAAAGGGTTTTCATGCTTTCCTTGCCGCTTCGGCTTTTTCGCACAGCCTGGCCGATTACGATGCGCTGGGACCAGCGGAAGCCGATTTCATGGAAATACAAATCGGCAAGTTCCGGGCTGATGTGATGAAAGACACCTGCGATGGTTCGGCGGACCCGAGCATTGAACCCCTCGACTGAATTGACGTGGACGGTATCACGGACATATTCTCGGCTGGAGTGATTAACCGTCTCGTGTACGGCAAAGCTCTCGCCAATAGCCATGAATGCCTTTGCCTCGTCACTCATCACATGTGCCTGAAGCTTAACTTGTGGCGCAATCGCACCTCCCGCAGCACGCAATGAAAGGCCGGTAACGACGGCGGCGCGAGCATCGCCCGCAGCGGAACCCGGGGTGATGTCTACTGGTCGCTGAACAATAGCCAAGACCGGCGTCTTCTGCGTTTTCGCTTGCCCCTTGCGGCCTCTTCCGAGCGATGGATCATCGGGATGCTTTCGTGGCCTGCCACCGAGATAGAAATGGTCAATCTCTACCGTGCCGTCGAGCATGTTTTCGCGCGCCACCATGAGACGCAGCGCATGGCCGATCCGCCAGGCCGTGGGTTGGCTTACACCGAGTATCTCGGCGAGACGGACCGATGACAAGCCTTTGTCCGACTGCAGCAACAGCCACATCGCCTTGAGCCACACGCTCAAGGGAAGTTTCGTGGCGTGCAGGGGCGTGTGTGTTGTCACCGTGAACTGGAACCGGCAATCACCGCTGGAGCATTGATAGAGACCTGGCCGCGCCCGGTGCTTGCCCACGTCACGGCCAGCTATCGCGATCGAGCGTTTGTAACCACAGGCGGGGCAGATCCTGCCATTCGGCCATACCATGCTTTCCAGCAAACGACGGCATCGCTCCTCATCCCTGAACGCGGCAACCATGTCTTCAACAGTCCGAATATTGGAAAGCGTTGTCAGCATCATTTCAGACATATTTATCTCCTTCGGGACTGACCGAAGAATCGCATGCAAAAGCCTATATTACAAGGTGATTGCTGTCTTTGGTTGATAAAAGCCGCGTACAATTTCGCACTGCTCTTGTTCTGCCCCCCTCTCTGAACAAAACGATGCTGATGGACTGCACTGACCTAACAGCCGGTGTCCGACCCCAGAGAAATTACCGGTCTCGACACAGGCGGTTCCGCCTGACGCAGGACACAATAGGCCTGGGTGCGCCCGGTCTTTTTGCGGTCAGGCTTCGGAAGTCACCTTGGCGGTCTCCGGCTTGGTCTTGCGCTTACGGGTGACCAGCACAAAGAACAGCGGCACGAACAGGATCCCCAACACGGTGCCTGTGATGGTGCCGCCGAGCACGCTGGTGCCGATGGCGTTACGACCGCCCGAGCCCGCGCCTGTGCTGATTACCAGCGGCAACACGCCGAGAGAGAAGGCCATCGAGGTCATGATGATCGGGCGGAAGCGCTGGCGGGCCGCCTCGCGCACCGCGTCGAACAGCGGCTCTCCTGCCTCGTAGCGATCGCGGGCGAATTCGACGATCAGGATGGCGTTCTTGCCGGTGAGCCCCACCACGGTGAGCAGGCCCACCTGGAAGAACACGCCGTTCTGGTAGCCGCCGTAGAGCGTCCACAGCACCGCGCCGAGGATGCCGACCGGCATCACCAGCATGACGGCAAACGGGATCGACCAGCTTTCATAGAGCGCCGCAAGGCACAGGAACACGGCGGCCAGCGACAGCGCATAGAGCAGCGGCGCCTGGTTGCCGGATTGGCGCTCTTCCAGCGACAGGCCGGTCCAGGACACGCCGTAGCCGGGCAGCTGCGACGCCAGCCGCTCGATCTCGGCCATGGCCTCGCCGGTGGTCACGCCCGGGGCGGGCGAGCCCTGGATCTGCATGGCGCCCACCGCATTGTAGCGGTTGAGGCCCTGCGGGCCGAAGGTCCAGCTGCCTTCGGCGAAATTGGCGAAGGGAACCAGCCCGCCGCTGGAATTGCGCACCTTCCACTTGGCGAGATCGGAGGGAAGGGCACGGGCGTCGCCTTCGCCCTGGATGTAGACGCGCTTGATCTGGTCGCGGTCGATGAAGTCGTTGACGTAGCTGCCGGCCCAGGCGATGCGGAGCAGCTGCGCGACGTCGGAAGCGGTGACGCCCATCGCGCCGGCCGCGCGCCAGTCGATGTCGAGATGATACTGCGCCGCGTCCTCGAGCCCGGAGGGCCGTACCGAGGCAATGAGCGGGCTCTGCGTGGCCATTCCCAGAAGTTGGTTGCGCGCTTCGAGCAGCTGGTCGTGGCTCTGGCCGTCGCGGGCTTCGAGGTAGAAGTCGAAGCCACTCATGATGCCAAGTTCGGGCACCGAGGGCGGAACGATCGGGAACACCATGGCGTCCTTGATGCCCATCAGCGCGGGGAAGGCGCGGCCGGCGATCGCCTGGGCGCTCTGGCCCGGCGCCTGCCGCTCCTCCCAGTCCTTCAGGCGGATGAAGGCGAGGCCCATGTTCTGGCCCTGGCCCGAGAAGGAGAAGCCGACGACGCCGAACATGCTGTCGACGCTCTCGGCCTCGTTCTCGAGAAAATGGGCCTCCACCTGTTCGATCACCTTCAGCGTCCGCTCGGCGGTGGCGCCGGTCGGGGCCTGGACGAGGGCCAGGAGAATGCCCTGGTCCTCGTCGGGCAGGAAGGCCGTCGGGGTCTGCAGGAAGCTCCAGACCAGAAGGCCGACGAGGCCCAGATAGATGATGCCGATGCGGAAAGGCCGGCGGATGATCCAGCCGACTGTGCCGCCGTAACCGCGGCTGACGCGCTCGAATCCGCGGTTGAACCAGCCGGCGGGACCGCGCGTGGCATGGTGCGCGGACTTGGATGTGAGCAGCGTCGCGCAGAGCGCAGGCGTCAGCGTCAGCGCCACCAGCACCGATAGCCCCATCGCCGAGACGATGGTGATCGAGAACTGCTGGTAGATGACGCCGGTGGAGCCGCCGAAAAAGGCCATCGGCACGAACACCGCCGAGAGCACCAGGGCGATGCCGATCAGCGCGCCGGTGATCTGGCCCATCGACTTGCGCGTGGCCTCGACGGGGCTCAGCCCTTCCTCTTCCATGATGCGCTCGACGTTTTCGACCACGACGATGGCGTCATCGACCAGAAGGCCGATGGCGAGCACCATGGCGAGCATGGTCAGCGTGTTGATGGAGAAGCCGGCGGCGGCAAGGATGCCGAAGGTGCCGAGCAGGACCACCGGCACCGCGAGCGTCGGAATCAGCGTGGCGCGGAAATTCTGCAGGAACAGCAGCATGACCAGGAACACGAGCACGATGGCCTCGACCAGCGTCTTGACCACTTCGCCGATGGAAATTTCGATGAAGGGCGTGGTGTCATAGGGAATGACGTAGCTTACCCCTTCGGGAAAGAAGGCCGAGGCCTCCTCGATCTTCGCCTTGACCAGCGCCGCCGTGTCGAGCGCGTTGGCGCCCGCGGCCAGGCGGATCGCCATGCCGGTCGACGGCTTGCCGTTGAAGCGGGCGATGGTGGAGTAGTTCTCGGCGCCGATCTCGACCCGGGCCACATCCTTGAGCAGCACGAGGCCGCCGTCGGTGGCGGCACGGATGACGATGGCTTCGAAGTCCTCGGGCGTCGTCAGCAGCGACTGCGCGGTGATGGTGGCGTTGAGTTGCTGGCCCTCCACCGTCGGCAGGGTGCCGAAGGCGCCGGCGGAGATCTGGGCGTTCTGCGCCGAGACCGCCGCGACGATGTCCTCGGGCGCCAGTTCGTAGGCGGCGAGCTTGACCGGATCGAGCCAGATGCGCATGGCGTATTTGGCGCCGAAGACCTGCACTTCGCCGACGCCTTCGAGGCGGCTGAACTCGTCGACCAGATTGGTGTTGAGATAGTCGGAGAGGTCGGTCTGGTCGAGCGCGCCGTCATCGGAGATCAGCGCGATCACCATGAGGAAGCTGGCCGAGGACTTCTGCACCGTCACGCCCAGGCGCTGCACCGTTTCGGGCAGCAGGGTGAGCGCCTGCGACAGCTTGTTCTGGACCTGGACCTGGGCGATGTCGGGATCGACGCCGGTCTCGAAGGTGAGCGTGATCGACGCCGTGCCGGCTGATGTGGAACTCGACGAGAAGTAGCGCAGCCCGTCAAGCCCGGTCAGCCGCTGCTCGATGACCTGGGTCACCGTGTTGGCGATGGTCTGCGCCGAGGCTCCCGGATACATCGCCGAGATCGAAATGGTCGGAGGCGCGATCTGCGGGTATTGCGAGATCGGCAGGGTGAGGATGGACAGTACCCCGGCGCCCATGATGATGATGGAAATCACCCAGGCAAAGATCGGCCGGTCGATAAAGAAGCGTGCCATGTCGGTCTCCGAGAGGTCAGTTCTGTGCCGGTTGTTCGGTGCGTTCTTCGGGGGCAACCGTGGCTCCGGCCGCGATCTTCTGCAGTCCTGCGACGATCACTTTTTCGCCTGCCTTTACGCCGTCCGTGACGATCCAGTCCGAACCGCGGTCGCTGACGATCGTCAGCGTGCGCTGCTCGACTATATTGTCAGGTCCGACGACCATGGCCGTGGGCGCGCCGCGACGGTCACGCGAAACGCCTTCCTGGGGGACGAGAATGGCGTTCTCGATGACGCCCTGGGGCATTTCGACCTGGACATACATGCCGGGCAGCAGCATTTCGTCCGGATTGGGAAACTGCAGGCGCAGGGTTATGACGCCGGTCTGCTCATCGACATGCGGTTCCGCGGCGGTGAGTTCGCCGGTATGGTCGAAGATCGTGCGATCGGCGAGCATCAGTTCGACCTTGGTGTCGATATTCTCGCCTGCCGCCTGCGGACCCTGGCGCTTCCAGCGCACCAGATCTGCGGCCGACTGGGCGACGTCGACATAGACAGGATCCAGCTTGCGGATCACTGCCAGGGGGGCTGACTGGCCCGAGATGATGAGCGCGCCTTGAGTGGTCAGTGACCGTCCGATGGCGCCAGACAATTGCGCGCGGATCGTGGTTCGCTCGAGGTCGATATTGGCGGCAAGCAGTTGCGCCTTGGCGACCTGCAGGGCGGCATCGGCAATGTCGCGGGTGGTGACGGCGGCATCGAGCGCCTGCTCGCTGGCGACATTGCTCTTGCGCAGGCTTCCCATGCGGGTGAGTTCGCGGTTGGCTGACTTGAGGCTGACCTCAGCCTGGTTGACGGCGGCCTGCGCCGCCACGACCTGCGCCCGGTAGGTTGCCGGATCAATGCGATAGAGAATGTCGCCTTCGTTGACGGCCGAGCCTTCCTCAAACAGGCGTTCGATGATGATGCCGTTCACCTGGGGGCGAACTTCGGCGACCCCGGAGGCGACGACGCGCCCGGGAAGCGTCGATGTGACGGTGACGGTCTGTGCCTTCAGCGTGACGACGGTCACGGCTGCCGGCGGGCGTTCCTGCTGCTGCGCCGGAGCCGCAGACGGCGTCAGGGCGACAAGCATGGAACAAAAGAGGGCGTAACGCGCTAACCTCATTGAATATCTCCGTCAATTTTGGAGTAGCCGCTTGGCGGATGGACGCGTTGCGACTAATATGGAAACCAAATGGTTTTATAATTGCTTTTTTGCAACGCGCAAGCGAAACGCTGCACCTGCGAACAGAGAGGGTTAACTTGTTGCCCAAAAGCCTCAACACGTGCCGCGGCCCCGGCCGGCCACGACAGCTGGATACCTCCGAACGCGAGGCGATCATCATCGATGCGGCGGAACGGGTCATCCTGTCCCACGGCCTGGGAGGCGCGTCGATGGCGGCAATCGCCCAAGAGGCCGGAATGTCCAAGCGCACGCTTTACGAGGTATTCGAGTCCCGTGCAGCGCTCTTTGCGACCGTGGTCCGTCGTATCCGCAACAAGGTGACGCGGACGCTGACCGAAAATGAACTCGAGCTTCCGCTCGCAGAGCGCCTGCGGCTGCTGCTGACGCCGGCGCGCGAAAAATTTACAGATCTGCTTCCGCTCGCGATCCTGCGCGCGGTCATTGTCGAGGCAGACAGGCAGCCTGATCTCGTACGGGAGTTTTTACAGGAAGGGCCGCATGCGCTCCATGGCATGGTTCGCCTGGAGCTCGACCGCGCTGTAGCCCGCGGCGAGGTTCGGATCAGCGATACGGAAAACGCGGCACGGTTGATGGCGGACATGGCGCACGGAAATGCGATTGAACACCTCGTCTCCCCCGAGCCTGCCTGCGAACGCCAGAGGGCATATGACCTGAGGCTCGATCTCGCCATTCGGGTGTTCCTTGGTGGAATTGGAGAAGCCGACTAGGTTATCCGCGCCAGATCCATAGTGGTTCAGCAGGAGATTGGGCGATCGGTTCAGTTCGAAATCACTGCCGACGCCAGGGGCAGTCTGGGAGCGGGAAAAAGGTGGGGGTAAGAATTATAGCGTAACCAGAGCCCTTTTCAGAAGGGTACTCGTGGATGTCACAATTGAAGCCGAATGTTGTGGTCGAGTTAGTCGGGCTCGACAGCGTCGAGAAATTGCAGTTGTCGAACGCGTGGTCGAGGGAGCGCGATTCGATGACTTCGGCCTGTCCCTTGAGGAAGGCAAGGTGATACAACGCCGCCTGCAAGAAGAGCTTACGCAGTTTCAGGTGGATCAAGCCAGCCAGCACGATCGGAAATGTCACGACTGTGGTCGCCTTCAAGGGGTTCATGACTATCGATCTTCGCACGGTCCATTCGCTCTTTGGTGAGAGTGTCCGGTCTTCTGTGTATCCGTGATCTGGTCCATGCTTCCTGAGAGGAGCAAGGACGATGACAATTTCCAAGGAGCTGCTGGACGAACTTCTGAAGGGCTGCGAGCAGCCTGAAGACCTTCTCGGCGATGCCGGGCTGATGAAAGAGCTCAAGATCAAGCTGATGGAGCGGATGTTGGGTGCCGAGTTGACGGCACATCTGGGCTATGATGAGGGCAAGGATGCGCCACCTGGTCAGTCCAACAGGCGCAACGGCACAGCCGGCAAACGCCTGAAGGGCCAGGATGGCGAGCTGCCGATTTCAGTGCCCCGAGACCGGGACGGGAGTTTCGAGCCGGAACTGGTGAAGAAAGGCCAAACCCGGATCGACGGAATGGACGACAAGATCATAGGCCTCTATGCCGCTGGCCTGAGCGTTCGCGACATTCGCGCCCATCTTGAAGATGTCTACGGCCTTCAGGTCTCGCCCGACCTGATCAGCCGGGTCACCGACGCCGTTCTCGACGAGGTTCGGGAGTGGCAAGGCCGAGCGCTGGAGCGGATGTATCCCATCGTCATGTTCGACGCCCTGCGTGTGAAGATCAGGGATGCCGACAGCCGCATGGTCAAGAACAAGGCGGTCTATGTGGCGCTGGGCGTCACGCGGGACGGCGTCCGCGAGGTTCTTGGCCTCTGGATCGCCGAGAACGAAGGGGCCAAGTTCTGGCTGTCGGTTATGAACGAGCTGAAGAACCGCGGCGTCCAGGACATGCTGATTGCCGTCGTGGACGGGCTCAAAGGCTTTCCCGAGGCGATCACGTCCTCCTTTCCGCAAGCCACGGTGCAAACCTGCATCGTGCATCTGGTGCGTCATTCCCTGAACTTCTGCAGCTGGAAGGACCGCAAGATCGTGGCTGTCGATCTGCGCCGGATTTACGGGGCCGCCACCGCCGATCAGGCCGCCGCTGAACTGGATGCGTTCGAGGAAAAATGGGCCGGGAAATACGCTTCCATCGCCCCGGCCTGGCGGCGGGCATGGCAGGAGGTGATCCCGTTCTTTGCCTTCGATCCGGCAATCCGCAAAATCATATACACGACAAACGCGATCGAGAGCCTGAACCGGGTGATCCGCAAATCAATCAAGACGCGTGGCTCGTTCCCGACCGAGGAGGCAGCGACCAAGCTGGTCTATCTCGCCATCCGCAACTTCGAGAAAGGCGGCAGGACTGTCCGGGAATGGTTTGCAGCAAGAAACCAGTTCGCTATTATGTTCGAGGAGCGCTTCAACGCGTGACCGTAGCTGAAACCCGCATGGGCCGGGCCAGATACACAGAGTTCATGACACTCCCCTCGGCCGCGGCGAAGGGCACCGGCCGCCTGGATTGAAGCGCTTCATCGGCATGACTGACGGCAGCCGCGAGCGGCTCATCCCAGGCCAGGCTCAAAATCATATTTGCAGGCTCGACAATCGCGGGTCAGCGCTGAAAGATAAATGCGTACGCTTTAGTTGCCAAACAGGCCGCGCCGCGGTGGCCGGCTGGCGCCGGTTTTCGCATCGTAGTTGATGCGCACTTCCGCGCCATCCGCCATAAAGTAGACGATCCGGTACTCACCGTCAGCAAACGAGATGCTTTCGATGCCATAGAAGCCCGGACGACCTTCAACTTGCTCGATCACAGTTGACAGCTTGATGCTGTCGGGCGGCGGCAGCTTCGAGAGCGGATCTCTATCCTGAGCGGAGGCAGAAATAAGCATTCCGAACAACAAGGCGGAGGCGAGAAGGGGAGAAAGGAAACGCATCGAAAACCTTCCAATTTCGGTGAGTATGGGGGTCCCGGAGTCTGGGGCCACGTGCTGGTCAACAGGAGTCTGACGCCCTCACGCTAAATGCTCGGCGGACTGGCCAGGTTCCCCGTCATATGCGAAAGCCCGGACCGCATCAGTTCGATATGTTGTTCGCCGACACCCTGTTCCGCATTATTGCAGAGGGCGCTCACAATCGCCTCGACCCTGGGCACCAGTGCTTTGCCCCGGGGCTCCAGATAGATGCACTTGACGCGACGGTCCACCTCGTTGCGCTTGCGGACAACCCGGTCGGCGGCCTCGAGTCGGTCAAGGATACCCACAAGTGTCATTGGTTGGCACGACAGAATATGAGCCAGCTGGGCTTGGCTGAGACCCTCGTTTTGGCCCAAAATTATCAGCACGCGCGCTTCGGCCGGCGTCAGAGCCAGTCCTGCAAACTCGAATTCGATCAAGAGTTGTTTTCGAAATGCTTTGACGAAGGCAATAGCCTCAAGGGCCAGATCGAACTTTTCAGGGAGGAAGCCGACGCCAGTATCCCTCTGTGGCGTCACCGCGGAGCTGCTCGGCGCCGGGTCGAGGACAGTCACTCTGGGACCCCATAGCTCGGTTTGAGTCTGTCGAACTCCGCGTCGGAAACCTCCATTTGTCCGATCAGCATGCTGCAGTCGAGATGGTCGATGAGGTATGTGGCGACGGACCCCGACCACCAGCGCGCCAGCGTCCCGTGCTGGCGGTGCCCGATAACGACCAGATCAGCGTTGATTTCCTTCGCGACGGCGCGAATTTCCGGTCCGGGATCGCCGATGTTGAGGCGCGTGTCGGGTTCAAATCCGATTTCCCGCAACCGCCTTTCACCTTCGGCAAGGATATTTTTATAAACCTCGCTCTGCGCGCCCACGACTCCGGGATAAACACCTTCGGCAAAGACAATCCCGGTGGAAATCTGCACAACCGCCAGGAGACACACCTGGGCCTCGCAGAGCCGCGCCAAGCGTGCACCCTCGCGTAGTGCCAGACGACCTTCGACAGACCCGTCATAGGCAAGCAGAATTCTTCGATACATTGATAACTGGGTTGCCACGTTGCACCATAACGGAAGTTGCGCTATGTCGGTAGCATACTATCAATAAGAAAGCTATCAAGTGGATATTGGCCAGGAATTCGCCATGGAGCTTGCACGGGTTGGGCGTCGTTGGAGAACCGGCCTCGATGCGCGTGTGAAACATCTCGGATTGACGCAAGCGCGATGGATCGCGCTGCTGCATCTGCGGCGGCGGGGGGCGATCTCGCAGAGGAATCTCGCCGCACAGATCGGGGTAGAGGGACCGACCCTGGTGCGTCTTCTGGATGCGCTCGAGCAGCGCGGTCTGATCGAGCGCGTCGATTCCGATGATGACCGGCGCGTCAAGAAGATTCATCTCGCGGAAAGCGCCAAGCCACTTATCGAGGAGATCACGCGCATTTCCGATGCGTTCAGGGAAGAACTGCTCGAAGGCGTTCCCGCGGATGATCTTGCGACAGCGCACCGCGTGCTGGCTCTCATCGGCGACAGGCTGGAAAGATCGTAGTATGAACATGGAAGCAAAGCCGTTGCAATTCTCCGGGGCTGCAAACGCAGATGCTGGCACTGCCGAGACACCACCCGCGAAGAAGAGCGGGCGAGCGCGCAGGTTTGCTCGCGCGACGGCGCTTTTCGCGGTGCTCGGCTTCGTCGCCTATTTCACCTATCCCTGGCTGGCCGCGCGGTGGACGCATGTCTTTCTCGATGACGCCCGGATCGCGGCAAATATGATCGCCGTCAGCAGCGAAGTGTCCGGCAGGATCATATCGCTTCCCGTCATCGCGGGCGACAAGGTCGTTCGTGGACAGGTTCTGGCTACCATCGATGCGGCATCCGCCTCACAGGAACTCAAGGGCCTGGAAGCACAGGTCACAGGCGTCAAATCCCAGCAGGACCAGCTGCGTTCCCAGCAGGGTTTCGTTCGAGGTCAGGTCGCGGCAAAGCTTCAAGCGGCAGAAGCCCAGATTGCCGCGGCTCAAGCCTCCCATGCCGCCGCCGAGGCCGCGCTTCAGAATGCGCAATCTCAATTCGACCGTGTAAAGGCGCTCGCAGGTCGAAACGTGCTATCGGCCCAGCAGCTCGAAGACTCGGATGCCCGGCTGGCTGCCGCCACCCAGCAGGAACGGCTGACTGCGGCCGGGATACTGACAGCCCGCGCCAATCTCGAAGTCGTGACGGCTGAAGAGGCGCAAATTGGCGTGCTCGACCAGCAGATCGCGACCCTTGATGCGCAGGTCGAGGTACTTTCCGCGCAGATCGAACAGAAACGCATCGACCTCGGCCGCCGCGACATCAGGGCAGAGTTTGACGGCGTTATCGATAGTACCTTTATCGATGCGGGGGAGTACGTATCGCCCGGCACGCGGCTCCTGATTTACCACGACCCGAGCACAGTCTGGGTCGACGCCAACGTCAAGGAGACGGACTTCAGGCGGCTGACGGCCGGCGCGCCGGCGCAGATTGCGATCGACGCGTATCCGAACCGGGAATTCCGCGGCGAAGTCGTCCGGATCGGCGAAGCCGCCACCAGTCAGTTCGCGCTGCTGCCGAGCCCCAATCCGAGCGGCAACTTCACCAAGGTCACTCAGCGCCTGCCGGTGCGGATATCCATCGAACAGCAGGATGGTCTCCTGCGCCCCGGCATGATGGTGGAAGTCAGCATTGATGTCGATTGAGGACCTGTTCGATCGCTACGGTCCGGCCTATCGCTGGCTCGCGACCGGCACTGTGATGATCTCGGCCATCGCCGTCGTTCTGTCGACGACCATCGTCAACGTCGCGATCCCCGGCGTCATGGGCGCGTTCGGCATCAGCCAGGTCGAGGCGCAATGGATCTCGACCGGCTTCCTTGCAGCAATGACGGCGACCATGCTGCTGGCCGACTGGGCCAATAAGGCATTCGGCCAGCGAGCCAGCATGATAGCGGCCCTGGCCTTGTTTGCTGCGGGGTCCGTTCTTGGCGGTATCGCGCCGAACGAAACCGTCCTGACCATTGCAAGGGTGATCCAGGGCGCCGCCGCCGGCATCGTTCAGCCGCTCGCCATGGTCCTGCTGTTCCAGGTCTTTCCGGCAGATCAGCGCGGCGCCGCCATGGGCATATTCGGCATCGGCGTTGTGCTCGCGCCGGCGCTCGGCTCATGGATCGGCGGTATCCTGATTGACGCTTTCAACTGGCGCTACGTCTTTTATCTCGGGATTCCGTTTGCCGCCCTCGGCATTTTCTTGTCAAATCTGTTTTTGCCGACTCGCGCCGACAAGGGTCCTCGTCCAGGATTCGACTGGTTCGGCGTGCTCCTTTTGAGCGTGTTCCTCGGTGTTCTCCTGAATGCGCTGACGAACGCTCAGCGCGAAGGCTGGACGTCCGATCCTATCCTCGCGCAATTCGCGATTGCTACGACCGCGGCCTCAAGCTTTATCTGGTGGGAGATCAGGGCGGCCAAGCCCATGCTCGACATGCGGCTTTTCAAGCAGCTACCGTTCGCTTCGGCTTGCCTGGTCGGCTTCATCATGGGTGCCGGTCTGTTCGGATCGACCTATCTGGTCCCGCTGTTCGTGCAGACGATTCAGGGTTTCACCCCTACTCAGGCCGGATTGCTTTTGATGCCGTCGGGATTCGTGCTGGTCTTTGTCTTCCCGATTGCCGGACGCATGTCTGATAAACTCCCGTCCGGCTGGTTGATCGGCTCCGGGATGGCCATTTTCGCCTATTCCTCTTACCTGACGGCCGATATCGACATCAACACCACCTTCTGGATGCTTGCCTGGCTCACCGTTCTTTCGCGCATTGGCCTCGGGCTGGTGTTTCCTTCTCTGACCTCTGCATCGCTTAAGGTTCTTCCAAGAGAACTGGTCGCGCAGGGATCAGGCGCGATCAACTTCATTCGCCAGCTTGGTGGCGCGTTCGGGGTCAACCTGTTAGCCGTGTTCATGGAACGGCGCACCGTCATGCACGCTGACGCGTTCGCCGCGACCCAAACCACCGACAACTCCGCCACGATGACGTTCCTGAGCCAGGTCGCTGCAATGGTCAAGACAGCGGGTGTCCCCGACTTCCAGCAATTGCCGACGGCCGCGTCGTTTCTGGCGCAAACCGTCATCATTCAGGCCAACACCGCCGCGTTCCGGGATGGTTTTATTGTCGTGACGATCATATTCCTGGTCGCTCTAGGGCCGACGTGGCTGCTGCACCGTGCGGAAGCGCGGCACCGGCTTCAATCCCACGCGGCGCCTGTGGAAGGCGGGGCGTAAAAACGATAATCCGGTCAGTGCTTTCCCTGAAGGCGGAGGGCTACCCGGTGCGAAGTCCGTAGCAGCTTCTATGGAGAGGCGGAGTCTGGAGCCAAGCCGGAGACCGGTAATTTCTCTGGGGTCGGACACCGGTTGTTAGGTCAGTCCAGTCCATCAGCATCGCTTTGTTCGGAGAGGCAGCGATGGCGGTGGAATGGACGGTCGCGATCGAGGGGAAGAACGAGTTCGGCGACGTTTGCCGGAAGGCGGTTCGTATCGACAAGAGTTGGGAACGTCTGTTTGACGGCGACATTGGTCTGTCGATTGAGGACGGAAAGACAATTATGACGACGCTGCAAAGCGCAGTCGTAGCCCATGAGGCGGAGACCTACTCCCTCTTCCGTCGGGTCTGCCCGGACTGCCACACGTTCCGGCCGGTCAAGGACTACACATCACGCCGGATCCGAACCGTCTTCGGCACGGTGGAGGTCCGTAATCCTCGCTGGATGCTGTGCCAGGATTGCCATCCGGGCATGGACAGCGCCTTCGCGCCGCTGAAGGAAATCTGCCCCG
>NZ_JACIYP010000086.1 GCF_014359905.1 Hoeflea sp. | reverse complement strand
TTTCTACTTGAATTGAGGGCTGAAACCGCTGCGCCTATAGCACGCGGTTTTCTTGATGCGGGCTTCACGATGGACGCTATCATTCTCCAAGTTCTGAACGGTCTGGACAAAGGCAGTGCCTACGCCATGATCGCACTCGGACTGACACTTATTTTCGGCACGCTTGGCGTCGTGAATTTTGCGCATGGCGCATTGTTCATGCTCGGCGCCTTCTGCGCCGTCACGCTCCAGCGGATCCTTTCGCTGTCCTACACGGTCGAGGACCCAACCCAGGTGGACTTTCTGGGCAATCCTCTCAAAGTCGACACGCCCTATATCCTGGGCTGGTTCGGTGAAACGACCGGAAACGCCATCCTGAACTGGTCCGTTCCTCTGGCCATCGTGTTTGCCATCCCGGTCATGCTTCTGATCGGCTACATCATGGAACGCGGCCTGATCAAACATTTCTACAAGCGGCCCCACGCGGACCAGATCCTCGTCACCTTCGGCCTGGCCATCGTCATTCAGGAAATCGTCAAGTATTTCTATGGCGCCAATCCGATCCCGACGCCGGCGCCCGACATGTTCCGGGGATCGGTCGATTTCGGCGTGATGATCGGCTTCGCAAAGAACGAGATCATCTATCCCTACTGGCGACTGGTCTACTTCCTGTTCTCTGCGGTCATCATCGGCTCGGTCTTCGCCTTCCTTCGCTACACCACTTTCGGCATGGTGGTCCGCGCCGGCATGGCTGACCGCGAGACCGTCGGCCTTCTCGGCATCAACATCGACAAGCGGTTCACCATCATGTTCGGGATTGCAGCCGCGGTGGCCGGTCTTGCCGGCGTCATGTACGCGCCGATCAATTCGCCCAACTACCATATGGGCATGGACTTCCTGGTGCTGTCCTTCGTTGTGGTCGTCGTCGGCGGCATGGGCTCTCTGCCCGGCGCAGTCCTGGCCGGCTTCCTGCTTGGCATTCTCGAGAGCTTCGCCTCGATGAATGAAGTCAAGTCGGTGATTCCGGGAATCGACCAAATCATCATTTATCTCGTTGCAATCATCATCCTTTTGACCCGCCCACGCGGTCTTATGGGTCGCAAAGGCGTGATGGAGGAATAATCCATGCTGGGTCTGAGTAAAAAAGACACGACTTTTCTGCTGATCGTCATCTTCCTGACGCTGGCCACACCGATCCTGCTGCAGCCGTTCCCCGAAAGCTCGGCGCTGGCGCAGTTCAACGCCGGCTATCCGGACCTGATGCAGCGCTTCGCGATCTACGGGATCTTCGCGATCGGCTTCAACATTCTGTTCGGCCTGACCGGCTATCTCTCGTTTGGTCATGCAGCCTTTCTGGGTGTCGGATCCTATTCCGTGGTCTGGATGTACAAGCTCCTGAGCTACAACGTGCTTCCCGGCCTCATCCTTGCGGTGATCATGTCGGCATTGTTCGCGCTGCTCATCGGCTTCATCTCGCTGCGCCGCTCGGGTATCTACTTCTCGATCCTGACGCTGGCATTCGCCCAGATGTCGTTCAATCTGGCCTATTCGGTGCTGACGCCGCTGACCAATGGCGAGACCGGCCTGCAGGTCTATACCGACGACCCACAGGTGCTGATGAGCGCGGGCAGCCCGAACAGCCCCCACCTGTTCGGCATTGTCATGAACGAGAGCGTGAAGGTCGATGTCGGCGGCTGGCAGTTCACCTTCTCCAACGGCTATTATTTCTGCGCCATCATCGCAATCATCGTGTTCTATCTGTCGCTCAGGATCTTCCGGTCGCCGTTCGGCATCATGCTGCGCGCCATCAAGACCAACCAGACGCGGATGAACTACACCGGTCTCAATTCGCGCCCCTACACGCTGGCGGCGTTCGTGATCTCCGGCATGTATGCCGGTCTCGCCGGCGGGCTGCTGGCCTCGATGGACCCGCTCGCAGGCGCCGAGCGCATGCAGTGGACCGCCTCGGGCGAAGTGGTGCTGATGACCATTCTCGGCGGTGCGGGCACACTGATGGGCCCGGTTCTGGGCGCGGGCTTCATCAAGTACTTTGAAAACATCTTTTCGAAGATCAATGACAACATTCTGCACGCCTGGTTCTCGGCGCTTCCGGATGGGCTCGCTGATGCGCTTGTGTTCATTCTGCATCCCTTCATCGGCAAGGGCTGGAACCTGACGCTGGGCCTACTGTTCATGCTGGTTGTCATATTCCTGCCGGGCGGCCTTATGGAAGGCGGCCGCCGTATCTGGGGCATGATCACGGGCAAGAGCCGTAAGTCGAATAAGTCGGTCAAGGATCCCGACCATCACCCCAAACCATCAGCACATGTAAACTGATCGGCGGAGATACAAGTCATGGGAATTCTCGAAGTCTCTAACGTCAATAAAAGGTTCGGTGGTCTGCAGGCGCTTGGCAATGTCAATCTCGATATTGCGGCCGGCACGGTGCACGCCATCATCGGACCGAACGGCGCCGGCAAATCCACCCTGCTCAATGTGCTGGTTGGCAAGCTGATACCGGATACCGGAACGGTGATGTTCAACGGCGTTTCGGTTCTCGGCCGCAAGCCCTATGAGATCAACCAGCTGGGCATTTCCCGCGTCTTCCAGACGCCGGAAATCTTCAGCGACCTCACGGTTTTCGAAAACACGCTGATTCCGTGCTTCGCCAAGCGTGATGGATCGTTCCGCCTGCACGCGCTGGAATCGATTGCAGCGGAAAAGGAAATGATCGATAGAGCGGAGCACATGCTGAGCGAAGTCAATATGGCCGACAAGCGGAACATGACGGCAAGCTCCCTGTCGCGTGGAGACAAGCGGCGGCTGGAAATGGCGATGTGCCTTGTGCAAGAGCCGAAACTGCTTCTGCTCGATGAGCCCACCGCCGGCATGGCGCGGGCCGACACCAACAACACCATCGATCTGCTCAATCAGATTCATGACAGCCGGGAGATCACCATGGTGATCATCGAGCACGACATGCATGTCGTTTTCTCGCTCGCCAAACGCATTACCGTTCTGGCGCAGGGCTCGCCCCTGGTCGAAGACACCCCTGACAACATCAAGGGGCATCCGAAGGTGAAAGAAGCCTATCTTGGAGAGGCCGCAGCATGACCGAGATCGCACCAGACAAGGGCAAGCAGCAATACGAACGCCCGGATTTTTCCAAATACGCCAACAAGGCCGCAACCGCCCCGGCGTTCCTATCCGTGCACGATATTCACGCCTATTACGGCGAGAGCTATATCGTGCAGGGTGTCAGCTTCAACGTGCATGAGGGAGAAATTCTGGCACTGCTCGGCCGCAATGGCGCCGGCAAGACCTCGACCCTGCGCGCCATCGCGCAGATCGGCTCGCCCTTGATGACCAGTGGCGAAGTCTGGCTTGACCACCAGCCGCTGCACAAGATGAGCTCGCACGAGGCCTCGCGCGCCGGGCTTTCGCTGGTGCCCGAAGATCGCCGGATCATTCCCGGATTGACGGTTGAGGAAAACATAGAGCTGGCCCAGATCGCGCCTCCGATCGGCTGGTCGCTGGAACGGATTTACGAGCTGTTTCCGAGGCTCGGCGAACGCCGCAAGCAGGAAGGCGTGACGTTGTCTGGTGGCGAGCAGCAGATGCTTTCAATCGGCCGGGCGCTGGCGCGCGACATCAAGGTCCTGCTTCTGGACGAGCCTTATGAGGGTCTGGCGCCGGTGATCGTCGACGAGATCGAGAAGACGCTCAACATCATCAAGCAGCAGGGCATTACCACGATCCTCGTCGAGCAAAACGCCGTTCGGGCGCTGAAACTGGCCGATCGGGCGGTGATTTTGGAATCGGGTGAAGTCGTGTTCGACGGCACGGCCGATGAAGTGCTGCACAACGAGCAGCTACGCCACGACTATCTGGCGATTTAGAACACATCCATGACCTTGACAGCTGGCGGCGGCAGGGCGCTGCCGCCAGCTGAGGATCCGATCTCGGTTGAATTTGCGGCTGTTGAACCGGCGAACCATGCCAGCCAGTCCCTGACGTATTGCCGGATTGAAGCGGCAATTTTTCCCCCAAGATACATTTGCATTATCGCTTGAATGTAGCCTTCTGAGCGCGACATGCAGTAGACTGCATCCGTGACACAGCCCCTGCTCTACTCATTCCGCCGCTGCCCCTATGCCATTCGCGCGCGGCTGGCCATCGCGTCGGCCGGCATTCCGGTGGAGCTCCGCGAGGTGGTGTTGCGGCAAAAACCGGACGCTTTTCTGCAGGCCTCGCCCAGCGGCACCGTGCCGTGCCTTGTCACCGCCAGCGACGTGATCGACGAGAGCCTGGATGTCATGATGTGGGCTCTCAGGCAGCACGACCCGGAAGGCTGGCTCGACATGCCCGATGAGGGGTTCGACCGGATTGCCCGCAATGACGGCGCGTTCAAAGCGGCGCTCGACCGGACCAAATATGCGGGACGCTACCCGGGATCCGATCCCGAGGAACAGCGCGGTCTCGCGTCGGCAATGCTGGCGGAGCTCGACCAGCGGATCGATGGCTGGATCTTCGGCCGCCCGACCCTTGCCGATTACGCCATTCTTCCCTTTGTCCGCCAGTTCGCCTTTGTCGACAAGGCCTGGTTTGACGCCCAGCCCTGGCCCGATCTGCAGCTTTGGCTTGAAACTTTTCTGGCATCCGGCCGCTTCGAGCGCGTCATGGTGAAATCCCAGCCGTGGCAGGTGGGCGATCCACCGGTTTTCTTTCCGTAAGGGCGTTGCGCGAGCGCATCCATGGCACAAGCGGTGCAGCGACCAGCCCTTGTCGGGCTCGCCGTGCCGGTCCCAGCCGGTGATCATCGCCCGCAATTGTGCGCCCACGGTCTCGCCCGTGGCGATCAGGTACAGATGGCTGATCAGGAACGCGGTTGCGACGTGAATGGCGTTCACCCACAGAACCAGCAGATCGCCCGGGTAGATGTCCGGGAACCGGCCGTAGACCCACAGGATGATCCCGGAGATCCAGATCGCCGGCGCCATCACCACCTGGAAGCCGAGATAGACTATGGCCTGCAGGGGGGTGTGCTTGCGCTTGGTGCTGGGCCGGAACGGGTGCGGGGCGCCCAGGAAGATGCCGATCGAGTAAAACAGCACGATCGCCCACATCCGCTCGGTGGTGGGCACATAGTGCCGCCACTGACCGGTGACGAGGTGCCGGAAGATGACAAAGACCCACAGCACCACCTAAGCGAAGCCGGCCAGGACATGGAGATCGAGCGCGCGCTCGAAGCCGAGAAGATCGTAGAACCCGTGGATCTCGAGGCCGGCCAGCAGCAGGAAGCTGATCAGCGCCGCCTGGAACCGGTGCCAGAACCGCTCGAACCCGGTGAACAGGTAGACGCCCCTCGATTTCGGCGCAGCAGTGTCAGCCATGACGCGACCCCCTGTAGAAGGTGCCGAAGCCGATGCGGGCCATGGCGTGCAGCCGCGAGGCGGCGAGCGTCGCCGGCAGGATCGCCAATCCCGCCCAATCGAGCAGGGCAAAGCCGTCGCGCCGGGGAACGAAGCCGCTGGGCAGGGAGGCGAGAAGCCCGTCCGATGCGTGGCAGGATTGGCACGCGAGCGCCTGATCGGCGGGCGCCACCATGTGGTTGACGGGGATCATCTGGCGGACCCTGGCGAAGGCCACATCGCCGCTGAACGGCACGCCGGCCGCCTCCATGCCGGTCTCGACCGCGCTCTTCCAGTTGAACCGGTTCCACAGCGCATCGCCGCTGCGTCCGGACAGTTTGGCCGCCGCCAGGCCCCTGCTCCCGGCGTCGACGGGGACGACCGCATGCATCACCTTGACCGGCGCGATGCGGGAGCCTGGGTCCGCCGCATCGCCCACGTAGGCGGCGATCCAGGGCGTGCCGGCGAAGCCGCTTTCGATGGCGGCAAGCCCGCCCTCCCCGCGGTCCGCGCCTGCGGCGGTCGCGTCTACCCTTTCGGCGTCCGGCGCCGCAGGCTCCGGCATCGGGTCGCCCAGACGGTGCATGGCGAGATGGCCGTTCGACCAGACCAGCGCGGGCTGGATGCCGCCGCCGGCGGTCAGGTCGCCCTTCTCGGTCGAATAGGTGATATGGCCGTTCTTGTCCTTCGGTTGACGTCTCCGGCGCTGGCGAAGGGTCCCGCCAGTGCCTCGAAACGTCTGTGATCTGCGGCCGCGGCCAGGCCCGGATCGGTTTTCAGAGACGCGGGCCGCTCAATTCGGACGGGCGCCGACAACCTCGACCCCACTGCCGGCTGCCGCAAGATCGGCAATGCTGTCGTAGAGCAACTGAAGCGCGTAATAGGGATTGTGGGTGTATATGCCCAGATCCTTGGCGACGACCTGGTAGTTGTAAGCGGCCCTGAGTTGGCGCGGCGTCCACGACTGGTAGCGGTTGGGGAACGTGGCCTCGCCCTCCTCGATCGCGCCGCTCCCGTCGCCATCCTGGAAGAAGTAGGGATAGGCATGCTCGTGATAGGCAATCGCGGTGCCGGCCACCTGCTTGCCATAGCCCTTGATGGCCTCGAGCAGCCGCGCATGCAGCGTCTTGATCTCGGCATAGACGCCTTCCTTGGCGTCGCCATTGCCGTCGAAATCCACCTTGGAGGTGCCGATCAGCCGGAGCGACTGCTTGTCGTCGGCCACCACTTCGGTGTGGCATTCCGTGCAGGTGGCCACCTTCACCTGGAGCTTGTGCCGGCTGTGGCAATCGGTGCAGAGCTGCGACACCTGGTCGTGGAAATAATAGCCGGCATATTCCTTTCCGTCATACTCGTATCCGCCATGCACCTCGCCACCGAAACGGCTTGCGGCGGAGGCGCGGTAGTGGATGTTGACGAAGCCGATTTCGGCCGAAGGCGTATCTTCGTCCGGCGACGCCCCCGCCTTGGCGATTTCCTCGCCGACCTGGACGGTGGAGGCGCGGCCGCCATGGCAGGTCATGCAGCGCGCATCGGGGGTGAGGACCTCCTGCTCGACGCCGGAGGGAAAGGTGACGACGCTCATGTTGCGCGCGACGTCATTGTGGCAGGCCATGCAGGCGATCCCGGGTGCTACGGCCGGATCGGGCGAATGCTTGGTATCGACGGTGCCGGCCGCGCTGCCATCAGCGCCGAGATAATCCATGAAGCCCGCAGTCGAGTGACATTTGGAGCAGACCTCGGGGATCATCTTGTCGTCTTCATTGTCCCAGTGGCGGAAAGCCTCGCGGGTGATGTTGGCGTGGGGCGAGGTGCGCCATATTTCGAGATTGGGGATCTCCGGCATCAGGGTCGCCGGCGCGGGCACCGCCGTTGCCGGCCTTTCCTGGGCCTGGGCGCGCTGGAGCTGTGCCCCTCCCCATGCTGCAAATCCTGTCATGGCAGCCATGACCACGACGACACGAACTGCAATTCTCATCGCATTGTGTCCCCTTCGCGCGCCAGCCGCGCGGGTCTGCGTTAAGAGTTCATATCGAACCCCGACGGTGGGCGACGGTCTTCTGGAAGACGCCGCCGAAAAATATCTCCTTGGTCCATTCGAACGCGGCCGCATCGGCGCCCAGGTCGCGGACCTCATGATCCCACATGCTCAGCGCGAAGGGTTCCAGCCGCTCGAAAAGCTTGCGATATAAGCCACGCAGAGGATGCAGCCTTGCCGGACGGTGGTAGTCGACGAACACGGCGCGGCCGCCGGGAGCCACGCGCTGGAGCAGCGCCGTAACGATCGCACGCTTCATATCGTCGGGAACCTCGTGCAACAGAAAATAGCAATTGACCACGTCGTAACCGCCATCGCCCGGGTCGGATGCGTCGGATATTCTCACATCCGTGTGGCGCATGCCCCACAATTTCCGCCTGCACAGCGCTGCCTGCAGGGGCGCGACATCAATCGCCTCGAGACTGCCGGTGGGGCCGACGCGCCGCGCGATCTCGGGAATGAGCGTGCCGTAGACATGGGCAACCTGCAGGACGTTTTGACCGGTCCTGATTTCGGCGAGTGCCGCATTGCGCAGACGAACATGGTTGCCGAACAGGATCACCCCGACAATGGTCTCATTGTCGAGCCATCGCACATTGCGCGGGTTCAGATAGGCCCACTCATACGTGGCCCTGAGATAACTGGGTATGGCATGGGATGCCGGTTTGAAGCGCAGCTTGTCAGGAATTTGTAACATCGTACAACTTTTTGAACTATCGGAGTTCCTGGCTTGTCATCATTGGCAATGGGACACAGCCTCATCGAAGACTTTGCCGCGAGGCAGCTGCGCAGGCTTGAAACGGATGCTGGTCGGCCGTCGCCGGATGACTTCAAACTTGTCATGGCTCTGGCGGGCATCGAATTCGTTTCCATTCGAGTTGCAGGCGGTTGATATCACGGTCGGTGGAGAAGGAGCTTTGATCCCGCTCAACCCGTGCAGGGTAAGCTCCGGACTTTCCAGGACATGACTCCAGTTGGTTGCGGACATGCAGATTCGTTTTGCCCTTTCAAAGGAGAAACGAGCGGCGCCGAAGGCGGGGATTCGTGTTGTTGGGTGTCCATTGCGTGAGACATCAATTACCGCAAAGGAAAACGGACAGGCCGCTGTGACGCAAGTCGGACATCCTGTGCAAGAGCGGCAACCAAATAAGCAATGGCAAAAATGGGCGTCGATGTTCAACGAAATGTCTTGACTGGGCGCGCTGCTGGCCGATCTCAGCTGCCGCCGCGAATTTTCCTGAAACCGGTCGTGATCGACTGTTGCCTCTGCCGGCACAATCGGCAATGCAGCGGCCTTCCCCTTTGATCGCGCACAAGGCGCCTTGGAGCCTTTTCCAAGATAGCCATAGGGCGGACGGAGCCGGCTCGTCCCGGTATCGTGAGCAGATAGGAGCAGGCTCGCGGATCGCCGCCGGTATCGTGGCCAGGGAGCGCCAACGAACGCTGTCGTGCGTTCCATCTCCGGTCGGCGGAAAGGTAGCCCGGGTTCCGGCTCCGCCAGCAACGGCGGGATGCGGCCTAACGAAACAGTTGCATGACGTTTTCGGCGTTCGAGTTCGCAAGCGACAGCGCCTGGATCGCCAGCTGTTCCTGTATCTGAAGCGCCTTGAGGCGGGTGGAGGCCTCATTCATGTCGGCATCAACCAGACGACCTATGCCCTTGTCGATCGTCGCCATCAACTTCGATCCCAGCTCGGCCTGCATGTGGATCCTCTTGGAGAGAGCCCCGAGATTGCTCGCACTCGAAATGGAGCGCTGGAGCATGTATTCCACTCCGACAAGATAGTCCTCGACCGTATATTCATTGCCGGTGATGTCGATCTCAGCGAGGTCGAAGCGAAGCAACCACTCCTGGTTCGTCCGGAAATCACTGACGAAGAAGTCGACGGCGTTGTTGCCGTAGCCCGGATGAACGGCCTGATCAGCAAAGAAATTTATCGTCGATCCGTCCACTTCGAGATCAAGGCCGATCCCAGCCGCTGCGTAGGACACCACTGTCGCAAAATCCGTGGCGGTTTCCACGCGAGCATTGGTGATTCCGAGCGCATCATTGACGGTATCTCTGTCTATCTGGACGGTTTGCGACGCGCCGCCAGCTATCTGAACCTCGAATGATATCACCAGAGAGACCGGCATTGTGAACGCCTTCGTGAAGGCGGTGGCCCCCTCCGTTCGCATGTTGTCGTGATCGATTGCGGAAGAGCTGTCGAGACCGAGCACGCTTCCTCCAGGAAGATCGGACGCCAGGTTTTCAAAATAGATGCTCGACCCGAGGTGCCCGGTCGCCTCCAATGTCGTCACATCATACATTGTCAGACTCGTGTCTCCGCTCCTGTATGCGCTCGCGGGAGCGCCAGCATCATCAAACGCCTTCTGAAGTATTTTCCGGACATCGGCAGCGTTGTGGATGACACCGTCGCTCGTTCCGAGCGCGCCATCGACAAGCGCCTTGTCGATCGTCATCGCATAGGTAATGCCGGTGGATTGCGGGCTTCGGTCCAGCACCAGATCGAAGGTGATCGATTCTGTCGCCCCGATCGCAACAGGGCCATTAAAGGTATGATCTTCGTGGCCTTCGTGAAAGTAGGATACGATTCCCAAAGGCTGCAGGTCAGGATAGTCGCCGATAACCTCCTTCTGAAGAATGCCGCCGCCGCCGACATTGAGCATGCTCGTCGTCTTCAGATTGATCTCGGCCTGCTTCACGGACACGTTGCCGTCCGCCGACCGCACGAATGCTGAAATCACATGGGAGTCCAGCGTCTCCACCTCAAGCAGGGACTGGGCTTCGCTGGTTTTCAGATAATTGACGCCATTGAAGGATGCCCCTGAAACGATGGCGACAGCCTGTTCCTTCAGTTGTTCGATTTCACCCTGGATCTTGGATTTATCGACGCCGGCTTCCTGCGCGGCAACAAGGCGCGATTTGACGGTGTCGAGGATATCGACAATCGCAGTCGTGGCTGTATACCCCACATCGACCTTCGCCGCACCAAACCCAAGCGCATCAGAGACAGTGGAAATCGCCATCCTGTCGGACCGCATGGTCGTCGAAATGGACCAGTAGGCCGCGTTGTCGGCAGCCACTCCGACCCGAAGACCGGATGAAACCATTCGCTGGGTTGCTTCCAGACCGGATGAAACAGAACGCAGGGTCTGGAGCGCAGAAAGAGCGCTGCCATTCGTTAAAATGGAGGTCATGGCAATGGGCTCGAAGCAAGGAAATTCTGCTCGTTATGAGTAGATTAATCATTCAAATTAACCACTTAATGGGTTAACGCAAGATTAATTCAAACAGCAATATCTCACTCAGTCTCGACTTTAGATTGTCCCGATACAATTCAGCCGGACGCGGCGCAAAACGCTTCAACTGCAATCAGCACTCATTATGGAAGGAATGGTGCCCGGAGGCGGATTTGAACCACCGACACGCGGATTTTCAATCCGCCTGTCTGAAATACAAAGAGGTTGACAAGCGCTTGCATCTCACCGATCTTTGTTGAAGAACCCTTGTAAATCAAGGACATTGTCAACACTAGAGGCCCTTCAAACGGGTCTCGCTAATATGGAAACCTCTACCCAGTATGCCCTTGTCAACCAGTTTTAAAACGGTAGGACGACGGTAGGTAGCGATGGGCGGTTTCAGGGGTAGAGCGGGATATGGCGACAACAAAACTTACGATTGAAGAAAGCGACGTCCGCCAGATGGCGTACAAGGCCGCGAACGAAGGCTTTGGCAGGGGGATTACGATCTTCGCTGACCAGAAAGAGACAGGCCTTCGCCTCCAGATGGAGGGACGCACCGCGTCGTGGGTTGTCCGTTTTCGTGATAGCTCCGTGACCATTGGTTACGTCTGGCCGGAGAACGACCGCCGCCTCACCGCTCTGTCTAAAGTTCGGGAGCTTGCCCGGGCCGTCAGATCGATGCTTGGCGACGGCAAAGATGTGGCACAAGTCAAAGCATTCCTTGCTGTTTACTA
Source organism: Hoeflea sp. (assembly GCF_014359905.1). Taxonomy (GTDB): domain Bacteria; phylum Pseudomonadota; class Alphaproteobacteria; order Rhizobiales; family Rhizobiaceae; genus Hoeflea. The sequence continues at coordinate 10,390 of NZ_JACIYP010000086.1, read as the reverse complement.
TGGTAACAGCAAAGGCAAGGGGGACATCCGAAAAGCGGCCGCCGAGATTATCGAGCGTGACGAGACTGCGCGGAAGGCGGCCGAGGAGGAAGCATCCCGGCCAACGACTTGGACCCTACGCCAGTGCGTTGATGAGACTATCAGGGCGAAGACCGATACCGCGACCCGAGAGAAGGACCGGATCGGGGCCAATACCGTCAAGGACTACCGGTTGACGTTCAATCGGCCCGCTTTCACAAAGATCATGGATATCCCCGTTGTCAGCATCACGCGCGGCGACATCGAAGAAGTCAGGGACGAAGTCAGGCGGACTGTCGGGAAAACCCCAGCGGGTGCGATGAAAGTCGTGACCTATTTCCGTGCCGTGATGACTTGGTGCGCGCAGAACAATTCTAAAAACTCCGGCCTTGTCGGCGATGCATGGTGGAATATGGTCATAGCGCCTTACGAGATTCCGCCGAGTGAGCGCCGCCCAGAGATCGAGGCGATCGTGTCGACTCTTATTCTCGCTGAACAGTACCTCGACAAGCCCCTGCCTGGACGCGCCCAGCGGATCGCCGGCGTAGGATATGCTACCCTGGCAGGTCTATGGTGGCTTGTACTGACCTGCCAGCGCGCGAACGCCGGGATGAGCCTCCTCGGCCACGATGTCGTTGACGACAAAGTCGAGGGCTGGAAGCTGGCGGCATGGTCGAAGAACGTGATGAAAGCCGGACGTGCGCATGTTCTCCCCATTCCCTTGGAAGCTTGGGAGATGGTCGATCATTTCCGCAAGAAGGGGAAGCATGGCACGATTACCCAAGAATGGGCGTTCCCGTCGGAGAGGAAGAAGGGCGAGGTTCCCGTCTCGGCATCAGGGGTTTACCGTGTTCTCTACCGCCTCGCCGGGCGCGACGAGCTTCTTCAGGACGTCGAGCGCGAGCGAACAAAGGCTATCCCCCGTCGGACGGATCGGAAAGACCTTCTCGCCGAGGCGGGAATCGACTGGTGGAGCCTCCAGGACCTGCGACGGGCGATCACCAAGACCCTCGATGAAGCAGGCATTCCAGGCGGTGCATCCGTCATCCTTGCTCACGAAGTGAAGGAGAAGGAAGCCTTGGCGGTTACTGCTACCGAGCGTCAGCGCGCCGACTTTCTACGACAACGGCAAGCGAAGGTGACGCAGTTGGCGTATGGTGGCGCGCAGCACCTCGCTCTTAAACGCGAGGCGATCAAAGTGTGGTGCGATGCTGTTCTTTGTGAATATGCGCGCCAGCAAAAGCTTGGAAGCTCCGAGGCGGATGCGGCATAGCCTCCTCCGCAGAAACATCCCCTGTCCAACCGCAGCCCAACTCTCCGGGCCGTCTGACATGTACGGTGGACGGCAGCGCTTTCATAGTCTCGCTTTCTGTCTACCGGTCGGCGTAGCAAAGAAGCTTCTGAGCCAATTCAATTTGATTGGCCTTCTTTGAGAAGTGAGCCCTTAGTTCGGCTTTTAGCATTTACCATGCTTGGCTCGAAAAGTTTTGGCGGCGCACCGCGTGCCCTAAATACAACTATGAATTCCCTGCTCCGGCGACCGCGCAGATGGAGGCACTTCCCAAAAAATGTGCGCCTGGCGAAATGAAGGGCGACCATGTGGCAGCCCGAGAACAAGCGCGGACCAACTGTGACGCTGCGGTGCTTAACTTGCGTTGGTAAGAACCGGTCGCCCGTCCTCACGCCATTCCGGCAGCCCTCCCTCAAGTCGCCGTGCGTTTAGGCCGTGCTTGCGCAACGCGGCGACTGCCTGGTGCGCGTAGACGCAATAAGGCCCCCGGCAATAGGCCACGATCTCGGCGCCCAGTTCGAGAGAAGGGATGATGCGTTCGATGTCGGCAAGGGCCGTATTCAGCGCGCCCGGGATGTGTCCCGCGGCGTATTCGTCTGCGGGCCGCACATCGAGGACGGTAACTGACCCTTCCGCAAGCCGGGCAGCCAGGTCCTCGCGGCTGACCGGCTCGGGTGCGGCTTCGCCCCCGGAGAGCCCGCGGAGAATCTGCTCGACCTGCGCCAGGTTTCGCTCCGCCACGACACGTAAGAGATCCATCAACGCCAGTGTCTTGGCGTCAGTCAGCCTGTAGATCACAGCCTTGCCGTCGCGGCGGCTGGTGACAAGCGCTGCGCGGCGGAGCTGCTGCAAATGCTGGGAGCAATTGGCGACAGTGAGGCCGGTCTTCTCGGCTAGGGCCTCCACGCCCCGCTCTCCTTGCGCCAGCTGTTCGAGGAGCGACAGTCGTGCTGGAGCGGACAGGGCTCGGGCGACGAGCGCATATTCCTCGAGCAGGGCGGTCTTGGGGCTGGTTGACATCTGGCGGCTCCTGACGATACAACATTCAAGCGATTAATTGAATGATAGTAATTTTAATACATCCCGCAACCCTGAACGCTGAGTGATCCATGTCCGACATTATCCTCGCAGCCGCACCAATGATACGCCTTGCCGCGTTTCTGGGAGTGCTCGCGACCATGGCACTTTGGGAAGTCGCCGCACCCCGACGGCGGCGGGAGATCCCGCGCGTCATCCGATGGACCAACAACCTGGCGCTGGTGGTGCTCGATACGGCGATCCTGCGGCTGACCTTCCCGATCATCGCCGTCGGGCTCGCCGTGATGGCGGAGGCCAATGGCTGGGGTCTGTTCAACAATATCGACGTGGCCCCCTGGGTCGCGATCGTGGTCTCGATCTTGCTGCTTGATCTCGCGATCTACCTGCAGCACGTCATGTTCCACGCTGTTCCGGGACTCTGGCGGCTGCACCGGATGCACCATGCGGATCTCGACTTCGACGCAACAACCGGCCTGCGCTTTCACCCTGTCGAGATCCTGATCTCGATGGGGATCAAGCTGGCCGTGGTGGCAGCCCTCGGTCCGCCCGCTGTCGCTGTGTTGCTGTTCGAGGTGATCCTGAACGCCACTGCGCTCTTCAACCACGCCAACATCAATCTGCCGCGCCCTGTCGACCGCGTGCTTCGGCTATTCGTCGTCACGCCCGACATGCACCGCGTTCATCACTCCATCGACCCACGGGAGACCAACTCAAACTACGGCTTCAACCTGCCCTGGTGGGACCGTCTGCTCGGCACCTACATCGCCCAGCCCGCAAGGGGCCATCAGGGCATGGAGATCGGCATCGAGCAGTTTCGCACCACCCGCGACCTCTGGCTCGACCGGATGCTGATCCAGCCCGCCCGGGGACCTGCGAGCGGCCATGCGCTCGATCCGCGCATCACGGCAAAGGAGCCGGAATGACCTACGCCCTCGGCATCCGCGAGAACCTGCGGCCTTTCCTCGAGCAGCTCCTGCAGGTCTTCTTCGTGGGCCTCACCATCGGCCTGCAACGCACGGTGATCCCGGCGCTGGCCGAGACCGAGTTCGGTGTCGTTCAGGGCTCCATGACCGCGGTCTTCGCCTTCATCGTCTCCTTCGGCATCGTCAAGGGCGCGATGAACTTCGTCTCCGGCCGCCTGTCGGAGCGGATCGGCCGACGCAAGGTCCTGATCTGGGGCTGGCTGGTGGCCCTGCCGATCCCGTTCATGATCCTCTGGGCCCCGTCCTGGGGCTGGATCGTGGCGGCGAACGTGCTGCTCGGCGTCAACCAGGGCTTCTGCTGGTCGATGACCGTCACGGCGAAGATGGACATCGTCAAGGGGTCCGAGCGCGGGCTGGCCACCGGCTTCAACGAATTCGCCGGCTATGGCGGCGTTGCGCTGGCGGGCCTGGTGACGGGTTACCTCGCCAGCTACTTCGATCCGCGGTTGAGCCTTTTCGTCTTCGGGCTTGTCGTCATCCTCCTGGCGCTTGCCTCAGGGACACTCGCCTTCACCGAAACGCTTCCCTTCGCCCGCGCCGAGGCCGCCCGGCACAAGGCAGGCGCCACGACCGGTCCGCGCCCGCACTATGTCGAGGGACCCGAGAGCCCGACGGCGGGGCAGATCTTCGCCCTCGTCACCTGGCGCAACCGCACCTTCATGGCGCTGGCGCAGGCGGGCAGCGTCGAGAAGTTCGTCGACGCGCTGATGTGGGCGCTGGTGCCGGTCTTCATGGTCGCCAGGGGCGCGAGCCTGATCGAGATCGGCTGGGTCACCGGCATCTACGGTTTCGTCTGGGGCGGTAGCCAGCTCTGGACCGGCCCCCTGTCGGACGCCTTCGGCCGGAAATGGCCCACCGTCGCCGGTTTCTTTCTGTGCGCCGTCGGCGTGCTGACCTTCCCGTTCCTTGCCGGTGTCACCGGCTGGGCTGTTGCAGCCGCCGTCACCGGTGTCGGCATGGCGCTGCTTTACCCCACGCTCATCGCCGCCATGGGCGACATAGCCCATCCGTCCTGGCGCGGTTCGGCGCTTGGCGTCTACCGCTTCTGGCGCGATCTAGGCTACGCGATCGGCGCTCTCGCCATGGGCCTGATCGCCGATGCGTCGGGAATGCTCGAAGCCGGCTTCTGGCTGACCGGAACCGCCATGGCGGTGTCAGGCCTCTGGCTTGTCCTCGGGATGGAGGAAACCCATCCGCGTCTCAATCCCGCACCCGATCCGGAGCGCTCGCATGACTGACAGCCTCACCCGCCGCCTCGGCTTCGTCGCCATCCTCCTGGGGCTTGCTTCATTCGTGCTTCTCGCAACCGCCGTCTGGGGTTTCCGGGCGGGCGGCTGGCCCTGGCCGCAGGCCTATGACCTGGCGGGCTGGGCAGCCTGGGCGGCGGCAGCCGGCGTCCTGGCCGCGCTCGCGGGGCTTGCGGTCTGGTTGCGTCGGAGACAGGGCGGCGCCCTATTGGTCCTCCTGGGGCTGGCTCTATCCCTGCCCGTCGCAGGCCTCGGCGCAGCCTTCGAGCTTGCAGCCCGCACGACACCGCCCATCAACGACATATCGACCGATGTCGAAGATTCGCCGGTGTTCTGGTTCACGGTCACGCCGACGGACTATCCGGCGGCAAACGCCGCGCTTCAGCGTGCCGCTTACCCGCAGGTGCAGCCTCTCGAGCTGCCGCTCTCGTTTGAAGAGGCCTTTGCCGCGGCGCTGGCTCTGATCGAGGAACGCGGATGGGAAGTGCTTTCCGCCGACCCCGCCGAAAGCCAGATCGAGGCAATTGCCACAAGCCGCCTGTTCGGCTTCGAGGACGAGGTCGCGGTGCGGATTGCCGAGACCGACAATGGCGCCCGCATCGACATGCGCTCGCGGTCCCGCCTCGGCCAGATCGACCGCGGCGCCAACGCCCGCCGCATCGCGGCGTATCTCGCCGATCTCGAAACCCGCGCCCTGAACTGAGGACCCTGCCATGAAACACCTGATCCTGCTCAACGACCCGCCTTACGGCACCGAGCGCAGCTTCAACGGTCTGCGCATGGCTCATGCGCTGGCCAAGAACGACCCGGAGGGAGAAATCACCGTCTTCCTGATGGCCGACGCCGTGCTCTGCGCCAAGTCCGGTCAGAAGACGCCCGAAGGCTATTACAACCTTGAGCGCATGATCCACCGGGTTCTGTCCGCCAGGGGCCGCGTGCTGATGTGCGGCACCTGCATGGATGCGCGTGGACTAAACGGGACCGACATGATGGAGGGGCCGACCCGTTCGACCATGGACGAACTCGCCCAAGCGACGCTGGCGGCCGACAAGGTGCTGGTGTTCTGATGGCGGAGATGCTGACGCTTGCGGCACTGGCGGCCGACCCAGATCGGTTCCATCTGATCGACGTCCGCGACGCCGGGGACTTTACCATCGCTCACGTCGCGGGCGCCGTGCATATCCCGCTAACTGAACTTGCAGACCGGGTGAACGACATCCCCGCCGGGAAGATCCCGGTCACCATCTGCGGCAAGGGCGGAGGCCGGTCGACCCAGGGCGCAGCGCTCTTGCGCCAGCTTGGCCATAAGGACGCCCTTTGGCTCGAAGGCGGCACGAATGGTTGGCTTGAGCACAACAGCCAACACAATAACCGGAACACAGGAGATACCGGATGACACTGAAACACCTTCTGGCAGTGGCGACTGTCGCACTTGGCCTTCACGCGGCGCCCGTCATGGCCCAGGAAACCGCCATCGAAGCCATGCAGGAATACCTGATGTTCCAGGACTACGAGTCCGGCATCATTCTGCCGCAGCAGATCGACCAGGGCGTGTTCGAGACCGCACTCTTCGTCGACACCCGCGACGCGGGCCAGTTTGACAAGGAAACCAGTCCCGGCGCCATCAACATCGAATGGCGCGAAGTGCTCGACCGCATCGACGAGATCCCCGAGGACCGCATGACCATCCTGTTCTGCAACACCGGCAGCCTCTCGGCCCAGGCGGCCTTCGCCCTGCGCGTGGCGGGCAGGTCCAACGTTGTTGTCATGCAGACCGGTCTCAACGGCTGGAAGCAGGACGCCGCCTGGAAGCCCTGACAGCCAGCAAAGCAACATCGGAAATCGGGAGGCACGACATGCGCGACATATATCTGGACTTCAACGCCAGCACGCCGGTCGCCCCCGAGGTGGCCGGGATCATGCGCCATGCCCTGGAGACGGGGCATGGCAACCCGTCAAGCAGCCACTGGGCCGGTGTGCCTGCCCGGCAGATGGTGGAGGACGGCAGAAGCCAGGTGGCGACGCTTCTGGGCTGCGCGCCGCAGGAGATCGTGTTCACCAGCGGCGGCAGCGAGGCGAACAACCACGCGCTGAAGGGTGTGTTCTTCGCAAGCGGCAGGGATCGACCGCATTTTATCACCTCAAGCGTCGAGCATCCGGCCATCGCCGCGCCGTTGCGGTTTCTCGAGCGCCTTGGCGCCCGCTTGACCAAGCTCCCGGTCGATGGCGCGGGACTGGTCGATCCCGACGAGCTTCGGCGCGCGATCACCCCCGACACCGTGCTCATCACCATCATGCATGCCAACAACGAGACCGGAACGATCCAGCCCATCGCGGCATGCGCAGCCATCGCACACGAGCACGGCATCCGCTTCCACACCGATGCCGCCCAGTCTGTCGGCAAGATCCCGACCCGGGTGGACGATCTCAATATCGACCTGCTGACGATCGCGGGTCACAAGTTCCATGCGCCGAAGGGTGTTGGTGCGCTCTACATCCGTGAGGGCCTGAAGCTCGAACCGTTCATCCATGGCGCCGCACACGAGAGTGGCCGTCGCGCCGGAACGGAAAGCGCAATGCTCACGTCGGCATTGGGCCTCGCCGCCAGTCTTGCCGCCGACCTTGCGCCCATGGCTGGCGTTCAACGACTGCGGGACCACTTCTGGGACGCCCTCAGGCAAGCCTTCGGGAACGGCGTGGTTCTCAACGGTCATCCGGGTCAGCGCCTTCCCAACACGCTCAACGTCTCCTTCGTCGGACGTGTTGGCGCGGAGATCCTCTCGGCAATGCCAGAGGTCGCGGCATCGACCGGGTCCGCCTGCCATTCGGGGCGAGTCGAGCTGTCTCCGGTGCTGGAGGCGATGGGTGTTTCGCCGCAGGTTGGTATGGGCGCCATCCGGTTCAGCCTCGGTCGGACAACGACTGCGGACGAGGTCAATCATATAGTGGCGCGCCTGAAGCAGGTGATGCGTTGACGGATGCCGGGTGAGAGTCATCGACACTGAATTAGCCAGTGCGGGGTTCCCCCCGCCCAGGCTTGCTGTAAAAGTCGTCGCGCCGATTGCTCCATGGATCTGGTGCGGGACACCGATTGGCACCTGCCTTTCTGGTCCTCTGTGCAACCAAGCCACTCAAATCCCTAACCGCTACGGAGCTGCCATGAACGCCCGCGGAAGCCAGACGCCATCCATCCTTGCCGAGAAGAATCACGACGCTCCGTCAGCCTTCACGCCGGAGAGCTTGTTACGCGAGGCGCGCCGCCAAAAGGGCGCGGACGCCGTCGCTGTGCCGAAGATCTGCCTGCTCGACCCCGATGGCGACATCGTGCGCCAGCTCCGCTCTGAGAATCGCGCGCAGCGGCACGAAGGATGGGTCTGCTACCACACCGACATGTGGGTGTTCGATCTGAATGGCTACGAGATCGGCGTTGTCGGTTGTGCTGTCGGCGCTTCCTTCGCCGTGCTCGTTGCCGAGGAGATGTTCGCCTCTGGCTGCGAATTGCTGATCAGCGTCACCTCGTCGGGACAGATCACGCCACAAGGGGCGCCTCCGTATTTCATCCTGATCGACCGGGCACTGCGCGACGAGGGCACGAGTTACCACTACCTTCCGCCCGCGGACTGGAGCCCCGCTTCCGAACATCTTCTGTCGCGGTTGGACGGGGTCTTCGACGGCGGCCCCCGCGTGCTCACCGGCGCGACCTGGACAACCGATGCGCCATTCCGGGAGACCGAAGCCGCCATCGCCGCCGCGCGAGAACGCGGCATACTCGCCGTCGAAATGGAGGCGGCCGGGCTCTATGCCTTCGCGCAGGCGCGGAGCCGGGCTGTCATCTGCCTGGCCCACGTGACCAACCAGATGGGGACCATCGACGGCGACTTCGAAAAGGGTGAGGCGAATGGCACGGCCGACGCACTCACGATGGTATTACGGATCGTGGACCGCATCAGCTAAGCCTCAAGTTCGCGATGGAACCAGGGTCTGACTGCGACTTGGCAACACATTTCGTTTCCGACTGAACGACTACCGGCTTGCGCCGGTAGGATCGGGGTGTATTTTCTAGGTACTGAAATACGACGTCTTCGGTGATGGCCCCATTTGTGGTCGAAAAGTACCCTCTGCCCCAATACCGTTGGCCCCAATAGCTTTCCCAGTCCTGTCCGTTGGGTCAAGATCAAGGATCGCCAGCCCTTCTCCACCCAGTCACCACGATACAAAGGCTTAAGGAATGCTGCGCGACAATCGAATGAGGGGCCTGACGCTGAAGGGTGTGGACATCTGCCTCGGCGATTGGAAGCTGGTAGCGGTCACGAGAACATTGCGCCCTGTGGCGCACTAATAGTGATGGGCCCTTCCGGCTCCGGCAAGTCGACATTGCAAGGCTGAAACTTAGCCTCATCGGCCGATAGCGCTGTCTCCCGGACCGAGGCCAGATTGCGCATCACTGCCGAACTCGACTTGCGCGTCGTCTCTCGTGCCATAGTAAATGTGCCCGCCAACGGCGCGAACACATGAGGATCCAGATCGGCGGACTCGGCTCGACGTCCCACGTCAGAGTGACTCTGCACTCCTACTTGAAAGCTTCGTTGACAATGTCGGAAAGCAGGTAGTCGACTACGCGATAGATATCGGATCAAAACGCATTGATTGCTTCGAGACAGCTCGTGACCTGAGACCCGAGTTCCCTCAGTTTTCGGGTGAGTCTTGGATTTCTTGAAGTGCGCCCCGTTTTCGGACCACCCGGCTGGAAGATATCCCCGGGTTTATTGCTCAGCGTGCCTGTCAGGCGTCCCTCGAACCCTTTGCAACGGGTCGGGAATACCCGATCACGCCTCAACGAGGAAAGTCCCCATATCGCCATCCGGTCGCCAGCCGCGTCTATGCCACCGGCAAGTGCGGCCAGCGCCTCGCGCATGGTGTCGATGATGGAGCGGATGCCCACCACCGATTCGGTGGACCGCGAACAATCCATCAGGATCGCCACCGACAGATCCCGCTCCACATTGCGCAGATCACGAAAAATGCGGTCGGTGCCCTGTCCGGTGGCGCGAATATCGTCTTGCGCCGCGATTAACAGGCGTAACGATCGGCAGCGACCGGAAACGTGCCTCAACATTTCCGTTTGTGTTCAATGTGGTGAAGGTGGCATTGTCATACGATCCAGCAACATGAATGATGCGATGAGCGCCCCACCGCTCACACCACCCAGCATCTCAAACTCTGGCACACACATGTGATTCTCAGCAGCAGAATGCCGTTGAGAAGGCAATTGAGTGTTCCTTAGCGTTGTCAGCCGGTCGGGTGCGAGGGTTCATATTCGCGGTGGCACCCGCCCCGCCCGTGCCAATCCCAACTCGGCGAGAATTGCGTAAAGCGCAGGAAGTACCAACAGCACCAGCGTTGTCGAAGTCAGAAGCCCGAACACCACCGAGATCACCAGCGGCTTGAGCGTCTGTGCCTGGGTCGAGGTTTCGAGCAGCAAGGGAGCCATACCGAGGATCGTGGTCGTGACCGATACGAAGATCGGCCTGAACCGCGCCCGCACCGCTAACCCCGCAGCCTCAGCTACGGTTACCTCGGGCCCGGCTTTTTCCTTGATCACTTCAATCAGCAGGATAGCGTTGTTCACTACGATCCCGGCCAGCGAGGCGGCCCCCACCAATGAAGGCATCGAAATATTGTATCCCATGGCCGCATGGCCCCAGATCACCCCGAGAAATGCCAGTGGGATGGTCAACATGACAATCACCGGTTCGACATAGCTGCGGAATTGAAACGACAAAACAAGATAGATCCCGACAAGACCGATCAGA
>NZ_JACIYP010000085.1 GCF_014359905.1 Hoeflea sp. | reverse complement strand
TTCAGGGTGCGAACAGTGTCCGAGCCCAAAAAAAAGCAGCGCCTACCGATCTGGTCAGGCGCTGCATTGTCTCACTGCATTCTGTCTTATTGCACGTTCGCTCAGATGCCGCCGAAAAGGTAGGCCAGTGCGAGAATTCCCGAAAAACCGATCACTGCGCGGGCGGTGATGCCCCAGCACGATTTGTGTACTGTGTCTTCCATGGATACTCCGGTTGATGTAGCAATTTCAGGCCGCGTCATCCTTAAGGACTCGCTCAGCGCAGAGCCGGGGGTTTAACGAAGCGGTAATCTTTTCGCAACTGCAAAAACGGCAAATCCGTGTCTGATTGCTCACAGCAGTCATTCGCCTCGCGCATGGCTCCATTTGAAATCAAGGACTTGCCGAAAATACTTCGAATCACGCTTCCGGCCTGCATCCACAATTCGACCACAGAGATTAAATTCCTGTTACCGCAAGGGATTAACGGAAGGCTTTGCCAAGCACGCGCGCGCATGCCAAAAGCATGTCATGACCAACTATGATTATCTGGCGATAGCCTGGTTTGCGCTGTCCTGGATCCTGTTCTCGCTGGCGTCGAACAATCACCTGCCGATCGGGCGGGTGAGCCTGACGACGGCGATGAACCAGCACCGCACACGCTGGATGCAGGTTGCTGCGCGACGCGACCTGAGGATGATCGACACCGCGATCATGGCCGGGCTGCAGAACGGCACCGCATTCTTCGCCTCGACCACGATCTTCGCCATCGGCGGATGTTTCGCGCTGCTGGGAGCGACAGAGCGGGTGCTGGCGATCGCCGATGATCTGCCGATCCCGCTTGTTTCGGACCCGGCCGCGTTTGAGCTCAAGGTGTTCGGGCTGATCGCGATCTTCGCCTACGCGTTTTTCAAATTCGGCTGGTCCTACCGGCTGTTCAACTACACCTCGATCCTGTTCGGCGCGATTCCGATGAAGAGCGACCTGCCGGAAGACCGGATCGAACTCGATGCCGCCGCCAACCGGGCGGCGTCGCTCAATATCCTGGCCGGGCGGCACTTCAACGCCGGTCTGAGGGCGATCTTCCTGTCGATCGGCTATCTCGGCTGGTTCGCCGGCCCCTTCGTTCTGATGGGCTCGACGACGCTGGTGATTCTGGTACTGCTCAGACGCCAGTTTTTCTCGAATGCGCGCACCGCGATTCTCAAGGACACCATCTTCCCGTGACACAATCGACTTCATCCCGACCGGCGCCGCTCCCGGCGTCGCTGCGCGCGGCCATCCTCGAACTTCTCAACGCCAGCGGTCAGGGCAAGAGCATCAGCCCTTTCGACGCCGCTCGCGCCCTGGTGGGCTCGGATGAAAAGCAATGGAGCCGGCTGATGAAGCCGCTGCGCGCCGTCGCGGTCGAGATGGCGAAAGCCGGCGAGATCGAAATCCGCCGCAAGGGCAAGATTGTGGACCCGGCCGATTTTCGCGGGGTCTATCGCCTCGCGCTGCCCGGCTCCGAATCCGAATCCGTCCAGGAAACAGAATGAGCCAGGTGCAGAGCTTGCGCGCGCCAACTCGGCTCGACATGACGCTGATGCTGATGACCGCGCTGATCTGGGCGTCGGCCTTCGTGGCGATCCGCTTCGCGGTGCCGGAAACCGGGCCGATCTGGCTGGCGGCGATCCGGGTCGGCCTGGGCTTTCTCGTGCTGCTGCCCTATGCGATCTGGCGCGGCATGACGTGGCCGTCATCGCTCCGGCAATGGACCCTGATCGGCGGCATGGCCGTGCTCAACATAGTGATTCCGTTTTCGCTGATCTCCTGGGCCGGAAAAACGCTCGACGCCGGGGTGCTGTCGCTGCTGATGGGGGTCGGGCCGTTCCTGGCGCTGATCGGCAGCCACATCGTGACCGATGACGACCGCCTGACGCCCCGGAAACTGGTCTCGGTCATTCTGGGTTTCGCGGGCATCCTGATTGTGGTCGGACCGAGCGCCCTGGCGGGACTGGGCGCGGGGTCGCTTGTGGCTAAGCTCGCAGCCCTTGGTGCATCGCTGTGTTATGTGACCGCAGGACTGCTGATCCGCAAGATCGAAATGCCGCCGGTGCGCCTCGCCTGCCTGGCGCTGGGGCTGGGAACAGCGGCGCTGATCCCGATCGCGCTGCTGACATCGGGCGCTCCGCCGTCGGGGCTCAGCGGCGCCACCATCGGGGCGCTGGTCTATCTCGGCGTGTTTCCCACCGGTCTCGCCTATATCCTGCGCTTCCACCTGATCCGCACCATCGGCTATTCCAGATTCTCGCTGTCGATCAACCTGATACCAGTGTTTGGCGTGGCGCTCGGCGTGTTGATCCTCGGCGAACCGCTGTCCCTGAGCCTGATCGCGGCCCTGGCTCTGGTGCTGGCGGGGCTGTTCGTCGCCGGAGGCGGAAAGCGTCCATCCTTGCCCGAGACAGGCGGTAGCGCCTAGCCCGGCCCCGGCGGGCGGACACCCCGAGTCCTCCGTCCGGAAATTCCACGCGGCCCGCCTTTCCAAGATGCATGGGGCCACGCTTTTGCTAGGGTTCAAGCTGTGAGTCGGCGACACCAGCCACGTAGCTTGCAGGGAGAGATCAAGGTGAGTGACGCTTCCGGCAACGGATTGCCAATGCAGACACCCGGACGGCGGATCGAAGTGCTCGACATCGCCCGCGGACTGGCGCTGTTTGCCATGGCAAGCTACCATTTTTCCTGGGATCTCGAGCAGTTCGGTTATCTTGAACCGGCCACGACCACGCAAGGGCTGTTCAAGATCTATGCCAGGTCGATTGCGGCCAGCTTTCTGTTCCTGGCCGGCGTCAGCCTGATGCTGGCGCATGGCGCGGGGCTCAGGCCGCGTGCCTTTGCCAAACGCCTGGCCATGGTTGGCGGGGCAGCAGCGGTGATCACGCTGGTCACGATTTTCGCGACGCCTGACAGTTACATCTATTTCGGGATTCTGCATTCGATTGCCGCGGCAAGCGTGATCGGCGTCGCGTTCCTGCGGCTGCCGGGGCTGGTCACCGTTCTGGCCGGGGTGGCTTGCCTCGTGCTGCCGCAAGTCTACCGCGACGCATTTTTCAATCCGGCCTGGATCAACTGGATCGGCCTCTACACAATTCCCCCGCGATCCAATGATTTCGTGCCGCTGATGCCCTGGCTCGGGCCGTTTCTCTTCGGCATGGGATGCACAAAGATCGCGGTGAAAACAGGCGTGACGGCGCGGCTTGCCGCCATCGGCGCCGGCACCCACGCTGCGTCACGCGCCACGCGGTTCTGCGGGCGTCACAGTCTGGCCTTTTATCTGGTGCATCAACCGGTGCTGATAACGCTGGTCTGGACTGCATCGCTGATCGCGCCGCCGGCACCTGTCGATCCGCGGCCCGGGTTTGTCGCCGAGTGCGAAACGGGATGCGGCGCCGACAACAGCGCGGAATTCTGCAGGCGGTTTTGCGCATGCGTCACGGATGAGCTGATTTCCAAAGGGCTGTTCACACCCTTCGTGGCGGGCGACATCGCCCCTGATACGGATCCGCGCATTCCGGCCATCGCCGAGCACTGCACGGCGTTGTCAGCCGAGCCGTAAGCCATTATCGTGTCACGCAATAATGACATATGGCCCGCCGTATTTAAGGAGCCGATCCGTATGAACCCCTATCGGGCGAGACCGAATTACATCCCATGGCCGCCGCTCCTGCTTGTCGGACTGAGCCTGGCGGCGGTCGGGCTGAACCTGGTTGCTCCGATGCCGCTCCTGTTCCCTGGCGCCAGAATGATCGGCGGGGCGTTGGTCTGCGTTGCGCTCGCCATTGACCTTTGGGCCGTCAGGACGCTGCACGAAGCCCGCACCACCATATTGCCCAATCGCGCGTCGAGCCACCTCGTCACCCACGGCCCGTTCGGCTACAGCCGCAACCCGATCTATGTCGCCAACATGGTTCTGATGGTCGGCATGGGCTGTTTCTCGCTGAACGGGTGGTTCATGCTGCTCGCGGTCGTGATGGGCATTCTGACCCATTATCTCGCGGTCAGGCGCGAGGAAAACCACCTCATCGCCAGGTTCGGATATCAGTTTGAAAACTATTGCCGCAAGGTCCGGCGCTGGATCTAGATTCGACACGGTTCTTCGCGAACCATGGGCCGCTGCCCGCCAACCGGTGCCCGGCTACTCTGTATAACCCTGCCTGATTTCAGCCAGGCCAGTGCAGAGCGATGGACCCGCCTCAAATCCCGAATTCAGCCACCCAGATCCTCGAATGCACCGCAATGATACAATACCGACCGATAATCGAGGTAGCTTATTAAGCGTTTCTTATAAAACCTCGCAATAGGGTTTTAACGTAAGCATGAAACAGTTTATGCAGAAACCTGCATTGACGCACATGGAACTGGCATTTCGTGTCTGCAATGAAATAGCTTCGTTGCAGAAAAATGAGCGGTCTGTAGGTTTGCTTAGAGGCTCAAATGACTGTGGATCTTGACGAGGTACCCCTGCGCAAAGTGTCTTCCTTCATGTATGATGAAGAGCCGCGCTTCCCGTTCAAAGCAACGCAGAATGCGGCGCATATCCAATATTCGCGCCGCGGTCTTTCCTACATCATGTCGCAGCGATGCTCACTCAAGAACATATCGCGGGCCGGCGCCATCATCGAGCTCGTCAGCGGCGTCGAGCCGCCCGATTGCATGACGCTGGACGTGCCGGACGCCAACGCAGGCAAGATCGGCTGCGTTCGGTGGGGCGGCAATTCCGCAGTGCACCGGAACGATAAGATTTCAATCCGGCTTCGGTTTCTGAAATTGCTCACGGAGCGGCAACTGGCCAGTGTCCTTGCGCACAGCAAGCTGGTTGACAATGACCGCAGCCTTTCCTTTTTCACATAGAAATCGGGCGCGCCTGCCCGGCGCTCCATGCATCAGGTATTGACGCCGATTTCCGCAAGGCGGGTCAGGCAGGATTCCTCGATATTGTCGAGTTCAACCAGTGTTTCCTCGATATCCTTGCGCTTCTGGCGCAGATCCTCGCGTTTTTCCTCGACCTTGCGCATCAACAGCCGCAATTGCCCGGCTTCGCCCGGCGGATCCTTGTAGACCTGAATGATTTCACGGATTTCCGCGACGGTGAAGCCGATGCGGCGGCCGCGCAGGATCTCCTGGATCAGCCGCCGGTCAGCCGAACGGAACAGCCGGGTGCGGCCGCGGCGCTCGGGCTGGATCAGCCCCTCGTCCTCGTAAAAACGCAAGGTCCGGGTCGAAATGCCGAATTCGCGCGTCAACTCGGTGATGGTATAGTACTTGTCCAATTGCGGATCGTTCCTGGTGACATGCGCTGGCGACTTACGCTTACGTATAGGTCAATATTCGCCGCGTGACCACCACAGACCAGCGCAATTCACGCGAATGACAGCCACCAGCCGGCCAGACCCAGAAACGCGAAGAAGCCGACGACATCGGTCACCGTGGTGACGAAGACCGCCGAGGCGATCGCCGGGTCGGCGCCGACCTTGTCGAGCAGCAGCGGCAGAAGAATGCCGGCCAGCGCCGCCGCCAGCATGTTGATCACCATGGCTGCGGCTATGATGCCGCCCAGACCGGGGCTCGCGAACCAGCCACCGGCGACTGCGCCGATGATCACCGCGAACAGCAAACCGTTGATCATGCCCACAGCGGCCTCGCGCCTGATGATGCGGCCGGCATTGTAGATGTCGAGATCGCGCGTTGCGAGAGCGCGCACGGTAACGGTCATGGTCTGGGTGCCGGCATTGCCGCCCATCGAGGCCACGATCGGCATCAGCACGGCGAGCGCCACCATCTGCTCAATGGTCGCATCGAACAGGGCGATGACGGCGGAAGCCAGAATGGCGGTGCCCAGATTGATCAGCAGCCAGCTGAAGCGCGAGCGCACGGTCGACAGGATGCTGTCGGAGAGTTCTTCGTCGCCCACACCGCCGAGGCGCTTGATGTCCTCGTCGGCCTCCTGATGGATGACGTCGACCACGTCATCGATCGTCAGCACACCCACCAGCCGCTCGTTCTCGTCCACCACGGCGGCGGAGAGAAGGTCGTACTGTTCGAACAGCTGGGCGGCTTCCTCCTGGTCCATCTCGGCGTCGATGCGATAGCGCGCCTCGTCCATCACCTCCTCGATCCGGACCAGGCGCTTGGTGCGCAGGATACGGTCGAGGTCGACGGAGCCGACCAGCTTGAAGGTCGGGTCGATGACGAAGATCTGGCTGAAACTGTCGGGCAGATCCTCTTCGTCACGCATGTAGTCAATGGTCTGGCCAACCGTCCAGAACGGCGGAACGGCGACAAATTCGGTCTGCATGCGCCGGCCGGCGGTGTCTTCCGGATAATCCAGCGAGCGGCGCAGCCGCACCCGCTCGGTGAACGGCAGCGCCGCCAGAATTTCCTTCTGATCGGCCTCGTCAAGGTCTTCGAGAATGTAGACCGCGTCATCGGAATCGAGTTCGCCCAGCGCCTCGGCGATCTTCGCGTTCGGCAGCGATTCGATGATCTCAAGCCGGATAGCCTCATCGACCTCGGTCAAGGACGCGAAATCGAAATCGTCGCCCAGCAGTTCGACAAGCGCACGACGCTGGCCCGCATTGATCGATTCCAGCAGGTCGCCCAACTCGGATTCGTGCAGGCGGACCACATGCTCGCGCAGGAACAGCGTGTCGCGGTCGGCGATCGCCGCGCCAATCGCGGTCAGGTAGTCCTGCCGGATCGACCCGTCCTCGCCATAGATCTCGTCATTGTCCATCGCACCCGGGGCCTGGGGCGTAATGATATCTTCGTCGCGGTCGGCGGGATCTGTCATGACCAGGGCTCGCGGATGGATGGCGTCTGCCTGGATCGAATCGGCAAACAGGTTTCAGGTGTGGATGGCGTGGGACATCATAGGTGCGTTCGCAAACGCACACAAAACGCCGCCGGTGCGAATTCGCACAGGACTTTGTGTTTAATTCAAGCCTGCGCCGAAGGACAGGTGTTTTTGGAGGCAAACGGATCGGGATTCTATCCACTGGCCGAAACAAAGCGCCTGCGACGGCCATGGAGTGGCGCCGGTTTGGAAATGGACGGATGCCGGATCCGAGCCCAAACCTTGCACGAACCTTGCCCCGTTGCCATGACCTGTAGACAACCGGCTTAGAATCATTGAATTATTTATCCACAGTTGCAGTGAGATCAGTAATGCAGTCGCGTGATTTGATTTTTATGACATCAACTCCTGTCAGGACGCACCCATGACCCATGCAATTCGACTGGCGAAGCTCCAGAAAATCCATTCCGAAAAGGCGCCCGAGATTATCCGTCTGACTTCGGACGCCAATACTTCAAATCGCCACAAGCAGCTGATCTATGGCTGCCTGAACAACCTGTGCCGGATTTCAGCGCGTCTGTTCGGCGACCTGTCATCCGTGCCGGGAAACTACGACTTGCTTGAGGAAGCTGCGGAGCTGGACAAGGCGCTTCTGCAACTGCGCAGCCTGGTCGGCAGCCAGATCACCGTGAGACTGCAACAGGCCGCCTGAGCAGCCTGCAAGGCTCGGCGCTGCAGGACTTGACCGCATCGATCATCGATCAAGGCGCCGGCACATGCCGCCGGATGCATCATCGTGTCGGGACGGGATTGCGGGGGCGCATCACTCGGCTGCGATGCCATTCGGAATAATTTCCGAGCAGCGCGCCGGACGCTCCGGGGCCAGCTTGAGAATGGCTTCCAGTCCGCAATTGCCGCGCACGAGATCCTCGAGCGTGACCATGTCGAGCTCGTGGTAAAACGCTTCCACGGCGCGATCGATGAACCCGCGCAGCCTGCACTCCGCGGTCAGCGGACAGGTGTTGTCGTCGCCTGCGAAGCATTCGGCGAAGGGGACGGCTGATTCAAAGATCCTGAAGACCCGGCCGATGCTGATCTCGCGCGGCTGGAGTCCGAGCTGCAGCCCGCCTGACCGCCCCCGCAAGGTGTCGACAAAGCCGTGCTGCTGCAGCTGGTGGATGACATGGCCGAGATGATTGCCCGAGGCGTTGCAGGCCTTGGCGATGTCGGAGGAGCGCACGACCCTGCCCTGGTTGACAGCGCAAAACATCAGCACCCGCGTGGCAAGATTTGTTCTGGTTGTCAGGCGCATCGGATTGTCCAGTTGGGTTTTGCTGATCCCTCAAATTACACGCCTTGCGGCGGAAGCGACTTGATTCAGATCACATAAGAACACTTCTTGAGGCGTTAAGACGCATTTCAGAGGCAACTTTGCAGGCGGAAATGGCGCAAGAAACCCATGCGGCCCATGAAACAGACGCGCAGGCGCTTGATCAGCTGATACGACCGTCGGCGCGCACGGTGGGCCTTGCTTCCGCGCTGACCGCGCTGGCTTCGCTGATCTGGGCGCTGCAGGCCGGCCTTGTGGCTCTGGCGATTGCAGGGCTGCTTGACGGCCAGGCCGGACCGGGCGCCCTCGTCTCGGCGGCGGGCTTTGCCGGGCTGGGTCTCCTTCGGGCCGCACTGGTCCATCATGCGGAAGGCATGCTGTTCGACGCCGGAACGACCGTCGTCGCCGTTGCACGCGAAGAGATCGTCCGCCGCGAAATGCAAACCACGGATAGCGGCGGCGCCGGATCGATCGCGGCGCTTGCGAGCGAAAAGCTCGATCTGCTGGCGCCCTATGTCACCCGCTACGCCCCGGCGCGCGCCCGGGTGATGAGCGTGCCGCTGGTGATTCTGGGTTTGAGCTTCTGGTTTTCCTGGGCGGTGGGGCTGGTGCTTCTGATCACCGGCCCGCTGATCCCGCTGTTCATGGCGCTGATCGGCTGGGCCGCGAAAGAGGCAAGCCGGCGGCAAATGGCCGATATCGGCACCCTCAACGACCTGCTGATCGAGCGGCTGTCGGCGCTCACCGACATCCGGCTGCTCGATGCCGGACCCGCAGTGATATCCGGGTTCGCCGAAAGCGCCGACCGGCTCCGGGAAAGGACCATGGGCGTGCTGCGCATCGCCTTTCTGTCCTCCACTGTGCTTGAGCTTTTTGCCGCAATCGGCGTGGCCATGGTGGCGGTCTATGTCGGCTTCACGCTGCTGGGTTCTATCGAATTTGGCGGCTATACAATGCAGCTGAGCCCGGCTGCCGGGATCTTTTTGCTGCTCCTGGCCCCGGATTTCTACCAGCCCCTGCGGGACCTGTCAGCGGCCTGGCATGACAAGGCGGCGGCGCTTGCGGTGGCGGGCGAATTGTCGGCCTGGCGCTGCGAACCACGCCAGGAGCTGCCGGGCCGGGGCGCGAAGTCCGAAAAGCTGTCCGGGCCCGCACAGATAGAGCTCAAGGGTGTCGCCGCCCATCCCGGGGGCGATCTGATCCGCTATCCCGACATCACCATCCGCGCCGGCGAGAGCGTTGCGCTCACAGGCCCCTCGGGCGCGGGCAAGACCACGCTGCTGCGGCTGCTGGCCGGGCTGTCGATGCCCGATCACGGACAGATCATTGTGGCGGGGCAACGGCTTGATGCCGGGACCGCGGATGGCTGGCGGGCGCGGCTCGGCTGGATGCCGCAGGCGTCGCATTTCCTCGCCATGAGTCTCGCGCAAAACATCAGCCTGGGACAGACCGGAGACCTCAATGGGGCCTTGCGCGCGGCGGCGGTGGAAGATGTCGTCGCCACACTGCCCGGCGGCATAAAGGCGCATCTGGGAGAAACCGGCGGCGGACTTTCGGGGGGCGAGGCGCGGCGGATCACGCTGGCGCGCGCCTTCTTCGCCGGACCGGATGTTCTGCTCGCCGACGAGCCGACGGCCGATCTCGATGAAACCACGGCCGAAGCGGTGATGGCGGGGCTTTCCACCTTCGCCGGCAATGGCCGGATCCTGATCGTCGCCACCCATGATCCGGTGCTGGCCGCGCGGATGGACCGGACAATTGTGATCGGCGGCACGGCATGAGCCGAACCATTTCCGGGGCCGGCGCATGACTGCAGTGTGGCGCATCTTCCGCATGATCCTTGCCGACCAGCGCACCGCGCTGCTGCGCGGCGCGGCCTTGAGCCTCGCCGTGCTGCTGGCGGGCATTGCGCTGCTGGGGCTCTCGGGCTGGTTCATCACCGCCGCGGCTGCCGCCGGGCTGGCCGGCATGGGCGCGGTCTTCGATGTGTTCCGGCCTGCCGCCATTGTGCGCTTCCTGGCGCTTGGCCGGACCGCTGCACGCTACGGAGAGCGGCTGCTGACCCATGACGCGACGCTGAAGGCGCTGACATCGATACGGGTGCGGCTGCTGCGGGCCACCGCGTCCGCGCCGCACGATGTGCTGGTGCGCTTGCGGGGACCGCAGGCGCTGAACCGGCTGATGGCGGATGTGGATGCGCTTGACGGCGTGCCCCTGCGGCTGATCCTGCCGGTCGCGGCCGGTCTTCTGGCGCAAGCGAGCGCCTTTGCGGCGCTGTGGTGGCTGGTTGATTTGAGCGTCGCTGCATGGATCACGGGCGGCTTTGTGCTGGGCTCGGCTGTCGTTCTCGCAGTCGCGGGCCGCCTCGCCGCCCATCCCTCGGGCCGAGAGGAGGAAGCCGCCCAGGCTTTCCGCTCACGCTTCATCGACATGATCCGCGCCCGCGCCGATCTCGCGGTCTATGGCCGGCTCGCGCACCAGGGCGAGACGGTGCTCGCCATCGACGCCAAGCGCCAGCGCGACCGAGGCCGCGTCAACCGCATCGAACGCAGGGCCGGGCTTGCGCTGTCGCTGCTCGGCACCATCGTTGCGGCGGGCGCGCTCGGGCTCGGGATGGTTCTGGCCGAGGCCGGGAGCATTACGCCGGCGCTGGCGGCCATCGGTTTTTTCGCCTCTCTTGCGCTGATGGAAACCGTGGCGCCGCTGCGCCGGGCGATGGCGGATCTCGGCCGCATGACGGTCGCCGCGCGGCGGGTTGGCGAAAACCTTGCGGCTGCGGGAGTGGAAGGCTTCGGCGACGCCCACAGTGACCGTGCGGATCTGCGGATCGCAAATGTGACGTTCCGCCGCGCCAATGCGGCGCGACCGGTTCTGGACCGCATATCGCTGAGCGTCACTGCCGGCGAGAGCGTGGCCATCACCGGACCAAGCGGATCGGGCAAAAGCACGCTGCTGCTGCTCGCGGCCCGGCTTCTCAAGCCCGACAGTGGATCTATGGTTGTGGGCACATTGCCGCTGCGGGACTGGAGTGAAACAGAGTTCCGCAAGGCCGTCACGCTGGTGCCGCAGCGCAGCGTGCTGATGGCCGGCACGGTGGGCGACGCGCTGCGGCTTGCGCACCCCGCAGCTTCGCAAGACGACCTTTGGCGGGTGCTCGAGGCGGTGGCGCTGGCCCCGGTCATTCGCGCCAGGGGCGGGCTGGAGGTCCGGCTGGGACCAAACGGATCGGGACTGTCGGGCGGCGAGGCGCGGCGCCTTGTCCTGGCGCGCGCCCTGTTGCGTCGGCCGAAACTGCTGATGCTGGACGAGCCGACCGAAGGACTGGACGAAGCGACGGCGCTCACGGTGCTCAATGGCCTGCGAGCCTATCTTCCGACAGCGGCCATCCTGACCGCGTCGCACCGGCTGACCGAGACCGTCTGGGCCGACCGCGTCGTGGCGCTGGACCAGCGTGTCACGCAGGGCCGTCAGCCCCTGCAGCCGGAGCCACGGGCATAAACATGCATCAGCGATACAGCTTTGTTGATCCAGATCAATGTTTCCAATCCGGACACGACATATTCAAGTTTTCATAGATGTATGCTCGGGACAGGTGAATGTCCCTGTCGCAAGGAGCGCAGACCATGGAATTCGGGATCGTCGAGCTGTCGCGGCTGCAATTTGCCCTGACTGCGATGTATCACTTTCTCTTCGTGCCGCTGACGCTAGGGCTCTCTGTCATCATTGCCATCATGGAGACGGTCTACGTGATGACAAACCGTCCGGTCTGGCGGCAGATGACAAAGTTCTGGGGCACGCTGTTCGGCATCAATTTCGCGCTGGGAGTCGCTACCGGCATCACCATGGAGTTCCAGTTCGGCATGAACTGGAGTTATTTCAGCCATTATGTCGGCGATATCTTCGGCGCGCCGCTGGCGCTGGAAGGGCTGATGGCCTTCTTCCTCGAGGCGACCTTTGTCGGACTGTTCTTCTTCGGCTGGGACAGATTGAGCAAGGTCGGGCATCTGACCGTCACGTGGCTGGTGGCGATCGGATCCAACTTCTCGGCGCTGTGGATCCTGATCGCCAATGGCTGGATGCAGAACCCGGTTGGCACCGAATTCAATCCGATGACCATGCGCATGGAGATGACCGATTTTTACGCGGTGCTGTTCAACAACGTGGCCCAGGCCAAGTTCGTGCACACGGTGTCGGCCGGCTATGTCACCGCGGCAGTGTTCGTGCTCGGCGTGTCGGCCTGGTACCTGCTGCGCGACCGCCACATCGAACTCGCGCGCCGCTCGATCACCGTGGCCGCCGCGTTTGGCCTCGCATCCGCGTTCTCCGTTGTGCTGCTGGGCGACGAATCCGGCTACAGCGCAACGCACAGCCAGAAGATGAAGCTCGCTGCGATGGAAGGCATGTGGGAGACCGAACCGGCGCCGGCATCCTTTACCCTCTTCGGATTCCCCGATGAGGCGGCCCGCGAGACGCACTACGCCATCCATATTCCCTATGTGATGGGCCTGATCGGCACCCGTTCGCTGACCGCGGAAATCCCGGGGATCGCGCAGCTCGTCGACCAGGCGGAAACCCGGATCGAGTCGGGCCTCATCGCCTATGACGCGCTGATGCATATCCGCGAAGAGCGCGAAAATTCCGATCCGGCTGAGACGGCGCGGTTCGAGGCACACTCGGCCGATCTGGGCTTTGCGTTCCTGCTCAAGAAATATGTCGACGATCCGCGAGAGGCGACGCCCGAGCAGATTGCGCAGGCGGCGCAGGATACCGTGCCGCGGGTCTGGCCGCTGTTCTGGGCATTCCGGATCATGGTGGCGCTGGGCTTCGGCTTCATCGCAACGATGATCTACTTCTTCTACCTCGCCTCGTACAAGGGCATGCGCTATCCCCGCCCTGCCCTGCACCTGGCCGTATGGATGATCCCGACGCCGTGGATCGCGGCGGAAATGGGCTGGTTCGTCGCAGAGTTCGGCCGCCAGCCCTGGACCGTGGACGGCGTGCTGCCAACGGCCATGTCGGTGTCGGCGCTGTCGATGACCGAGGTGGCGCTGACGCTTGCCGGATTCATCACCTTCTACACGGTCCTGTTCATCATCGAGATGGGCCTGATGCTGAAATACATCCGCAAGGGCCCCTTCCAGGACGTCGAGGAGACCGACGCCTGGGTCATCAGACACCATGAACGCCTGGCCGGCCATAGCAGTGCCGACGCCATCGCCATGCCAGCGGAGTAAGAGCCATGATCCTGCACAATCTGATCGACTATGACGTTCTTCGCGTGATCTGGTGGGGGCTGCTGGGCGTCCTGCTGATCGGCTTCGCGCTCACCGACGGGTTCGACCTGGGCGTTGGCGCGCTGTTACCTTTCGTCGCAAGGACCGATGCGGAGCGCCGGGTGGCGATCAACACCGTGGGTCCGGTCTGGGAGGGCAACCAGGTCTGGTTCATCCTCGGCGGCGGCGCGATCTTTGCTGCCTGGCCACCGCTCTATGCGGTGTCGTTCTCGGGCTTCTACCTGGCGATGTTCGTGATCCTCGCCGCCCTCATCGTGCGGCCGGTGGCGTTCAAGTTCCGCTCCAAGCGCGATGATGCCCGCTGGCGGACCAGCTGGGACTGGGCGCTGTTTGCCAGCGGCGCAATCCCGGCGCTCCTGTTCGGCGTCGCCGTCGGCAATGTGATGCAGGGCGTGCCGTTCCATTTCACCGACGATCTGCACACCATCTACGAAGGCGCCTGGTACGCCAAGTTCATCGGCCTGCTGGATCCGTTCTCGCTTCTGGCGGGCGCGGTGTCGCTGTCGATGCTGGTGATGCATGGCGGAGCCTGGCTCACCTTGAAGGCAGAAGGCCATGTTCGCGACCGCGCGCGCGCCCTCGGCTCCACCGCCGCCCTTGTGGCAGTGGCAGGCTACGCGCTGGCCGGCGTGTGGATGGCCGTCGGGATGGAAGGGTACCGCATCGCCGGCCAGTACCTCACGGACGGGCCCTCCAATCCGCTGCATTTCGAGGTGGAGAGGACCGCGAGTTGGCTTATCGCCTACGCCGACCGCCCCTGGATCGCCATCGCTCCGGTGATGGGCATCCTTGGCTGCCTGCTGACCTTCAGGGGCCTGCGCGCCGGACGCGAGGTGTCGACGCTTCTATCCTCCAAGATGGCCATTCTCGGCGTGATCGCCTCGGTGGGGCTGACCATGTTCCCGTTCATCATGCCGTCATCGTCCGATCCGCAGTCGTCGCTGACCGTTTGGAACAGTTCGTCCTCGCATCTGACGCTGTTCATCATGCTGGTGTCGACCGTGATCTTCATGCCGTTGATCCTGATGTACACGGCCTGGGTCTACAAGGTCCTGTGGGGCAAGGTCACCGAGACCGATGTCACCGACAATCAATCCGTCTACTGATCAGGAGGATCAAGATATGTGGTATTTCGCCTGGTTGCTGGGTCTTCCGCTCGCGGCGGTGTTTGCCGTCGTCAACGCCATGTGGCTGGAGCTGCAGGAAGACCGAATGATCATGGCTGGCAAGACCTACGCTGCCCGCAAGGATGACCCGCGCGGTTGATCCGCCTGCTCCGGCCAGACCCTCGAAGGGCGCCGCGCCACCGCGGCGACCTGAGGCGCGCCACTTTCGCCACGCCTGATGGCGACAAGGAGCTTGCCTATGACTATCTGCACGTCATCCCGCCGCAACGTGCACCTGATGTGATCCGCCAGTCGGGCCTGTCCTGGGCCGACAAATGGACCGACCAGGGCTGGGTGGAGTGCGACCAGAAGACCTTGCGCCACCTGCGCTATCCGGAAATCTTCGCGGTGGGCGATGTGGCCGGCGTGCCCAAGGGCAAGACCGCAGCGTCGGTCAAATGGCAGGTGCCTGTGGTCGAGGACCATCTGGTCGCCGCCATCCAGGGCAAGGAAGGCACCGCGAGCTACAATGGCTACACCTCCTGCCCGCTGATCACCCGCGTGGGACGCGCCATGCTGGTCGAGTTCGACTACCAGAACAATCTCGTTCCGTCCTTCCCCGGCATCATCGCGCCGCTGGAGGAACTCTGGATCAGCTGGCTGATGAAGGAAGTGGCGCTGAAAGCCACCTACAACGCCATGCTGCGCGGCAAGGCCTGAGGAGAGACCCATGCAAGAGCTGACCTTTACGACGCTTGTTGCTGTGTTCGAGGAGATCTTCGGCCGCGGCCTGTTCTGGGTCATGGTGGTTGCGGCCGTGCTGATCACCGCCGCCTATCTCTATGTGCTCATCCGCGACCGCTCGATGTCGATGCGGAAATTCCTGTTGGCGCAACTGTCGATGCCGTTCGGAGCGGTGGGGGCGGTGCTGTTCGTGCAGGCCATGACGAGTTCCGGCTTTCGCGACATCGGTGGGCCGATCGACCTGATCGTGCTGCTGGGCGTCGCGGTCCTCGGCGCGGTGGGCCTCGCGGTACTGGTATACACCCTGCAGTCGCTGACGAGGGCGCACAAGGCCTGAGCGGACGCAGGTCCGAACGCGGATTCGGGCTTTTTAAGTCTCTGTCACCACAGCGTCATTTTTGCGATGAAGGCGCTTGTGCAGTGCATGCCCATTTGCTACATGCAGCGCGCCGGACAGGTTTCGGCTCTACCACGTGCGGTCGTGGCGGAATTGGTAGACGCGCAGCGTTGAGGTCGCTGTGGGGCAACCCGTGGAAGTTCGAGTCTTCTCGACCGCACCATCAAACACCCGCTTCGGCGGGTTTTTTTGTGCCTGCGCCCGTCTCTGACTGCCGTGCCCTGCCGTGGCGCATCCACATTCCCGCACAGCTCCCCTGCGCGATCCCTGTTCCCTTTGCCAGCAAACGGATCTAGAGAGAGGCCATGCACCAGCGCGACACTCTCGAGACCCGGTTTTTTCCAAAGGACGGCAGCCCGCCCGTCCGGTGGCTCATCTCGGAAGGGCTTACCCCCTACCCCGAGGCGGTGGCGCGGATGGAGGCCGAGGCCGAGGCGATCGCCGCGGGTCTGGCCGATGAACTGGTCTGGCTGGTCGAGCACCCGCCGCTCTACACCGCTGGAACCAGCGCGAAAGCCCAGGACCTGGTGGCGCCGGACCGGTTCGAGGTGCACCAGACCGGCCGCGGCGGCGAATACACCTATCACGGCCCGGGCCAGCGCGTGGCCTATGTCATGCTCGACCTCAAGCGCCGCCGGCAGGACGTGCGCGCCTTCGTCTCCGCCATGGAGGCGGTGATCATCGCGACGCTTGCCAGCATGAATGTCACCGGCGAGCGGCGTGAGGACCGGGTGGGAGTCTGGGTGCGGCGTCCCGACAAGCCGCGGCTGGCCGATGGCTCCATGGCCGAGGACAAGATCGCCGCCATCGGCATCCGGTTGCGCAAATGGGTGAGTTTCCATGGCCTGTCGCTCAACGTCGATCCGGATCTCGAGCATTTCTCCGGGATCGTGCCCTGCGGCGTGCGCGTGCACGGGGTGACGAGCCTGGTGGATCTGGGCCTACCTGTCCCCATGCACGAAGCCGACATCCGGCTGCGCGAGGCCTTTGAAACCGTGTTCGGACCGACCCGGGACCAGCGCCCGGACTGAGATCGGGTTATCGGGCGAGTCGCGAGACGCCGGACGATCGAGGTTTTCGGCGCCCCCTGCCGGCAGGGATCTTTGCCATCGGCGCTGAGCGCGGCCTGACGCCACAATCATCGCAACAGCGTGCACCGGATTGCAGACCTGGCAAGAAAACCGGCCAAAACGCTGGACTGTGTACCGGCAATCGCCGATACTGCGTGCGCCGGGACGGAAATGCTGACCCCGATCAGTGAGGACCGGCTTTCACATCTTGTGAGACAAGCACCGGGGCGCGACCGATTTCCCGGTCGGCGAAGTCTCACCACGCCTGACGCGCCAATGCATGGGTTCCGACGAGACGTTCACAGGAACGACACGGCCCTTGCGTCGGCATTATCTTGACGGGGCCCGCCCGACGCGCGGCACCTTGCGCAATCAGCGGCCCGGTTCATTGAATAAAGGACTGATACCCATGACTGACATGACAGCGGAAACGCATGCCGAGACCTATGATGATGGCGACACGCTGGGCGGCAGAATCACCCGCGCCCGCGATCTTGCCGGGCTGACCCTGTCGGACGCCGCATCCCATATCGGCGTGACCGATGAAACGCTCGGCGAATGGGAATCGGACCGTTCCGAACCGCGCGCCAACAAGATCATGACGCTGGCTGGCGTTCTCGGCGTCTCCCCGGCCTGGCTGATCAGCGGTGCGGGCGATGCGCCGCAGGCGCCGGGCATGTCCGTTGCCGTGGATGAAATGTCGGGAGAAATCAACCGGCTGCGGGAGCTTGCTCTGCAGATCACCGCCACTGTGGAAGTGCTGGAAAACCGCCTGGTGACCCTGACCCGGGCCGCGAACGAATAGGATCTGACCTCGATCCCCATATTCGGGCGATCGGCAGAATCAGACTTGAGCCGGACCCGCCGCTCTGGCAGGTTCGGCCTCCGTAACACAACAAGACAAGACCCGGGAGCATGGGAATGGACGTTCGCGCAGCCGTAGCTTTTGAGGCGGGAAAGCCGCTTGAAGTCACCACCGTCCAGCTGGACGGTCCACGGGCCGGCGAGGTGCTGGTCGAAATCAAGGCCACGGGCATCTGCCACACCGACGAGTTCACGCTTTCGGGCGCCGATCCGGAGGGCATCTTCCCCGCGATTCTCGGCCATGAGGGCGCGGGCGTCGTCGTCGATGTCGGCCCCGGCGTGCGGTCCCTGAAAAAGGGCGATCACGTCATTCCGCTCTACACGCCGGAATGCCGTGAGTGCGAATACTGCCTCAACCCGAAGACCAACCTGTGCCAGTCGATCCGCACGACGCAAGGCCAGGGCCTGATGCCGGACGGCACCTCGCGGTTTTCAGTCAACGGCAAGCCGATCTTCCACTACATGGGCACCTCGACCTTCGCCAATTTCACCGTGCTGCCCGAGATTGCGCTGGCCAAGATCAATCCCGACGCGCCCTTCGACAAGGTCTGCTACATCGGCTGCGGCGTCACCACCGGCATCGGCGCGGTGATCAACACCGCCAAGGTCGAGATCGGCTCCAAGGCGATCGTCTTCGGCCTCGGCGGCATCGGGCTCAACGTGCTTCAGGGTCTCAGGCTTGCAGGCGCCGACATGATCGTCGGCGTCGACCTCAATCCCGGCAAGGTCGAGATGGCAACGCGCTTCGGCATGACCCATTTCGTCAATCCGAGCGAGGTCGAAGGCGATCTGGTGCCCTATCTCGTTAACCTGACCAAGGGCGGCGCGGACTACACGTTCGATGCCACCGGCAATGTCGGGGTGATGCGCACCGCGCTCGAATGCGCCCACAAGGGCTGGGGCGAATCGATCATCATCGGCGTGGCGCCGGCGG
Source organism: Hoeflea sp. (assembly GCF_014359905.1). Classification (GTDB taxonomy): domain Bacteria; phylum Pseudomonadota; class Alphaproteobacteria; order Rhizobiales; family Rhizobiaceae; genus Hoeflea. The sequence goes on along the minus strand of NZ_JACIYP010000085.1, from coordinate 3,761 downwards.
GCGCGGAAATCTCCACCCGGCCGTTCCAGCTCGTCACCGGCCGGTCCTGGCGCGGCACCGCGTTTGGCGGCGCGCGCGGCCGCACCGACGTGCCCAAGATCGTCGAGTGGTATATGGAAGGCAAGATCGAGATCGATCCGATGATCACCCACACCATGGGGCTCGAGGGCATCAACGAGGCCTTCGACCTGATGCACAGGGGCGAGAGCATCCGCAGCGTGGTGGTCTACTGACGGTTTCCGCCACGCCCGACCGATAGGGCGGAGCCGATGCCGCTGCGCATCCGGACCCGTAAAAGCCGCGCCCGACCGGACCTTTTTCGGGCGTGGCGCGTTCCCGTCACTTCATCCCACCGATGCACCCTGAACCGGACGATTTGCCCATGAAGATCATTTCCGAAGCCAAGGCCCATGGCGGACGCCAGGGCGTGTACTCGATGGACTCCGAGGCCTGCGGCTGTGACATGACATTTGCCGTGTTCCGTCCGATCCAGTCCAAGGAACAGCTCTGCCCCGTCGTGTGGTTTCTCTCAGGCCTCACCTGCACCCATGCCAATGTGATGGACAAGGGCGAATACCGTCGGATGGCGGCCGAACTCGGCCTGATCATCATCTGCCCCGACACCAGCCCGCGCGGCGACCATGTGCCGGACGAGCTGGACAATTGGCAGTTCGGCAAGGGCGCCGGCTTCTACCTCGATGCCACACAGGCCCCCTGGTCGCACCACTACAGGATGGAAACCCACATTCTCGACGAGCTGTCGAACCTGGTGGCCGGCCATTTCGCCGCCGACATGGGCCGTCAGGGGATCATGGGCCATTCCATGGGCGGGCACGGCGCGCTGACCTTTGCGCTCAGGCATCCCGAGCGGTTCAAGAGCTGCTCGGCCTTTGCGCCGATCGTCCAGCCTTCGACCGCCGACTGGTCGCGCCCGGCGCTGGGGAAATATCTGGGCGAAGACCAGGCTGCCTGGCGCCGGCATGACGCGACCCATCTCATCGAGGACGGCGCCCGGTTTCCGGAATTCCTGGTGGATCAGGGAACGGCCGACGGGTTTCTGGATAACGGCCTGCGCCCCTGGCTGCTGGAAGACGCCTGCCGGAAGGCCGGCATCGGGCTGACGCTCAGGATGCAGGAAGGCTATGACCACTCCTACAACTTCATCTCGACCTTCATGGACGATCACCTGGCCTGGCACGCCGAGCGGCTGGGGTGAACACCCCACGGTTCTGATTGCGCGCAGCAGCGCCTGATGACGAAGCGGCGTCCTACTGGCTGTCGGGGTCGCTGCAATCCTTGTCGAGCGTGATGATGCAGGGCTCGTCACCGGTTCCCGCGGGCGCGCCGTCATCCGGGATTGTCGGCGCTGCTGCGGGCACTTCGAAAGCACTCGGCATATCCACCGGTTCGACCGGCATGACACCGTCATCCGCCAGCGGCTCTTCAGTCTCTGCCGGTTCCGGAGACAACAGCGGCCGGGAAAGGTCCAGCGCCGGTTCGGGGTCGGCTGCAGGGCCCAGATCGGAGGTTGTCGGGGTCACGGTTCCGTTCAGCAATGGATCGGCCATCAGTGCCGCATTGCCGGCATCGGCGTCCCCTGCGTCCGGTCTGAGCTGCGGCCGGGCGACGGCGCGTTTTGCGCCACTGACCGGATGCGGCGCGGTGCCGGACAGGCCGAGCAAGGCCCGGATGTCGACCACCAGCCGGTCAATCAACACGCTCTCTGCGCCCAGGGATTTCCCGCCCGGCGCACTTGCCTGCACGATGCTGCTTCTCAACACCTGCCCTGTGTCTGCATCGACCACCATGATATCCAGCGTGGCGGATTCGGAGGAAGCATTGAAGAACCAGGTCGGACCCACATCCGCGCTCCGGTCGAGCACCACAATCCGGAGGACAGAGGCCAGGCCCGCATCGGAGGTGGCGCGGCCGGCTGTGGCGTCAAGCTTTTGCTGCAGCCTGTCGGCAAAGCCGAAATCGGCCATGCTCTGGGTGGTGATCCTGACCTCATTCACCGTGAAGGGCGTTGTCGCATCCAGCGGCTTCGGCCTGCCGGCACAGGCGGTCAGCAGTGCGGCTACGCCAAGAAGGATCAGCGCCTGCACAAGGCGTGACATGAAGTGCTTGCTCTGGACCACGCCGTTTCTCCGGAAAATCACTGATGACCTTTCCGGAAAGTCGCAGTTTATGGTTAGCGCGAGGTTAAGACGCCTGACTATGCCGCAAACAAGTCTCTCCAAACGCGCGGAGTCTTGTACGGTCTGTCGGGCCAGGCAGCGTGGAGGACAAGCTTATCTGGCCTGGAGGATCAGCACGGCGGCTTCGAAATCAATCAGCCGCTTGGCGCGGCGGACCGCGGCGTCGTGATCTTCGCCCCATTGGGCGATGTTGTAATCCTCGTCCGCATGGGCCGCAGCCCAGATTTCCGAGGGCTCGCCCTGCCCCTCGGCCAGCGCCAGGGCGAGCACCAGCGATCCGGTGAGCGAGGTGATGGTGTGCAGCGCCGTGAGGTGCAGCGGCGTCGCATAGCGGCGCAGCAGGGCCGCCATCGCGCGGATTGCCTCGGCCGGCTGTTCGACATGAACGATGCCCTCGGACAGCACCAGCCGCGCGCCCATCTGGGCGGCCCAATCGAGATACGGATCCCAGAGTTCGCTCTCGCGCTGAACCAGGGCTTCGGGCGCTTCGGCGCGGTAACAGATCAGGTCAGACCCGGCATAGCGCAGAATGTCCTCGAACACTTCCTCCTGCGCCATCGCCACGCCGTCCAGCGCCGTGTTGACCAGCCGGGTCAGCGGCATGGTCGCCGGATCGATCCTGTCCTTCTGCGCCTGCCACTCCGCCGCGATCGCTTGAGCCAGATCGGCATTGGACACGCCAAGTTCGCGCCGCGATGGGGTGCGCACCGGCTTGCCGTCAAGCGCGACGACAAAGCCGCTCTCCGTCCCCGGAATGACCGAGGCCTGCTGATAGAAGCGCTTGGGCAGGGTCTTTTTCAGGCCTGATTGCGTTTCGCGGACCGGATCGGACAGCTTGTCCTCGCCAAGATCAAGATCGCTGAGAATGTCGCGCATGACGCGTCTCCTGTCTGATTTTCTGAGCTTTACAGCGCCCCTTGCGCATCCGTGAAGATACGCGGCGCGGCAATGAGGGCGGCGATTTCGTGGGCCTCGGTGACCACGTGTCCGGCGCCTGCCGCCTTCAAGGCGTCGACCGGGCCGTAGCCCCAGGATACGCCAATCGGACAGGCGCCGGCGCTCACCGCCATCTGCATGTCATAGACCGCGTCGCCGATGACGAAAGTCTGCGCCGGATCGATACCGGCTTCGGCGCAGCATTCGAGCACCATGGCCGGATGCGGCTTGGAGGGGCAATCATCGGCGGTGCGGGTGGTGAAGAAGGCGCTGGTCAGGCCATGGTGGGTGAGGATGGCGTCAAGGCCGCGGCGGGATTTGCCGGTGACAATTCCGAGGATCACATCGTCGCGCGCGGCGAGCCCCGCAATCAGCTCCATAAGTCCATCATATGTGGGTTCATGCGCCCCGCCCGCCTGGCGGTAAAGCATGAAGTTTTCCTTGTACCGCGCTGTCATTGCAGTGACTTCCCGATCCAGCGGTCGGCCGAGCATCTGCGCGATCGCGATATCGAGCGTCAATCCGATGATGGATTTCGTATGATCAAGCGCGGGCCTGGGAACACCAAAATCATCGAAGGTGCGTTCCATGCAGGCATGGACGATCGCCGCACTGTCGACAATGGTG
>NZ_JACIYP010000084.1 GCF_014359905.1 Hoeflea sp. | reverse complement strand
AAGACAAAGGCGATTTGCGCTTCGGAAAACTTCGATGCCTTCATGGAACTCTCCTTCTGTCCCCGCAGGGATCATAATTGGAAAATTCCAACTTCAAATGGCCCAATTTATTGGGAGCACGTCACCGCGTCAATAGTGAGAGGATATGGTGCAGACCTTGGAGCGTACATGCCGGACTGTTAGCTATCCGCAATCGATCAGGGTCGACAATGGCAGCGAGTTCATCTCTCGCGACCTCGATCTTTGGGCTTACCAGAAGGGCGTCGTTGCGCGTCCGTGCCACGGTGCGATCACTTCGAGAACAGGGCTGCTTGAACCAGTTCAGCGACCTGATCCGGATCGCCGCTGGCGTCGATTTCGGTCCAGGTCACAGGCCCGGTCCCGCGCTTGAGCTGTGCGTGCAGCACATCGATATCCGCATCGGAAGCATCAGCGGTGCGGGTGGCGACACGGCGTTCGAGCGTGGCAGCATCGGAGTTCAACCAGATGCCGTTGAACAGGACACGCATGCGAGCGGCGAGCGCCCCGACGGCCTCGCGGTCAGCTCCGGCCAGAAAGGTTGCGTCGATGATGACGCTGTGCCGGGCAAGCAGGACCTGCTCAGCCGTGTCCATCAGCCGGGTGTAGGTGTCCCTGTTGGCTTCGGGCCGGTATGCTTCTTCAGGCAGCCTGACCAACGGCTCGACACCGAACCTCGCCTTGCGCTCCAGATCGCTGCGCAGGTGGACAGCCCCGGGAGAAGGCCCCAGGCGCGGAGCGGTACGAACAGCAATCGTGGTCTTGCCTGTGCCGGAAAGTCCTCCGATGGCCACCAGCCTTGGTGGCGATGGAGAAAGAAAACCTGTGGCCTGCTCAAGGTAACGTCGTGCGTCACGGGCGATATCTCTGTCAATTGCGCCTGACAGGGATTGTACTGCAACCATGCAGCGGATCGCGGCGCGGATGCTCAAGAACAGCGGCAGAGTGGCAAGCCCGGTGAAATCTCGCGATATCGCAAGATAGCTGTTCTGCAAGACGTTGGCTTGGCCGGCCAGTCCCCGGTGCAGCAGATCCATCACCAGGAAGGCAAAATCGTAAAAGACATCGCAGATCCCGAGCCGTTCGTCGAACTCGAGCGCGTCAAAGGGCACCGGCTGCCCGTCTATCATGACCAGGTTTTTCAGATGCAGATCGCCGTGGCACCGCCTCACGCGCCCTTCGCCGGACCGTTGCGTCAAAAGTGATGCGACGTCGTCAAAGGCTTGGCCCACCTGATCGAAATAGTTCGCCACCCTGTCATGGCCCAGAGTCGATCCCATGGGGTCCAGCGCCTCGCGCAATTCGCTGATGATCTCGCCAATCAGCGCCGCGCCATCGGGCGGGCGTCTCTCGGCGACGGCGTGAAGGCCGGCGATGACATGACCCAGCTTCTCAGCAAGATCATTGGTCAGGTTGCCGGCGTCAGCGATCGAGGTCAGCTCGTCTTCGCGGCGAAACCTGTGCATACGCAGGGCATATTCCACAGGTTCTCCCTTGCCATCCAGAGCCAGCCTGCCCGGTCCCTCGCGGGTGATCACCACCACGCGGTCATAGATTGCAGGCGCAGCCGGGGCGTTCAGGGCAAGTTCATGGGCAATAACCTTCCGGCGGGCATCCAGCGTGCTGAAATCGAGGTAGTTGTATCTGACCGCGCGCTTTATCTTGAACGCCAGGTTGCCGGCGAGAAACACGTAGGCCGAATGGGTTGTGATTGTCTCGACAGCTGTGTCGATTCCGTAGGTTTCCGGATCGCTGAGAAATGTCACAACTTCCGTCTGATCGGTCGGGTCTGAAGTCATCGGCTCACCGTCTCGGCCAGGATATTCGTTGCTTTTTGCATAAGCGGATAATCCTCGTTTTCGGTTTCCTCTTTTCAGCTTGAGTCCGACAGACGCGCTGGTCAAGCTAAGATTGTCCCGCGCAGCCTCACAGGTGAATGGTATCAACCGGTCCTTCGGCTTGAGCGGCACGCAGCTGGATTTCAGTTGACGTGATGTGTCGCGCAAAGTCGCTCCGCGCATGCAGACGAACACAAACCGCGTTAACCTCCCGGCGCTCCGTTGCGCGCGTTGCATGGTGCCTGGCTTCGCCCGCCTGTGGTTGGTGTCGCCTGCGTCCTCGATAATTGTCTTTCGATTGTCCCTCAGAAGGCGCGTCCGCAATGGCCGCGAGATAGACCGTCGCAACATCGATCACTCCTTGACACCCTCCAATCCGGGACATAGCGTTGGGGTCAATATGGGAGAACATAGATGGGGGGATCCAGCCAGTGCTTTTGGCGATAAACCGATCGAGTGCCGTGACGCTTTCATGAGCATCGTGCTGAAAGCCGAGGGACTGACCAAGGAGTTCAAGGGCTTTGTGGCTGTCAACAAGGTCGACCTGGAGGTCGAAGAAGGAACCATTCACGCGCTGATTGGTCCGAACGGCGCAGGGAAGACCACCTTTTTCAACCTGCTGACCAAGTTCTTGCAGCCAACGGCGGGACGGATCACCTATCAGGGCCGTGACATCACCAAAATGTCGCCTGCCGACATTGCGCAACTCGGGATGGTCCGGTCATTCCAGATATCGGCCGTGTTTGCGGACCTGACCGTTCTCGAAAACGTGCGGATCGCGCTGCAACGCAAGCGCGGCGAAAGCTTCGATTTCTGGCGTTCGGAAACGATGCTGACGCGGTTCGACGGCGATGCCCGCGGCTTCATCGAGGATGTGGGCTTGGGCGAATTCACCAACCATCGCGCCGGCGAGCTGTCCTATGGGCGCAAGCGGGCGCTGGAGATCGCCACGACGCTGGCGCTCGATCCAGGAATGCTGCTGCTCGACGAACCCATGGCCGGCATGGCCCAGCAGGATGTCGAGCGGATTTCGGCGCTGATCCGCAGAATTGCCAAGAACCGCACCGTGCTGATGGTCGAGCACAATCTGTCGGTCGTGGCGGATCTTTCCGACAAGATCACCGTGCTTGCGCGCGGCGAGGTGCTGGCGGAGGGTGACTATGCGAGCGTTTCCAAATCGCCCGCGGTGATCGAAGCCTATATCGGAGCCGAACATGGGTGAGACGTTGATCCGGAACGACACAGTGGTGTCAAGCGGCGACGCCTTGCTGACAGTCAGCGGCCTGAACGGCTGGTATGGCGAGAGCCACGTCCTGCATGGCGTCGAGTTCGATGTGGCTGAGGGCGAGGTGGTCACGCTGCTGGGGCGCAACGGCGCCGGCAAGACCTCGACCCTGTGCGCGATCATGGGCCTCCTGGCCAAGCGCACCGGTTCGGTCCGGTTCGCCGGAAGCGAGACGATCGCGCTTCAGCCGCGTCACATCGCGCGGCTGGGCATCGGCTTCTGCCCGGAGGAGCGCGGCATTTTTTCGTCGCTCAATGTCGAGGAAAACCTGATGCTGCCGCCGCGCATCGCCGAGGGCGGACTGAGCGTGGAACGGATCTATCAGCTGTTTCCCAACCTGCTCGAGCGCCGCCGCAGCCAGGGCACCAAGCTGTCGGGCGGAGAGCAGCAAATGCTTGCCATCGGCCGCATCCTGCGCACCGGCGCAAAGCTGCTGTTGCTCGATGAGCCAACCGAGGGCCTTGCCCCGGTGATCGTGCAGCAGATCGGCGTCACGATCCGCGAATTGAAGAAGGAGGGGTTCACCATCGTTCTGGTCGAACAGAACCTGCGCTTCGCGGCATCGGTTGCCGACCGGCATTGCGTGGTCGAGCAGGGCCGGGTGATCGACATGATCCCCAATGCCGAGCTCGACAAAAATATCGACAAGCTGCACGGCTATCTGGGCGTGTAAGTTATCGTGACCAATCGCGCATTTGTTGCGTATAATGGAGGAAGAATATCATGTTCAGAAAAGTTGCACTCGGAAGCCTGGCGCTTGCGACAATGACGGCGGGCCCGGTGCTTGCCCAGGATATCAGCATCAAGCTCGGCGTGCTCAACGACCGTTCGGGCGTCTATGCCGACCTGTCGGGCGAAGGCTCCGTGGTGGCCGCGCGCATGGCGGTCGAGGATTTCGGCGCCGCCGACAAGGGCATTGCTGTCGAGATCGTCTCGGCCGATCACCAGAACAAGCCTGACATTGCGTCCAATATCGCCCGCCAGTGGTATGACGCCGAAGGCGTTGACGCCATTCTCGATGTGCCGACCTCGTCGGCAGCGCTCGCTGTGGCGGAAATCACGGCGCAGGCCGGCAAGGTGTTTCTCAACTCGGGCGCGGCCACGACCGACCTGACCGGCGCGCAGTGCCAGCCGACAACGATCCACTGGACCTATGACACCGCAGCTCTCGCCAACGGCACCGGCAAGGCCGTGACCGAGGCCGGCGGCAAGAAATGGTTCTTTCTGACCGCGGACTACGCCTTCGGCCATGCGCTCGAACGCGACACGACCGCCGTGGTCGAAGCCACGGGCGGCGAGGTTGTCGGCCAGGTGAATGTGCCGTTCCCGGCGACCGACTTTTCGTCCTTCCTGCTCCAGGCCCAGGGCAGCGGCGCCGACGTGATCGGCCTCGCCAATGCCGGCGGCGACACGGTGAACGCCATCAAGCAGGCCTCGGAATTCGGCATCACCCAGGCCGGGCAGCAGCTTGCAGCCCTGCTGATGTTTGTTACCGACGTCCACGCGCTGGGCGCCGAGACTGCACAGGGTCTGTCGCTGACCGAAGCTTTCTACTGGGACCAGAACGACAAGACGCGGGAATGGTCCGCGCGGTTTGAGGAGAAGCAGGGCTCGAAGCCGACCATGGTTCAGGCCGGGGTCTATTCGGCCACGATGCACTACCTGCGCGCCGTCGAGGCTGTGGGCAGTTCCGACAGCAAGGAAGTCGTGGCCAAGATGAAGGCCACCGAGTTCGACGATCCGCTGTTCGGCAAGGGCTATGTCCGCGGCGACGGCCGTGTGATCCACGACATGTTCCTGTTCGAGGTGAAGGCGCCCGGCGAAAGCACCGGCGAATGGGATCTCTACAATCAGATCGCTGCGATCTCGGGCGAAGATGCGTTCCTGCCAATGCGCGACGAATGCAACTTCACCAAATGATACAATGCGGCATCCCGACCTGGTCGGGGTGCCGCACCGTACTCACTGACCGGGGCCGTTCATGTTCGAACTATTGGGAATTCCGCCGCAGGTTCTGATGGGACAGCTTTTGCTGGGCCTGATCAACGGATCGTTCTATGCCGTGCTGTCGCTGGGGCTGGCGGTTATTTTCGGTCTTCTCAACATTATCAATTTCAGCCACGGCGCGCAGTACATGATGGGCGCCTTTGTCGCCTGGATGCTGCTGAACTATTTCGGCATAGGCTATTGGCCGGCGCTTGTTCTGGCGCCGCTGATCGTCGGTGCGACCGGAATCGTTCTCGAGAAGGTGGCGCTGTCGCGGCTCTACAAGCTTGATCACCTCTATGGCCTGCTGCTGACCTTCGGCGTTGCGCTGATCATCCAGGGGTTGTTCCGCAATTATTACGGGATCTCGGGCCTGCCCTATCAGATCCCGGAGGCCCTGTCGGGCGGGCAGAATCTCGGCTTCATGTTTCTGCCGAACTATCGCGGCTGGATCGTGGTGGCCTCGGTGGTCGTCTGTTTCAGCACCTGGTTCATGATCGAAAAGACCCGTCTTGGCGCCTATCTGCGCGCGGCCACGGAAAACCCGGCGCTGGTCGGGGCATTCGGCATCAACGTGCCGCGGATGATCACGCTGACCTACGGCTTCGGCGTGGCGCTGGCCGCATTCGCCGGCGTGCTGGCGGCGCCGATCTATGCCGTCAACCCCAACATGGGGGCGGATCTGATCATCGTCGTCTTCGCCGTCGTCGTCATCGGAGGCATGGGGTCGATCATGGGGGCAATCGTCACGGGCTACGGCCTGGGACTGATCGAGGGGCTCACCCGGGTCTTTTATCCGGAAGGATCGGCGGTGGTGATCTTCGTCATCATGGCGATCGTTCTGCTCATCAAGCCCGAGGGCCTGTTCGGTAGGGCTGCGTAATGGCGATGACCGAAAATGAATCAGGCCAGGACGTGAGATTCCTCAAGGAAGTCGGGATGCCGCGGCTTCACAAGGTGATCTTTCTGGTTCTTCTCGCCTTCCTGATCGCGCTGCCGTTCATGGTCTACCCGATCTTCGCCATGAAGGTGATGTGCTTTGCGCTGTTCGCAGCGGCCTTCAACCTGCTGCTCGGCTTTGGCGGCCTGCTCTCCTTTGGCCATGCGGCCTATTTTGGCGGAGCGAGCTATGTCGCGGCCCATGCGGCCAAGGTCTGGGGCTTCACCCCGGAACTGGCGGTGCTGGCGGGAACGCTGGCGGCTGCGCTGCTGGGACTGGCGATAGGCTCGCTTGCGATCCGCCGCCAGGGGATCTATTTCGCCATGGTGACGCTCGCATTCGCGCAAATGGTCTATTTCTTCGCGCTTCAGGCGGAGTTCACCGGCGGCGAGGACGGAATTCAGGGCGTGCCGCGCGGCGATCTGTTCGGCATGTTCTCTCTGCAGGACAATATCGCGCTGTATTTCTTCGTGCTGGCGATTACCTTTGGCGGCATCCTGGCGCTTTACCGCATCGTGCATTCGCCCTTCGGCCAGGTGCTGAAGGCGATCCGCGAGAACGAGCCGCGGGCGATTTCGCTCGGCTATCAGGTCAACCGCTACAAGCTCATGGTGTTCACCCTTTCGGCCACCTTTGCAGGGCTTGCGGGCGCCACCAAGTCGCAGATCTTTCAGCTTGCCTCGCTCACCGATGTGCATTGGAGCATGTCGGGCGAAGTGGTGCTGATGACGCTGCTTGGAGGCATGGGAACAATCTTCGGCCCGCTCGTTGGAGCAGCCATTATCGTGACCATGCAGAACTACCTCGCCACGTTCGGCGCCTGGGTGACAATCATCCAGGGCGTGATCTTTGTGTTGGGCGTGCTGCTGTTCCGGGAGGGGATTGTCGGAGTGATCTCGCGTCTTCTGAAGAGACGCTTGTAATTCCGGGGCATTTTCTCCTTTCCGCGCAATCTTCAAGCGGGAGAAGAATGTCAGCTTTGGCGGCAGGCTGCCCGGGTGACATCGCATTTGTGCAGAGCAGGGAATTTTCCGCCACATTACGGTAACTGCCGACGACCGAAAGCCGAAGCGGTCAGCGCCACTTTAGTATCCGGCCATGGATACACTGATGTGTCTGGTTGCGGTCCGCGCCGGAAGTGTCGGCCTCCCCGGCAAGTCGGCATCATATCGGCATCCTTCCGGCAGGTGTCAGCGCTTCGTGTAACTGCCGAAGTTCACCCAGGTTCCGCCTTTGCGGGAGGACTCCACGCAGGCTGTGACGAAAGCGACGCCGGCAAGTCCCTCTTCAATGCCGGGGAATGTCACGCCATCTGGAACCGGTTTGCCGGTCCGGTGAGCGACAATGGCATCAGCGGCTTCATTGTAAATCGTAGCGAAGCCTTCGAGATAGCCTTCCGGGTGGCCACCGGGGATGCGGCTGACCCGTTGGCCGGCAGCCGTGGCGCCTGCGCCGTTGCGCGTCAGCAGCCGTTTCGGCTGCCCCAGAGGCGTGTGCCAGAGATAGTTCGGGTCCTCCTGCGCCCATTCAATCCCGCCTTTTTCGCCGTAGATGCGCAGCTTCAGCGCATTTTCGTTACCCGGCGCCACCTGGCTGCACCAGAGCATGCCCTTGGCGCCGCCGGCAAACCGCATCAGCACATGGCCATTGTCATCAAGCTGCCGGCCCTCGACGAAACTGTCGAGATCGGCGCAGAGCTGGTCGAGCTCTAGGCCTGACACGAAGCTCGCCAGGTTGAAGGCATGGGTGCCGATGTCGCCGGTCGAGCCGCCGAGCCCCGAGCGCGCCGGATCGGTGCGCCAACCGGCCTGCTTCTGTCCTGTTTTCTCGAGGTTTTCCGTCAGCCAGTCCTGCGCGTACTCCACCTGAACCAGCCGGATCGTCCCGAGCTCGCCTTGCGCAATCATGTCGCGCGCCTGCCGGATCATGGGGTAACCGGTGTAATTGTGGGTGAGCACAAACAGCGCGCCTGAACTCTCCGCCGCCTTGGCCAGTTTCCGCGCATCGGCAAGCGTCGAAGTCAGCGGCTTGTCGCAGATCACATGAATGCCGCGCTTGAGGAATTCGCGCGCCACCGGATAGTGCATGTGGTTCGGCGTGACGATCGCGACCGCCTCGATGCCGTTCTTGAGCCGCGCTTCCCGCCTGGCCATTTCGACATAGTCGCCATAGGCGCGGTCAGCGCTGACGCCAAGATCGGCCGCCGAAGCCAGGGATTTTTCCGGTGTCGACGAGAATGCGCCGGCGACCAGCTCATAGCGGTCATCGATGCGCGAGGCGATGCGGTGGACGCCGCCGATGAACGCGTCGCGCCCGCCGCCGACCATGCCGAGACGGATGCGCCTGGAGGCAGTGGTGGTGGAGCCTTCAATAGCCATAGTCGTTCTCCCGCTCAGGAAATGCCGAGCATGCGGCGGTTGGCGGCGTCATCGGCGCCGCCATCGGCGAAATCGTCGAAGGCGCGTTCGGTGACCCGGATGATATGGTCGGAGACGAATTGCGCGCCTTCGCGGGCGCCGTCCTCGGGGTGCTTGAGGCAGCACTCCCACTCGACCACGGCCCAGCCGTCGAAATCATTGGCCGCCATCTTCGAGAAGATCGCGCCGAAATCGATCTGGCCGTCGCCCAGCGAGCGGAAACGCCCGGCCCGGTCCACCCAGGGCTGGTAACCCGAATAGACGCCTTGCCGTCCTGTCGGGTTGAATTCCGCGTCCTTGACGTGGAACATCCTGATCCGGTCCTTGTAGATATCGATGTTGTCGATGTAGTCGAGGCACTGCAGCAGGTAATGCGACGGATCGTAGAGCATGTTGCAGCGGGCATGGTTGCCGACGCGCTCGAGGAACATCTCGAAGGTGACGCCGTCATGCAGGTCCTCGCCCGGATGGATCTCGTAGCAGACATCGACACCGCACTCCTCGGCATGGTCGAGGATCGGGCGCCAGCGTTTCGCCAGTTCGTCGAAGGCGGTTTCGACAAGGCCGGCCGGCCGCTGCGGCCAGGGATAGATGTAGGGCCAGGCCAAGGCGCCCGAAAAGCTCGCCATCGCGTTGATGCCCATATTGCGCGATGCGGTCAGCGCCATGCGCACCTGGTTGACCGCCCATTCCTGCCGCGCCTTCGGATTGCCGCGCACATGCGGAGCCGCAAACCCGTCGAAGGCCTCGTCATAGGCGGGATGCACGGCGACAAGCTGGCCCTGAAGGTGGGTCGACAGTTCGGTGACCTCGACGCCGTTGTCGCGCGCCACGCCCTTGAACTCGTCGCAATAGTCCTTCGACGACGCGGCCTTTTCAAGATCGATCAGGCGGCCGTCCCAGCTCGGGACCTGCACGCCCTTGTAGCCGCACTCGGCGGCCCATTTGGTGATCGAGTCCCAGGAATTGAACGGCGCCGCGTCGCCGGCGAATTGCGCCAGGAACAGCGCCGGGCCCTTGATGGTCTTCATTGGTTTCTCCTCCAGTGTTCAGTCTGCCGCCGTGTGGCGGCTGTTGGTGATCAGGCCGGGGTGAGGGCACCGGAATCCGGTGACCAATGTCGATGAGGCTTCAAAGCCGCTTTTCATGTCCTTACCTGTCGCGATTCTTCTGCTGACTCCAAGGGACTTGCCGATGTGCTTGTAGCCTTCCCGATACGCAGCCTCCAGGGATTCGGCAAAACCCCTCCAGACTTTGGTGGCCGCCGCGAGATCCGGAAGCCCTCTGCCACAGCTCTCGATCGTCAGCCATCCGTCATACCTGATAGAGTGGATCGCTGCATAGGCCGGAAGGACGAGAACCTTTCCGGCTTAACTGCCGTTTATGGAGAGCAGACATCTGTCTGGAGATGGGAACCGTGGCTGCTGAGCGAGTCTGTCCAGGAGGCCGGGATCTCGCGACGGCGAAGCGGAGCATGGCTCCCGAGCAAAGGAATGATCCCATGGTGTTCAAGGACCGGCTCTATTTTGGCGAACCTCCGGAGAAGGATGTTGATCCGACCGTTGATGCGCAACTGGAGTCTGACGTAGCCTCCGCCTTGGCCAACGCAAGCAAGGTCGACGCTGTCGACGTCCGCGTCACGGCCATTGGCGGGCAGGTGACCCTTGCGGGGCGCGTGGCGCGCGAAGAAGAAATTGTCCAGTGCGGCGAGATCGCGCTCATGACGGACGGTGTCCTCGCCATCCGCAATCACATCGAAGTCTGGACGCCGGACGCTTAACGTCACTTCTCCGGGGGGCAGGTTTCTGATGCAAGCCCCGCAAACTCAGTGTGCGGGCGAGAGTCTTCTTGTGCATAGAGCTCGAGCGAAACGTTTGGGCCCGCTCGATATCAACTCGCCTCGGTCATAGTCTTCTTCAAGATATCGGATTGTTGAAATAAAAATGTAAGCTCGCGCTTACCTCGTGAAGCCGAGGGGGACGGAGAAGGACCAGCTTGCGCGGCCGGCGCCGGCTGGGATCGGCGGAAAAGGTGCGGCACGCCGCACTGCATCAGCTGCAGCCCTGTCAAGAACCGGCGCGCCGGAGCTTCGCGAAATCCGGACGCTGCTGACGCCGCCATTGCCGGCGACAACGAACGTTACGACCACATCGCCCCTTATCCCCTGCCGCTTCGCTTCGCGGGGATAGCGCAACGCCCGCCGAAGCTTCGAGGCAATCTTTCCGGGATAATTGGAGACTGCTGCATTGCCGGCGGCGGTAGCGCGTTTGGCCGCAACCGATCCGCTCGAAGCCTTGCTGGTCGTCGCGCGCTGCTGGCCGCCGTCGCCAGCCTTTGAAGGTCGGGATGCTGCACGTTGCGCTTCACGATCCCTCTTGGACGTTCTGGGCTTGGTCTGTGTGGCCTTTGCCGTCTGCGGGGCAGGAGCAGGGGGCTTGGATTCGGCTCTTGCGGTTTGCGGCGGCTCGGGGCGCGGCACGGGCAGCGGTATGTTCTCGGGGAGGGCAATCTCCGGCTTCGGCTCTGCTACGGGCTCGATCTCCCTTGCCGGGGCGAGGGATGCCAGTTCTTCCGACTGCGCAGGCATGGCCTCGATCGCGGGAGCGGAAATCAGTGTGTCGGGCGCCTGGCTTTGCACCGGTTCGGAAGGTGCGGGAGAAAGGGCTGGCGCTGGCTCGGCGACAGAAGCCAGGTCAGGCGGAACCGGCCCTGGTTCGAGAGGCCTTTCTGTGCTCGCCGGAAGGTGTTGCGATGGAACGGGCTGAGTGGCTGCTTCCGGTGTGTATTCGGCTTCGTTCGTTTCCACCGGTTCGACAGCAACCGTTTCGCTGGGATCGACTGCTTCCGCATCGTTCGGCGGCGTCTCGACGGGCTCGAGCACCTCGCCGGGCTCTCCTGCCATCAGGCTGTCATCGAATGCGGTTCCGATGACCAGTTGGCTCGTTGCGGTGCCACCGGCGATCTCGATCGTCGCCTCCGGTGGAATGAAGATCGCGGCACCCGCCACATGAACGGCCAGCGAAAGTGCCACAGCTGTCAGCGTCTGGATACGGGTAAGTCTCATTCAGGATGCCGTTCCGCTATAAGGACAATGCGGTCGATGCCGGCCTTGCGAAGACGATCGATGGTTTCGAGCAGATCGATGGCCGGAAGGGTCCGGTCCGCGGCGATTCGCAGCGGGCGCGGGTCCGAGCTTTCCTGCTGCAGGCTTTGCCAGCGCAGGACGTGATCGTTGATGGGCAGTGCCTCACCGCGCCAGGTCAGTGTTCCATCCTTGCGGACGAAGAGCATATCAGGTGGAGAGGCCGGATCCGTGGCCGCGAGGGTGATGAAATCGACCTCTCGATCAGGCGCTGGCGCCAGCGTGCCTGCGACCAGGAAAAAAATCAGCATCAGGAACACAACATTGATCAACGGCACGGTGTTTTCGGGCTTGCGTGACGTCCGCGTGGGGGCAATCCGCATCATTGCGCCTGCCTCGCAACCGTGGCCGGCATCTCAGTCTTCCCGATCTCCGCCATTACGGCCACGAAATCCTGCGAGGCGGCATTCACGCCGACAATCACCAAGAGATGCCTGGCACCGGCTTCCTTCAATTCGGCAAGGGCGCCGCCAATTGATGACAGTGGTTGAACCACGCCGTTGAGTTTGAGTTCACCCTCGGCCACAAACAGGATCACATCGGGTTGCGGGAGCGGACTTGTCGTGCTGCCGCCCCCTGAGAAGCTGATTTCGGAATAGCGGGAGAAGGTGGAGGACAGCATGAAAAACAGCAGCAGCAGAAAGATCACGTCAATCAGCGGCGTGAGCGAGAGCCTGGAATGGCGGCGGACCGGAAGATCAAGTCGCAAGCTGGGCCTCCGCGGTCCTGCTTCTTGTTAGCGGCGCTGTCACCAGCGGGGTGGCGCCAGCGAGAATATCGGTCGTCAGCGTTTCAATGGCGATGCGTTCGTTTTCCACCCGGGTCTCGAACCATGTCAGGATCAGCGATACCGGCATGGCAACGGCCAAACCCACTGCGGTTGTCAGCAATGCCACCCAGATGCCGCCGGCCAGGATCGAGGGGTCGACGGCGTCGCCGGCGGATTGCAAATTCTTGAAGGCCTCGATCATGCCAAGCACCGTCCCGAAAAGCCCCATCAACGGCGAAAGCTGCGCGACGGCGTCAAGGAAGCGGAAGCCGGATTGAAGCTCGTGCAGTCGTGCAGTCGCCACGCGGGCGATCCGTTCCTCAATGGCGTGTTTGTCGAGGCGGTTCGACATCACCAGGCTGATGGCCTGCGCAACCGTCTCGGAGGTGGGATTTCGGCCTTGCGCCGCGAGATCATGGGCCTCGCAGACCCGGCCAGAGGCAAACAGCGAAACAGCCTGTTCCGACCGTCTGCGGGACCCCACGCCTGCGCGCGAAAACTGATAGGTTTTCAGCAGGATGACCGTGAGGCTCATGATCGAGACGGCCAGGAGAATGGAAACAACGGGACCGCCGAGCTGAAGAAACCCGCCGATTGTTGAAATGATGGTGCTGGTTGGCGGCATCTAGGGTGCCCTTCTGGTTTCAGCGGCCGAATTCGATTTCGGCACGATTGGCAGTGGTGAAATTTGTCTGGCATCGGGCGACAACAATGCCCTCGCCAGCGCAACGCGACACACCATTGACGAGAATGCGGGTCAGTCCGTTGCATTCGGTTTGCGGAAGGTCGAAACGCCTGACCATGGTCTTGCCTGCGGGCAACATGCCGAAATCAAAAACGGTCATGAGGCTAATGAGCCCGGCCTTTTCGAACATCACGAGTTCGAAACCGGTCTCGTCGAGACCGGCCTCAAATCCGTTTCTGACGATCAGGGTGGCTCGGCAGGCCGCGCCGTTCTGTTCAAGACGATTGAGTTCGAGATGAAGGCCGGCTGGCGCCAGCTCCTTCTCCAGGACGGACGCCTCCTGGGCATGGACGCTTTGTCCGATCACCGCAACACAGAGCGCGATACTGCACATGAGATGCACATTACGCTTTGCCAAACCCATGACGCTACTCCTGTTTGTTGCGTTGAGCGCTGGCTGGCCTGGGGCTCGCTTGCATGCTGATGGGAGAGAATAAACATGAATTTTTAACTCAACTATTGTGTTCGATATAAAACATGATAATTCTTGTCAAGAAATAACGAACAGCCATCAACCCTCGCCCAGCCAGCACGCCGCCAGCCCAGCGAGACGAGGGATTTTCAAACCATGAACAACACAAAAAGCCAGCACGATCACGACCGCGCAGGATCGCTCCAGCCCTCGTCCGTGCGGGCAATCGAAACATCCTTTGCGCCAAAGATGCCGGTCTTCGACAGCACCCAGCTTTTTGGTGCGGCGAGCGAGATCGGCATCATGCACCAGGGGGCTTTGTACCGCCTGAAGATCACGCGTCAGGGCAAACTGATTCTCAATAAGTAAGAGGCTTCGGCAATGGCAAAGACACTCGATCCTGCAGCGATTCGCGCGGCGCAGGCCGAAAACCCGAAAATGCGTGCGCGCGATCTGGCGGCTTCGCTCGACATCGCGGAGGCCGACTATGTTGCGGCCTGGTGCGGCGAAGGCACGACACGCCTCAAGGCTGATTTCAACCTGATCTTTCCGGCTCTGGAAGCGCTGGGTGAAGTGATGGCGCTCACGCGCAACGAAAGCGCCGTGCATGAGAAGACCGGCGTCTACGACACGTTCCACGCGGGCAAGCATGCCGCCATGATGCTGGGCGACGCCATTGATATGCGTATGTTTTCCAGGTACTGGGTCCATGCTTTCGCCGCGGAAACGCAGGACGGAGATGCAGTTCGTCACAGCTTGCAGTTCTTTGACGCCCATGGCGAGGCCGTTCACAAGATCCACTCCCGCGCGGCCACCAACCTTGCCGCATGGCGCGACCTGGTTGCCGCCTTTGCCCACGAAGACCAATCGGCCTCCGTGGTGCTTGAAGCCAGGACGGCTCCGGCAAAACGACCCGGGACTGCGGCGATCCATGATGAACTGCGTGACCGCTGGAGCCGCATGACCGATACCCACCAGTTTGTATCGATCCTGAAGAAGCTCGACCTCGATCGCATTGATGCAGTGCGTGGTGTCGGCGACGATTTCGCCTGGCAGATCGATCCGTCATCCATTGGGGCAATGCTCAGGCTTTCCGCAAACGAGAAGCTGCCGATCATGTGCTTCGTCGGCAATCCCGGCTGCATCCAGATCCACTCCGGACCGGTCGAAACGATCAAGGAAATGGGGCCGTGGCTCAATGTGCTGGATCCGGGGTTCAACCTGCATCTGCGCCAGGACCATGTGAAAGAGGTCTGGGCTGTTCGCAAGCCGACAGACAAAGGCCACGTCACCTCGCTCGAGGCCTACAGCGCTGCGGGTGATCTCATTGTCCAGTTCTTCGGCAAGCGGATTGAAGGTCAGGATGAGCGCGAGGGTTGGCGGATAATCATGGAGCAACTGCCACGCCTGCAACAGAATGAGCGGGTGGCAGGATGATCGCGGTTGCGAGGCTGAACCGGCGCCGGCTGATCCTGAGCGCCATGGCGATCACGGCCTTTTTCTGCACAGTTTGGACTGGCGTCGCCGCCCGGGCCGAAGAACCGAGCCGCATCGTCGTCATAGGAGGCTCACTGACCGAGATCGTCTATGCGCTCGGCGAGGAAGACAGGTTGATCGCACGCGACAGCACAAGTCTGTTTCCCGATGCAGCGCGCGATCTGCCGGATGTCGGCTATATCCGACAGCTTTCGCCGGAGGGGGTCCTGTCGGTCAATCCCGACTTGATCCTGGCGCTCGAAGGATTCGGCCCGCCGGAGGCCGCCAGCGTCATCAGCCAGGCTGGCATTCCCGTCGTCGTCATACCGGATGGCTATGACAGCAGCTCGATTCTCGAGAAGATCCGCGCCACAGCTAAAGCGCTTGGGCGCGAGCAAGCCGGAGAACTGCTTGCCACCAAAGTCGGCGCTGATTTGACGGCGGCCGAAACGGCTGCGGCGGGGATCGTGGACAAGCGCAAGGTGCTCTTTCTTCTCTCCGTTCAGGGCGGACGATTGATGGCAGCCGGCGACAAAACCCATGCCGATGGCATCATCGCGCTCGCAGGCGGCATCAACGCCATGCCCGGCTTTCATGGCTACAAGGAAGTTTCCAACGAGGCGGTGATCGAGGCTGCTCCCGATGTGATCCTGAGAATGAGGGGCGGCCGGGATCCGTCGAGTGATGCTGAGGTGCTCGCGCATCCGGCTATCGCCGCGACTCCCGCCGGCAAGGCCGGCAGGGTTACCGGGATGGATGGCCTCTTCATTCTCGGTTATGGACCGAGGACCGCAGAGGCCGCGCGTGCCTTGGGCAAAAGCCTCTACAGCGATGTTGCGGCGCCGGGCAACTGAGAATGCTGCAGCGTCTATCCTACAAACACACGGGACTGCCGCAGCAGATATCCCTTGAGGGGGACCGTTCGGCGCGCGCCCGTTTTGCGATCGCCGGATTGGCCGCGCTTCTGGTCCTGACCATGGGATTTGCATTGCAGGTCGGCGCATCCGATGTGCCGACCCTGCGCATCCTGATGACCTGGGCTGGCCTTGACGGGGGCCAGGGTCTCAAGCCTGTTGATCAGATCGTGATCATGAGCATACGCCTGCCGCGGGTGATCATGGGGGCGATGATCGGCGCCGCGCTTGCGGTTTCCGGCGCGGTGATGCAAGGCCTGTTCCGCAACCCGCTGGCCGATCCCGGTATCGTCGGCGTGTCGGCCGGGGCGAGCCTGGGGGCGGTTGCAATCATTGTCCTTGGCGGCACGGTGCTTGCGCCTTACGCGCAAGTTGCAGGGGGCAACGCCTTGCCATTCGCGGCCTTTCTGGGTGGGCTTGCCTCGACCTACATTCTCTACAGCATCGCCACGCGGCAGCGCCGCACGTCGGTTGCAACCATGCTGCTTGCCGGCATCGCGCTTGGCGCTTTCGCCCTTGCCATGACCGGCCTGCTCATCTTCGTGGCCGACGACTTGCAGCTTCGCCAGATTTCCTTCTGGAGCCTCGGGTCGCTCGCGGGCGCCACATGGGAGAAAATCGTTTCGATTGTCCCGATCATCGTGCCGGCGCTTTGCGTCAGCATCTATCTCGCGCGCGGGCTCAATGCGCTCGCCTTCGGAGAAGCCGCCGCAGTTCACATGGGTGTTTCGGTTCAGCTTGTGAAAAATGTCGCCATCTTCGCAATCGCTGCGGCGACGGGTGCTTCTGTCGCCGTTTCCGGCGGCATCGGGTTTGTCGGCATTATCGTCCCGCATGCCCTGAGGCTATTGATCGGGCCGGATCACCGCTTTCTGCTTCCTGCCGCAGGTCTGCTGGGCGCGGTGTTTCTCATTCTCGCCGATTGCATCAGCCGAACCATTGTCCCCCCGGCGGAATTGCCGATTGGCATTGTCACCGCCGCGATCGGCGCGCCCTTCTTTCTTTGGATCCTGCTGCGCCGACGCGGGATCGTCGACCTGTGAGTGCTGCATTGACAGTTGAAGCCGAGAACCTGACCGTCAGATACGGCCATCACACCGTCCTCCGCGACATTGATTTCCAGGCAAGGGCTGGGTGTATCAGCGTAATCGCCGGACCGAATGGTTCGGGCAAGACAACGCTTCTGAAGGCGCTGTGCGGCGACCTGCCCCATGCCGGGACGATCCGCCTCAACGGTCATGATATTTCCGGTCTGAAACCGCATCAGATGGCCGCCCGCCGCGGCGTTCTGGCCCAGGAAACGATGCTTAGCTTTCCGTTCACGGTGGCGGAGGTCGTGCGCATCGGCATTTCCGCCCGGTCAGGACCACCCGCTGATCGCGCCT
The DNA here is from genome assembly GCF_014359905.1 of Hoeflea sp. Taxonomy (GTDB): domain Bacteria; phylum Pseudomonadota; class Alphaproteobacteria; order Rhizobiales; family Rhizobiaceae; genus Hoeflea. The sequence continues at coordinate 5,151 of NZ_JACIYP010000084.1, read as the reverse complement.
CCAGCGACCTTCGGGTGACCGAGGCCTTGGCCGCTGTCGATCTTGCCTGCTTTGCAGGGCGTTTCTATCAGGAGCTTTCGGGAGGCGAGCGCCAACGCGTGCAATTGGCGCGGGTCCTTTGTCAGATCTGGGAGCCGGTCGACGATGCCGGGCCTTGCTGGTTGTTTCTGGACGAGCCGGTCTCGAGCCTCGACATCAGGCATCAGATTGGCGTGATGGAACTGGCGGCCGATTATGCCCGGCGCGGGGGCGGCGTCATTGCCGTCATGCACGATCTGAACCTGACGGCCATGTTTGCCGATCGGGTCACGCTCCTGTCCTCCGGCAATGTTGTGGCTGCGGGGACGCCTGATATGGTCATGAGTGACGCAGCACTGTCCGAGACGTTCGGGTGCCGGCTGCGCGTCGGCGTCAAGCCATCCAACGGCCTCTTCATACTGCCTCACGCGATCGTGGATCAGGTTGCCCCCTCTTGATGCGTCCTGAATAGCGCTATCTGCGTTCCTGCTTGCCCTTGCTTCAACCCATGAACAGGTAGCCCACCCCATGCACGGTCACGATGAGCGTGGAAGCCTTGGGGTCGAGTCCTATCTTGTTGCGCAACCGCCCGATCAGGACGTCAATGCTGCGATCAAACGGTTGCCATTCCCGGCCGGCGAGACAGTCCAGAAGCTGATCGCGCTGCAGGACCCGGCCCCATTTACAGCCACCGTCTAAGACGCCGCATACACGGAGGCTGACCGATGATGAGGCGACTTTGGAACAGGTTTTTAGGCCCCGCCGGAGCGGTTTCGCTTGGCGTGCTCGTGGTCGGCAGCTTTGCAGGCGGCATCATCTTCTGGGGGGGGCAACACCGCGCTGGAACATACCAACACGCAGGAATTCTCTATTTCCTGCCACGATGTGCGGGACAATTCCTGCGAGGAATACAAGACATCGGCGCATTTCATGAACGCTTCAGGCGTCGGGGCAACCTGTCCGGATTGCCATGTGCCGAAGCAGTGGGTGCCGAAAATCATTCGCAAGGTGCAGGCATCAAAGGAGCTTTACAGCCACTATTTCACCAAGTGGATTGACACACCCGAGAAATTCGAGGCCCATCGTGCGGAAATGGACAAAGGGGTCTGGGCAACGATGGAAGCGAACGAATCGCTTGAGTGCCGGAACTGCCACGAGGAATCGCACATGGATTTCGCAAGCAGAAACCCGAAGCTGGCAGGTTGATGAGGGCCGGGTTCGAGCGCGGGGATACCTGCATTGATTGCCATAAGGGCATCGCCACAAGCTGCCTGACCTTTCGCAGGGCTATCGCAGCCTGTTTGAATCGATGGAGGCGATCGCCCAGGCCAGTCCTCCAAACGCCGATGCTGTCTATCCGATCACGAAACAACCCGACGTGAGCCTTTTCCTGGAAAAACCCTTCTCAAGATCCGAGTTGGCCGGCGTCCTTTCATCCGTCATCCATTCAGGAGACAGACAAGTTGACGGAAATGTCCGAACTGGCGCACAAGCTGGTCAGTGCTTCACATTTTGTTGGCGCCTGGCCAGTTGTCCGACAGGCCAAGGACGTTGAAGCCTCGTGCAAGATCGCGAATTCGGATGCGGTCCATGATGTGTTCAAGCAATTGCTGCATGATAGTCGGCTTGCCGAACAAGAGCTTGCAGCCTGCTGGAAACAGATTGAAGCCGAGCACGCGACAGCATAGAGCATTGACTGCGACACAGTCGCTTGAGATGGCGCAGACAAGGACTGATCGAGCTTTTAGCGGTTTCGCGGGGCTTGTGGCGGCCAACCGGCCCAAACTCGGCTTTGCACCTGATATCTCTCCACGAAAGGCCAGACCATGATCCGTCACCTCGTGCATTTGCGATTCGCCAAAAGCACTACCGAGACCGATAAACAGGCGATCTATGATCAACTCGCCGGCCTCTCCGATCGCATTGACGGCATCCTCGAATTCCAGCATCGGCGCAATGTCAGTGTCGAACTCCCGCTGGTGCGCGGGTTCAACGACATGTTCTGGTTTGACTTCGCCGACGTAACCGTTCGAAATGCCTATCTCGAAGACAGTGTTCATAAGGCCATCGGAGCACAGATCGTGGCCCGGCTTGAGGGCGGTGCAGGTGGCGTATTTGTGTGTGATATTGAAATATGATTGAGTTTCGAAAACGAGAATTCCTGTCCGGCCTGTTCAAGGCCGCCGTGCTGCGCGCCGATCCCAGGCGTGCACTCAAGGATGCGCTTCCTCTGAAACCCAAGGGCAGAACCGTGGTCATCGGCGCGGGCAAGGGTGCTGCGCAACTGGCTGCGGCTTTTGAGGATCTGTGGGATGAGCCGCTGACCGGCACGGTGGTGACCCGCTACGGCTATGCCGCGCCGTGCAAATCCATCAGGGTGATCGAGGCCAGCCACCCGGTGCCCGATCGCGCCGGGCTGGCAGCCTCGCAGGCGCTGTTCGATACGGTTTCGGGGCTGACTGCAGACGATCTTGTCGTGGCGCTGATCTGCGGCGGCGGCTCCGCGCTTCTGCCTGCGCCGCCGCAAGGGCTGAGCCTTGAAGATGAGCAGGAACTCAACCAAGTACTGCTGGCGTCAGGCGCGCCGATCGGGGTCATGAACGCGATTCGCAAACATGCAAGCCGGATCAAGGGCGGCCGGCTCGCCGCTGCCGCCTGGCCGGCCAGGGTCGTTTCGCTGGTGGTCTCCGATGTGCCTGGCGATCAGGCCTGTCAGGTCGCATCCGGTCCGACAGTACCCGATGCCGTGACGCTGGCGGAGGTTCAGGCGATGCTGGCCGCGCGCAACATCAAGCTTCCAGAAAGCATTCGGAAGCATCTGGAAAGCGGCAAGGACTTGCCGCCGCGTCCGGACGACGCTGTTTTCGCGCGCAACGAAACCCGCATCATTGCTTCTGCCGGACTGTCGCTCGAGGCGGCTGCGGATATGGCAAGAAGCGCAGGCGTTGAAGCCGTGATCCTGTCGGATTCCATCGAGGGCGAGGCGCGTGATGTCGGGCTGGTCCACGCGGCCATCGCCCGGGAGGTGGCAAGCCGCGACCGTCCCTTCGCCAAGCCCGTAGTGATTCTGTCGGGCGGCGAAACAACGGTCACGCTGCGCGGCAAGGGCAGGGGCGGACGCAACACGGAGTTCCTGTTGTCCTTCGCCTCCGCGACTGACGGTATCGAGGGGATTGCAGCCCTTGCCGCCGACACCGATGGAATTGACGGCTCGGAGGACAATGCCGGCGCCTTCGCCGGCCCGGATACCGCGAGCCAGCTCAGGGCCAAGGGCATAGATCCGCTGGCAAGCCTGGCGGCCAACGACGCCTGGACCGCTTTCAATGCCATCGACGATCTGTTCGTCACCGGCCCGACCGGAACCAATGTCAATGATTTCCGCGCAATCCTAGTCGGCGAGTTGCCGGGTCAGGCGTAAGCAACAAGCCGGTGCGTGCTCGCCCCCTCACGCTGTCGGATCAACGGTTTCAGGCTGGTAGAAATCAGATGTTTTCTGCCTGCCGGCCAGCCACCAGCCCGCCTGCTGCGGCCAGGTTTCATACAAGGGGTCGTGACCAAGGTCGCGCGCGGCATGCAGCGCCCAGTTCGGATCGACAAGCGCCTCGCGGCCAAGCGCGATCAGATCCGCCGATCCTTCTGCCAAAATGGTCTCGGCTTGCTGCGGATGGGTAATGAGCCCCACGGCCATGGTTGTCATGCCTGCGTCCCTGCGCACGCGCGCGGCATAGGGCACCTGAAACCCGGGCTGGCGCTTCTGGCCGCCGCCGGCCGTCGCGGCCCCTGCAATGCCGCTTGATGAGCAATCCATCACCTCGACGCCCAAACGCTTGAGCTCACCCGCCAGAACAACCGTGTCATCGAGCGACCAGCCTTCCGGCGTGCCGTCGACGGCTGAGGTTCGGAAGAACAGCGGCAGGTCATCAGGCCAGACCGCACGGACCTTTTCGGTGATTTCAAGCGCCAGCCGCATGCGGCCGGCAAGGCTGCCGCCATACTCGTCGGTGCGCTTGTTGGAGAGCGGCGACAGGAAACTGTGCACCAGATAACCATGCGCGCCGTGGACTTCGGCGATCTTGTAGCCTGCTGCCAGCGCACGCGCTGCGGCAGAAGCGTAATCCTCAATGAGTGCGCTGATATCGGCCTTTGACAGCGCGTGAGGGACCGGCCAGCCATCACCAACCGGCACGGGGGAGGGGCCAACCGGTGTCCAGGGCATGTCACCCCGCGCAAGATCAGCCTCGTTCAGGGGGCCATTGCCGTACCAGGGACGCTGCATGCCGGCCTTTCGGCCTGCATGACCCAGTTGGATTGCGGGCAGGGCGCCGTTGCGCAACGCGAACTGAGCAATGCGGGCATGACCGGGGATCTGGCTGTCCGTCCAAAGGCCGGGGCATCCATGGGTAATGCGGCCGCGCTTCTGCACAGCGGTGGCTTCGGTAAAGACAATCCCCGCTCCGCCGATGGCGAATCTTCCGAGATGAACCGAGTGCCAGTCGTCCATATGTCCGTCATGGGCTGAATACTGGCACATGGGGGAGATCACGACACGGTTGCGCGATGTGACTGAACGAAGGGTCAGCGGCTGAAAAAGGTGAGGGGCGGTGGTCATCAAGGCTCCTTTGGTAGATTGCGCCAAACGCTAAGCTGGACTGTGGTCAGTGGCAAACGATCACTGCCCGAAATGGCCATCCGGATCTGTGGTCTGCATATACATCCCTATAGAGCGTGCGATCGAGCACCCGGAACGATGCTGCGCAGGCCTGGAAACGGGCTGTCGCTCCTTTGATCTCCCCCTACCAAGTATGCCCGATCCAGACCCGGCCGGTTGGGCGTTGTTCGAGGGCCTGGATTGACGCCTTTCAAAGCGGCGGTCGGGGTGTATTGCCGGATCTCTGCCGATTCACGGTTGAATATCGCCTGCAATGAAGCCGGGCGTCAGTTCAAGGCCGCCGCTCCAGCCTGTTTATCTATATGATATTGCAGCTGAACCGCGCAACTCCGGGCTTTCCGGCCCGGGTTTTCCCGAACAGTCAAAAAAATGTCAGTTTGATGAAAAAGGCTGTTGACTCATTGTGTGGGTGGGACCTATAAACCGCTCACACAACGAGGGCGGCGCGCCGTTGGCGCCAAAGA
>NZ_JACIYP010000083.1 GCF_014359905.1 Hoeflea sp. | reverse complement strand
GATGGCGGTCAACTGGCCCGCATGAGGGGCGCGTATTTCGATCTGCTGCGCTGCGGTTCCGGGTTTGCGGAAACCGCCCTGTGCCGCGCAAATTGCCATGAACTTTGCCTCCGCTGCACCACTATCGAGAAGCGCCTGCGCGCGGTCCCGCCCCCGCCCAGCAACGGCGTGCGGTGCGAGGTCCAGAAGATGTCCGGCCAGATCCAGCGCCCGCGCACGCAGGTCGCCAGGTGCATCCGGCGCGCGCCGCAAAACCGCGAGCACGTCGTGCGCCTCCAGCGCCGGGCCCATGCCACGTCCCACCGGGGCCACGCCATCGCTGATATGTAGCGCCAGGTTCAGACCCAACGCCTTGCCCACCGAAGACAGCCGTATCCCGAGTGCCTCCGCCGCTCCGGCAGACCGCACCTTGGCCGTTGGTCCGACCGGCATGTCGATCAGAACATGGGTGACACCGGCGGCCGCCTTTTTCGACAGTACGCTCGCTACGAGTTGACCGGTGGAGTCGAAATCGAGGGGGCGTTCGACACGGATAAAATGATCGTCGGCAGGACTGAGGGCGAGCCCGCCACCCCAGACGAGGCAACCGCCCTCGGCTTCGACCACCCGGCGCAGCGCGGCGGCGTCAAGCGCGACGGGCGCCATTACCTCCATGGTGTCGGCGGTTCCGGCAGGCGATGTGATCGCACGGCTCGACGTCTTGGGGATCAGATGCCCCGCCGCCGCGACGATGGCGACGACGATGGGTGTCGTGCGGTTGCCCGGCAATCCGCCGACGCAATGCTTATCGAGGACAGTGTGCTGCCCCCAGTCGAGCGTCTGCCCTGCTTCCTTCATGGCGCGGGTCAGCGCCACGGTTTCGGCCTCGTTCAGCCTGTCGCCGGCGCAGGCGGTCACGAAGGCGGCAAGGTCGAGATCCGATAACCGGCTGTCGAGCGTGTCGCGCACGATCGTCGCGAACCCGGCCCGGTCCAGCCGCTCGCCATAGGCTTTCGCCCGGATCATAGACGCCGAAGCGGGCGGTTCAGGGTGCGAGAAAGCGGCTTCGTCTCCAATCTCAGCGCCAAGCGCGGCCCAGGCGGAAACGGACAATGCCGCCTGGTCCACGGCAAGCCATGCTCCGCGGCGGACGACATTCAGGGTCGCGATGATCCAGCGGTCCTTCAGGTCGATTCGTATGCGTGTCTGGGCAGCAAACCCCTCGGAACGGCAGACGTGACAGTCTTCATGCATGTAGACGACCGGCTGCCGGTAGGTGTCGATGCGGGAAGAGACCAGGGCAAGCGTTTCGGTCATCGCGGCCTGTCCAGGTAGACGGATTCGAGATGTTCGGGCACGCGCACGGATCGCCCTAGCTCGTGTTCGACGCGGAATCGCAGGGTGTCGGCGGTGACAGGTTCCCCATGGGTGAGATAGGTCATCTCGGGGGCGGGACCGGCGGACATCCAGCGCAGGATCTCATCGGCATCGGCATGTCCGGAAAAGGACTGGAGCTGAACCACTTCGGCCTCGATCGGGAACTCCCGTCCGAACATGCGCAATGTCCGCGCGCCCCCGGCCAGCGCCGCGCCACGCGTGCCGCCGGCCTGGAAACCGGAGAGCAAGATCGCGTTCCGCCGATCGCCGCCGAAGCTGGCCAGATGGTGCAGGATACGCCCGCCGGTCAGCATTCCGCTGGCGGAGACGATGATCATCGGGCCCTGGCGCGTGTTCAGCTCCTTGGATTGCTCGACCGTGTTTACCCTCTTGGCGATCTCGAACATCGCAATGCAGTCTTCGCGGCTGACGTGGTGCTCGGCGTGATGACGGTGATAGATCTCGGTCGCATTCACCGCCATCGGGCTGTTGAGGAACACCGGGACATAGGGAATATCGCCGCGCTCCATCAATCGCGCAATGTACAGCATCAGCCCCTGCGCCCGTCCGACGGCAAAGGACGGGATCAGCACCGTGCCGCCGCGGGCAAAGGTGCGTTTGAGGATCGGGGCCAGTTCGGCTTCTGGGTCCACGTCGGGATGGGACCGGTTGCCATAGGTGGACTCGCAGACCAGAACATCTGCTCCGCCGAATGGCTGGGGCGGTCGCATCAGCGGATCGGGATCATGGCCCAGATCGCCGCTGAAATGGACAACCCTGCCGCCGACCTCAAGCCGGATCTGCGCCGCCCCGAGCAGATGCCCCGCCGGAATGAAACGGGCCGCGATGCCGTCGCCTAAATCTATTCGCCGGTCGAACGGTTGAAGATCAAAGCGGTCCAGCGCGGCCTTTGCATCCTTGAGCGTATAGAGCGGTTTTGGCTTCTTGTGTTTGGAATATCCCCTCCGCGCGGCAAAGCGCGCCTCTTCTTCCTGGATATGGCCGCTGTCGGGCAGAATAAGCCCGCACAGATCTGCCGTTGCTTCTGTGCAAAGAACCCGCCCGCGAAACCCCGCCCGGATCAGTGTCGGCAGATATCCCGAATGGTCCAGATGAGCATGGGTGAGCAGCACAGTGTCGATGGTGTTGACACGCACAGGGAAAGGTTTGCGATTGCGCGCCCGCAACTGCTTGAAGCCCTGGAACAGCCCGCAATCGACCAGAATGCGCCGCCCCAGGGCCTCGACCAGATAGCGCGATCCCGTCACCGTCCCGGCGGCGCCAAGAAAGCGCAGTTTCGGACGTGCGGTCGGGATCATGTCGCTGTTCCCCTTGCCGCGATGGCGTTGTAAAGGCCGCCGAAGATCAGCGCGGCGTACCAACCGTAGAGAAAGCTCTCGACCAGCCCGATGATGAAGCCCACCGGGGTCAGCCAGACGAAACCGGGCAGCAGACCGGACCAGGTTTCATACATTGCATAGGCGGGAAAGATCAGATCGAATGCGATGCACACAAGGTAGGTCAGCGCCAGGAACAGGCTCAGCGCCCAACCAAGCGGCACAACCGGCAGACGCACGCGCCCTGCCCCGGCAGGCCCGCCCATGACGCAGGCCCCGCACGTCATGCGCAGGGCCAGGAAAAGGATCACCGCGACTGCGGTGAAATAGAAAATGGGCATCATGGCTTTCTCCCTTCTTGTCGTGGATTCGGACGGAGCGCGAACACATCCGCTGGACGGCGCCGGTTCAGGATGGGCGCACCAAGCGCCAGACGCCCATCCTGCGGTGGCTTTGCCTCGGCCCTAGCCGCAGCAGCAGCCGAATTTGGCCGGTTTTGCCTTTGCGGGTTCCGCGACCTGCGGTTCGACATTTGCTTTCGGCTGCGCATCGGTCTTGCCACCGCAACATCCGCCCTGTTTTTGCTGTGCTGTGTCTTGCGTCTGAGAAGTTGATCGGTCGTCCATCTGGACCTCCTTTTGTTTGGTTTCGTTCTATAGACGCGCCCCGACCGGAAGCATTACAGAGGTTGGCAACCTGTCGGTCTTCGTTAGTACAGGAGCAAGTGTATCGCTCTGCCGTAGGAAGGCGTCGATATTGCAGACAGAGTTACTGCATCCCGGCAGGCTGTCGGCTGACCGGTGCCATAGGTTACAGCAGCCGCCGCGCGGCCCATCCGATCACCTCGAAACCTCGCGCGCGCCAGCTGCGGGAATGCCAAGCCCGAAGAGTGACTTCGCGGGCATCCGAAAGATCTTGCAGATATTGCGCCTGCAACTGCCCTGCCAGGACGCGGTCATGTGCGACCAGAACCAGCTCCTGATTGACGAACAGGCTTCGGTAGTCGAGGTTAGCTGACCCGATGATCGACCAGCCTGTATCGACGACCGACGTCTTGGCATGCAATGGACGGGGCAGATACTCGTAGACCCTCACGCCCGCCGAGAGAAGCTGCGCATATGCCGCCCGCGTCGCCCAGCCAGCGACCATAGGATCGCTCGTGCGAGGCACCAGCAGACGGACGTCCACGCCGCGACGCGCGGCATCCTGAAGCGCCCGGTCGACCACGGTGCCCGGACCGAAATAGGGCGACGTCAGATAAACGCAGGTCTGTGCCATCCCGATCAGTCCCGCGTGCAGACAGGCAAGCCTCTTTTGAAACTTGCGCGAATAGCTCGGTACCAGCAGTCCTTCGATTGCGTCGGCCTCTTCGGGAATGGCGTTTGATGGAAGCGGGCGGGCGTCCTGCCAGGCCGGGTTTATCTGCGCAATGTGAGTCAGATCCCGTAAGCCCAGGCCGGCAGTCGTCCCATATGGACCTCAACCATCCTGACACCGGGCACGTTTTCGACGGCAACCCGGATCGCATTCTCCTCGAAATCGCTGTCGGCGACACCCCAGACGGCGACATTCCCCTTGTCCACCGTGTAGTTGATGAGGTTGACCGCTGCACCGGGCACTTCTTTCAGAGCCTCTTCAATCTTCGCACGCAGCACGCGGTCGTCCTCCGACGGCTCCGGCAGCGCCCCATCCTGAAGCGCCGACAAGGCGTGGAGCAGGTTCGCACGGCTGACGATGCCGACCACTTTGTCGGATCTCACCACCGGCACGCGCTTGATCCGGTGCTTTTCCAGAAGACGCGCGATTTCCGCGACATTCGTATCCTCTTCTACCGAAACCACATCCCTTGTCATCACGTCTTCGACCCGGTGGCTTTTGAGCTTCACGAAATCCTGTGCGGATTCGCTTGCCCCGCCAAGCACCTCGAGCCACCATGACCGGCGTGGTCCGTCTGTTTCGCGGACACGCCGCATGAGGTCGCCTTCGCTGACAAGTCCCTTGAGGTCGCCCTCGGCGTCAACGACGGGCAGCGCGCTGATATTGTGGTCGAGCATCAAGCGTACCGCGTCCTCGATTTGTCCCTCCAGCGGGACCGAGATCACCGATGTTGTCATGATATCCTTGGCGAGCATGTCATAGTCTCCTTCTTGAGTTTTGGCTTGTTCAGCACGTCAGGTGCCGATAACGAGTTGCAGGTCGTCGCCCAAATCGTAAGGTGGGATGTCGAGGTTGCGTGGGGCCGGCCCCTTCCGGATCCGGCCCGAGGTGTCGTAATGCGATCCGTGGCACGGGCAGAACCAACCGCCGAATTCGCCGACCGCCGACCCATCCTGGCCCAAGGGGATACAGCCGAGATGGGTACAGACACCGATAACGACCAGCCATTCGCCATCCTCGCCCGCCGCGCGGTTCTCATCCAGCGCTGGCTCTTCACTACTTGCGTTCGGATTCTCGACCGCTTCGTCAACAGGATCGGGAAGCTGGTCGAGATCGACGGCCCGTGCAGCCTGGATCGCTGCCTCAGACCTGCGCCAGACAAAGACCGGGTGGCCCTGCCACTTCACGGTAATACGTTGGCCCGGTTCGACGCCGGAAAGATCAACCCTGACCGTGCCGGACGCGGTCACGTCGGCCGAGGGGTTCATCGAATTGATCAACGGCCAGACCGCCGCGCCTGCGGCAATCGCGCCGGTTGAGGCCGTTGCATAATAAAGGAAATCGCGGCGCTCTGTTGCGGGCAATTGATTGGTTTCGTCAATGGTCTGGCGCATCATGATTCCTCCGATTTGACGTTCATTTTGGCTGCGGCGACAGGGCTTTCGACGTGAACACCCGCATCGACATGCAGCACCTCGCCCGTGATGCCGCCGGTATAGTCGCTGGCGAACAGCAGGGCGGCGCGGCCCACCTCGTCGGCCGTGACGTTGCGCCGCAATGGGGCAACTCGCGCGGTCGCGTCCAGAAGACCCGCAAAGCCGGTCAACCCGGACGCCGCGCGGGTCATCACGGGTCCCGCCGAAATGGCGTTGACGCGGATGTTCGACGGCCCGAGTTCGTGAGCCAGATAGCGCACGGTGGCCTCAAGCGCCGCCTTGACCGGCCCCATCACGTTGTAATTCTCCACCACACGTTCGCCACCCAGATAGCTCAGAGTGATCAGGCTGCCGCCGCTTTTCATCAGGGGCTCGGCAAGATGCGCCATGCGGATCAGCGAATGGACGGACACATGCATCGCTTGGGAAAACCCTGCAGCCGAACAGTCAGTCAGGCGGCCATGAAGGTCGCCGGGCGGCACGCTGCCCACGGCATGAAGGATGAAATCCAATTTTCCCCAGCGGTCCGTGATGGCGTCGAAGACAGCGTCGAGTTCGTGCGGCGCATTCACGTCACAGGGCAGCAGGATCGGCGCTTCGAGACGTGCAGCTAATGGCACCACATGAGGTTTGGTGCGCTCATCGACATAGGTGATGGCGAGCTCGGCACCCGCTTGACGGAAATGCAGGGCAGCAGGCCACGCCAGACTGCGATCATTGGCGATGCCGACAACCAGACCCTTCCGGCCGGACAGATCAAGCAGTTCCGCAGGATCGCAGCATTCGGCGAAGTCAGGCATCTTTGGACGTTGCCTCGGTATCGGCGGAAGCTTCGGTCTTCTTGTCGTGCGCACCATGACGCTTGGTCGACTTGCCATGTTCGTGTCCGCCATGTCCGTGCCCGAAAAGGTGCATTGCGGCCATTCCGCCGAAGACGAGAACCAAAACCCAGTTTTCAAAAAGCCATTCCATAATTGTTCATTCCTTTTTTTGATGAGGCCGACGGTTTTTCCGCCTGTGTGGTTGCTGCGGCGAACGGGAAATTGCCGAACATCGCGCCAAAGACATGGGTGATCCAGGCATCGCGTCCCTTGCGCCATGCGCCTATACCCTCGCCGGTGCGCGCCGACAGCGCACGCTCGGCCACGATCGCGGGGTGGTCGTCCGGCAATGGTGAGCGCGTCTCGCGCAGCGTTTCGGCGGTGGACTTGATCAGGGCCATCCACGGGTTCACCTGTTCGGAGAACATCGTTCTGGTCCAGCGCATGGGGTGCAGCGCACGGAGCGCCTCAGCGCTGGCCGGGGTCGTCGCGGCGCGGATCCAAGGACTGACGAAAATCGAATAGACCGCCTCGTTGATCCGCGATATCTGCGCCACTTGTTTCAAGGCCGCATCGTCCGATGCAATGCCCAGATCATCGACCTCGCGCGGTTCGAATCGCACCTCAAAATCGCCGGTCTCGCAGTCCGGGTCACCCGACGGGTTGTCGATCACCATCTCGTAGAGACCCGGGGAAAGGGCCTCGACATCGTCCAGGCTTTCCAGAATCGCACGATGCTGGAGCCGCGCGACGGAGCCGGAGACGAAGATGCCCAGATGCCCGACACGCGGATGCGTCATATAGACGATGCGCTGCCCGGCTGCCTTGAGCGCATCGGTATCGGGATAAAGCTTGCCAATCCACCCCATTGCCTGTTCGGGCGGCGTGATGTTGTCACCGTCCGAGGCGAAGATGATCAGCGGATTGCTGATGCGCTTAAGATCGACGGTGCAATGCGCATCCAGCTGCATCTCGCCCTGTTCCAGCCGGTTGCCGATGAACAGGTTCTGCGTAATGCCGAGGATTTCCTCACGGCTGAGCGTGTAGTAGCCATTCCACCAGCGTTCGAATTCGACGAACCGCTCACGCTCTGTGTCGGCATGGGCAAAGAGGGTCGCGTACTTATCCCAGATCGCCTTTTCCGGTTGCAGGGTCTCAAAATTCTGCGCCAGCCAGGCGCCATCGAACCGGCCATCGCCCAGATCGGATATCATATGCGCGGCCCAGGCCCCTCCCGAGAGCGCGCCCATCATCCGCATCGGGCTGCTTGCCGCCTCGCCCGACCAATAGCTGAGCGGTGAGCCATTCAGCACAATCGGACCGGTCAGGCCGTCGCAATCCGCCGCCAGCAGCGTGGCCGCCCAACCGGCCTGGCAATTGCCGTAGAGCACGGGGGCTGTGTCCGGGTGACGGCGCGCGACCTCCAATACAAAATCGCGCAGTGCATAATGCACGTCCGACAGCGTCTGACCCGGCATGGGCTCGGGATAGAAGATCACGAAATAGACCGGGTGGCCTTCGTGCATCGCCATGCCGACCTCGCTGTCGCGCTTGAAGCCGCCGATACCGGGCCCGTGCCCGGCGCGCGGATCGATCACGATCACCGGCGGCTTGGCCTCGTCCACGCAATCGTCCCAGCAATCGTCGCCGACCCGCGTGATCCTGAGCAGCGCGTAGTTGGCCGACCGCTCAAAGGTGCGTGCGTCCAGCAGCAGTTCGTAATCGAAATCCAGAAGCGGCGGCATGCCCTGCCGCTCATGCGCGATCATATTGTCGGCGCGTTCACGCAGCGTGTCGAGAAGCAGCACCCAGCGTTCAAAGGCGTCTTGGACGTAAGGCACGTTACTAGCGGTCGTTGCGTTACCGGAAACGGGTGCAAGAAATTGTTCCGGGGTCACTGTCGCAAGGCGCAGGCTCTTATTCATCATCAGCTTCCTCTTGATTGGTAGTGTCTATGGAGGGTCGTCCAGCGAGCATCACACGCACGAGATCCTCCGCGACATCCTCGCGCAGACCGGTCAGCAGATAGGACGCATCGCCGGGCTCGATGCCCAACGCGCGCGCCGCGAGTGACGGGGGCTGGTTCATCATTTCGACCCGGTTGAACAACGCCCGCGCCATCGGGGCGTCGGCATGCCCGCAGGTCTCGGCACAGGCACAGGTCATTTGCGAGAACAAGATCCGAAGATCATCGTCGTCGGATGATGAGTGACGGGTTCCCCCTGATTTCCGATCCATCGTCTTGCGTGGCATGGCTAGGCGACTCCTGTGGTTGAGCCTTCGGGCTTGGTCACAGAAGAAGACGCCGGAAGAAGGAAATCGTTACAGACCCGCCGACAGGGCGATCAGTGTTCCTGTCCCACGTCTTCGCAATCAGTCTCGTGTACGACGTTCGCGCAGCCTCTGGGCGGACAGGAACAATCCTCGCGGTCCTCTCGGCAGCATGAGCCGCAATGCGCCGTCAGCGCCTCGCGCAGGGCAGTGCGCGCCCTGTGAAGCCGGACACCAAGTGCGTTGCGGTTAAGCCGCAGATCGGCTGCCACGGTCTCTCGATCCTCCTCGCCGAAATCTATGCGCCGGATCAGTTCGGACTCCGCCGGGCGCAGTTCGGAAATCAACCCGCCATGGCAGGTGCACAGCCGCGCCATCTGTGAGGGCGCATCGGCAATCCATTCCTCTGGTTCGCGCGCCGCCGCCGCCGCCAGCCGGCTACGCCGGGTCCCTTTGCGGTAGTGATCGTTCAAAGTGGACCGCAGGATTGTGTAGAGCCACGCATCCATTCGTTCGACCTCTCGGAGCTGATCCTTGCGTGACAGCACGCGGATGCAGAAGTCTTGCAGGACATCCTCTGCATCTGCGCGGTTGCCAAGCCGTTTGACCAGAAATCCCATAAACGCTCCGCGCCCGTCCAACAGGGCGCGTTCCGGCGAAGCGTCGGGCACATCGGGCTTGCCACTGTCTTGCGATGCCATGATGTCTCTGCCCTTTCCAAGAGGTTTGCGAAGGTGCGATCAGCGCTGATTCGAGCATTGTCTCTCTAACGTACAATGCGCGCAGTCATTCTAAGAACAATTTGCCCCTCCGCGCGTCACTCTGAATAAGCAACACACATTCGTATCGAAGCAAACAGGCTTTCGACGAAGACAATAGCCAAAACGACCGTTTGAAAACAGGTTAACAGGTTGTTCTGTATTATCGACCTTGAGACCGCCGTGCTCCCTTAAGATTGACGAACACGATCCCCAAAATGACCAGCGCAATACCGGAAAATTGAATCCCGGACAGGCGTTCCCCGAAAAACAAGGCACCAATTGAAAGACCGAAGATTGGAACAAGAAAGCTGAACACAATCGCCCGGTTCAGCTCAACTGCCTCCAGCACGGAAAACCAGAGCCAATACACCAGCGCTGAGCCGAACAGGGCCAGCCCCAAAAGCGATGCCGTGAAGACCGCGTTCCATTGAATGGCGTTTTGATCTTCCAGCGCGAGGGCTGCGAACGCGAGCGGCGCGCTGCCGATGAGCAACTGTAACCCCATTGCAAAAAGCCCGTCCACTTTGCCGGCGATGGACTTGATGGCCACGTTGCTGATGGTCACCCCAACCGCGGCCAAAACGATATAGGCGAAACCGATGGCCGACCCCTCTTGCCCTCCATCAAGCAATTGCGGCAGCGCGATCACGAGGATTCCCATGAATCCGATCGAAAGGCCGACCCAACCGACCTTCGGCAGCCTTTCGCCAAGCCATACAACACCCAGTATTGCGGCCAGCAGCGGCTGCGCGTTTGCGATGACCGTGGCGAGGCCCGGAGACACGAATTCTGCTGCATGAAACATGCCCAGAAATCCCAAACTTGTCGCACCAATCCCGACGATCCCCAAGGTCAACCACGTGCGCCAACCGCGCGGGAATGGTCTGCGCAAAATCATGGCCAGACCCACCAAAGTTGCTCCGGCCAGAACTGCGCGCATTGTCGCAAAAGTCAGATGCGGCGCGTATTGCAGCCCCGCCGTGATCAACGGAAAGCACGCCGCCCACAGGAACATGGCCAAAACGATTTTGGTTATGACAGTCGGCGACATCGAGATTTCCTTTCCAAGTCAGAAGTGGCAGGAATTGCAGAAATTTTCCGATGTGCCAACTCAGGGGCGAAGTAAGAAGACGCTGCGGCAGCCGAAACCTTACGCATTCCTGGGCATACGCCCGTTGGCCCGGGTTCCAAAAGACCGCGCCTGTGCATACCCAACAGCAAAACCACCAACAATCAGGTCACCCGAAGCACCCGAAAAAGTGTAACGTTCTCGATGGTTCGGCGTCTTACTTTTCAGAGGTGTATCATGAATCACGACCCGAATGATCGGTTATCCACAGCAGATCAGCCCAACACAGCCGCCAAGGATGCGGACATCGCTGTCCGTCGCTCGCTGGTGGAAGGTCGGCAGCATATCCTGAATTTCCTGCGTCGGCGACTGGGAGATCCGGAGGCAGCCGAGGATGTCCTGCAAACGTTCATGCTGCGCGCCATTGACCGCTCCGAGCAACTTCGCGATGTGCGCGCCGTTCGTGGCTGGCTCGGCCAGATTCTGGCGTCGTCCATCGCCGACTACGGTCGCAAGGTTTCGCGAAGGCGCCAGAGGGAGGTAGTCATGGCCCCAACCGACCTGGACAGCGTCCAAAACGGGTTCGACGAAGAACTCGACGAGGCGATATGCAATTGTCTGTACAAGCTGTTGCCGACGCTCAGACCGGAATATGCCGAAGTAATCTGGCGCGTCGATCTTCAGGAGCAGCCGCGCGATGCTGTCGCCAAAGACCTTGGCATCACCTTGAACAACATCACGGTCCGCCTTCACCGGGGTCGGCAGGCGTTGAAGACAAGGTTGGAACAGATGTGCCTGACCTGCCCGGTTCATGGCTTTCTCGATTGCGATTGCGACGCAGCGGAAAAGGCCCGCGCTCGTTTTCAAGCGATGAAGGACGACGCCGGAGCGAAAACGACGGACTGAGCCCCGATGTGCTGGCCCTCTCTCACCGGCGTGTCTGCAATTCACGGATCGCGTTCTATTGTCCGCCAGCGAGGACACGCCGATCCATTTTCCAAGGGTTCCGCCTACGCACGCCTGTGCACCGCGGGCACCGTGTCGGCAGGCCGCTGCGCTGTAATGAACCTTGTCATCTTTCGTCTGTTTTATCAGAAAGCGGCGGTTGACGCCGCCTGCCGACAAAAAACAAGACGGAGCAAGCGATCATGTCCAATAGCGAAACCTCTCCCGACGAACGCTTTGAACAAGAAGGTAGCCGGATTGAAACCGGACGTCTCGCACCGGGACGGGCGGCCATGTGGTTGCTCGCCAAATCGCTGCGACGCCTCGTTCAAAACGGACGCCTCACCATCTACGATCCCTGCGGCCAGACGTGGCATTTCGGCCCCGGCGGCGAACCCGCCGTTTCCGTCCGTTTGACCGAAAAGGTGCTGCCTGTGCAACTTCTGGTGAACCCCAGCATTGCACTTGGCGAGGCTTATATGGACGGGACGCTGCGCATTGAAACTGGCAGCCTGCGCGACCTCCTCTCGATCTGCATGACCGACATAGATACTATCGACGCATTGCCTGGCAGACGATTGACCCGCTGGCTGGACGCATTCCTGAGCCGCAGGCTGCATCATAATCCGATCAGCCGGTCTCACGCGAACGTGGCGCATCACTACGACATCTCGACCGAACTCTACGACCTTTTTCTGGATGCGGATCGACAATACTCCTGCGCCTACTTCCCGATCGGGACCGAAACGTTGGACGAGGCCCAGGCCTTCAAGAAAAAGCACATCGCAGCAAAGCTCTTGATGCGACCCGGTCTGGAGGTTCTCGACATCGGCTCGGGCTGGGGCGGGCTGGCGATGGAGCTTGCCCAGCAACACGAGGCGCGCGTGACCGGGCTCAGCCTCTCGACCGAACAGATTGCCGCTGCCCGCGAACGTGCCCAGCAAACCGGCCTGTTTGATCAGGTGGCCTTTGAACGGCGCGATTACCGCGAAGAGCATGGGCTATACGATCGCGTCGTGTCCGTAGGTATGTTCGAGCATGTGGGCCGCAGCGGATTCGATGCGTTTTTTACCACCCTTCAGCGCGTTCTCAGGCCCGATGGCGTCGCACTTTTGCATGCGATCGGCAGGATGGCGCCCAAAGGCGGCAGCGATCCGTGGATCCGCAAATACGTCTTCCCCGGGGGCTATCTGCCCACGCTGTCCGAAACCATCGCGGCAGCAGAGCGTGCGGGAATGTGGGTCACGGATGTCGAGGTCCTGCGGTTGCATTATGCCGAGACTCTGCGCCACTGGTCCGAACGATTTGCCCAGGAACGCGAAACAGCGCGCATGCTTTACGACGAGCGGTTCTGCCGTATGTGGGAATTCTATCTGGCTGTCTGCGAAATGGCGTTCCGGAATGGGCGGTTGATGGTCTTCCAGATCCAGCTTGCCAAGCGCCGTGATGCGGTTCCGCTGACCCGTGACTATATCGCCAAGGTCAAGGCAGGCGAATCCGCCTGGGATATTTCGACCGGCACAGAATTCACGAGAGCGGGATGACTGACATGAGACCTATCAGAGTTGCCGTAAACGGATACGGCGTGATCGGCAAACGTGTGGCAGACGCAGTGGTCGCACAAGAGGACATGGACCTCGTTGGCGTGGCGGATGTCACCTCCGACTGGCGCGCCCGCATGGCGCGCGCGAAGGGTTTCGCGCTTTTCGCGGCAGATCCGGATCGCGCCCCGGCCATGCGCGCGGCCGGTCTCGACGTGGCAGGCGGTCTCGACGACCTGCTTGGCTCTGCCGATATCGTGGTGGACTGCACACCGAAGAAAGTGGCTGTGCGCAATGTGGAAACCTATCGCGAAAGAGGCATCCGGTTCATCGTTCATGGCGGCGAAAAACACGAGGTGACCGGCCATTCCTTTGTTGCCGAAGCAAACTATGCAAGCGCGATTGGGCGCGATCGCACCCGCGTGGTGTCCTGCAACACGACGTCGATCGTCCGCACCCTCACAGCGCTGAAAGTTGCAGGGCTTCTTGGCTCAGCGCGCGGAACGCTCCTGCGGCGCGCCACCGACCCGTGGGAAAGCCATCTGGGTGGAATCATGAACACGCTTGTGCCCGAACCCGATATTCCCAGCCATCAGGGCCCGGATGCACAAAGCGTCGATCCCGATCTCGACGTGATCACGATGGCCGTGAAGGTGCCGCAGACCCTTGCCCATCTGCATTATTGGTCGGTCAGGATGCCGCGCAAGGCGTCCAAAGACGATGTACTCGAAGCGTTCCGCGCCTCCTCGCGCATCGCGTTGATCAAGATGTCGGAGGGCCTGGGCGCGCTCAACGCGGTCAAGGAGATGATGGCCGATCTCGGACGCCCCAATGACAGCCTCTACGAGGTCGCGCTGTGGGAGGACATGCTCACGGTCGAGGGCGACGAATTGTTCTATGCCTACATGGTCGACAACCAGGCCATCGTGATCCCCGAAACCATCGACGCGATCCGTGCGCTGACCGAGGCCGAGCGCGACGCATCGACGTCGATTGCGCGCACGAACGCCGCACTTGGGGTCGGAACGCTCACGGCGACCTAACGGCCCCCGGCGGCCGGTTCCGACCCCTATGGGCAGAGATCCGATCAGCCCGCCGCCATGCCCCCGTCGACGGGATATTGCGCCCCGGTGATAAAGGCGGATTCGTCGGAGGCAAGGAACAGGACCAGATTGGCAATATCGAGGCTTTCGCCATAGCGGCCCAGCGGGATCGTGTCGGCAAGCTGTTGCTTCACCTCCTCGCCGTGGCCGGGATTGAACCCCTCCTCCAGCGACCGCATCATCCGCGTGTTGACCGGCGAGGGATGCACCGAGTTGACACGCACGTTGTGGCCTGCGACCTCTATCGCGGCGGCGCGCGTCAAACCGACAACGGCATGTTTCGACGTGATATAGGGCGCGACGTTCGGGCTGCCCTTGAGGCCCGCGATCGACGACATGTTGATCACGCTGCCCGATTGCTGCCCAGTCATCACGGGCAAGACATGCTGCAACCCAAGGAAAGCGCCGCGCACATTAACCGCCATCACGCGGTCAAAATCCTCGATCTTCTGATCGACCAGCGGCGCGACCATGCCTTCGACTCCGGCGTTGTTGAAGAACACGTCGATGCGCCCGAACTTCTCGACGGTCTGCGCGACGTATCTTTTGCAATCTTCGACCGATGAGACGTCGGCGGCGATTGTCAGCAGGTCGTCCGGATTGCCCAGATCCCCCGCAGCATCCGACAGGTCGTCAACGTGGAGGTCCACAAGCGCGACCTTGGCCCCTTCACTCAGGAAGAGGCGGGCGGTTTCCAGACCGATGCCTGCCGCTCCTCCAGTGATCAGGGCGACCTTGTCTTTCAGACGTTTCATGGATTATCCTCCTTTGGTTTTCAGTTGTTTACGATCATCGTGCCCGCCTTGCCATCTAGCAGGGCAAGCGCATCCTCCAGGCGACCCACGGAGGCGAAACGCGCACGATCGGATACGAAAGTCGCGGCGGCGGCCACCTTCGGCGCCATCGAGCCGTCGGGCAAGTCCAGACGCACTGCGTCCTCCGGCGACACCTGCCTAATAGCCGATTGCGTTTCGGTGCCGAAATCGCGGAACACGGCCTCGACGTCAGTCAGCAGCAACAGCGCGTCGGCGTTCAGCTTGTGTGCCAGAAGCGCCGTCGCGTGATCCTTGTCGATCACCGCCTCGACCCCGATCAGCGAACCGTCGGCACGCCGGACGACCGGAATGCCACCGCCGCCTGCGCAGATCAGCGTCACGTCCTGCTCGAGCAGCAGTTCCAGCACTTTCAGGTCGGGAATGCCACTCGGCATCGGCGACGGCACCACGCGGCGCCAATGCGCGCCATCCGCAGCAATGCTCCACCCCCGCGCCTGCGCGAGCCGTTCGGCTTCCGCCTTGTCATAGACCGGGCCGATGAACTTGGTGGGTTTGGCGAAGGCCGGGTCTTTGGGATCGACCTCGATCTGGGTCAGCAGGGTCGCGACCGGGCGGTCATGGCCCAGGGCGTTTTCAAGCGCCTGCTCGATCATGTAACCGATCATGCCATCGGTTTCCGCCCCCAGCACATCCAGCGGGAACACTGCATCGGGTTTGTAGGCCGCACCCTGCAATGCAAGCAGGCCGATTTGCGGCCCGTTGCCGTGGGTGACGACCAGCCGGTGTCCGGCCTTGATGATCTGCGCCAGCGCGGTAGCCGCGGTGGCGACGTTCTCGCGCTGCGCCTTGGCGGTCAGCGGCTCGCCACGGCGCAACAATGCATTGCCCCCCAATGCGGCGACAACCAGCACCGCTAGTTGCCCAGCGTGGCGACGAGCACCGCCTTAATCGTGTGCAGCCGGTTCTCGGCCTGATCGAACACGATGGAGGCCGGGCTTTCGAACACCTCTTCGGTGACTTCCATCGCCGTGATGCCGAATTCCTCTTCGATATCGGCGCCGACTTCGGTCTCGGCATTGTGGAAGGCGGGCAGGCAATGCATGAACTTGGCCCTCGGATTGCCGGTTTTGGCCATCACATCGGAATTCACCTGATAGGGCGTCAGCAGCTCGATCCGTTCCGCCCATTTTTCCTTGGGCTCACCCATCGACACCCAGACATCGGTATAGACGAAATCGACGTCTTTCACCGCGGCGTCCACATCCTCGGTGATCGTGATCCGCGCGCCGGTCTGCACGGCGACGTCATCGGCCTCGTCGCGGATCGCCTGGCCCGGCCACAGGCTTTCGGGCGCGCACAGGCGCACATCCATGCCCATCTTCGCCCCGCCGATCAGCAGGCTGTCACCCATGTTGTTGCCCGCATCGCCCATGAAGCAATAGGCGATCTCGCGCAGCGGCTTGTCGGAATGTTCCTGCATGGTCAGGAAGTCGGCAAGGATCTGCGTCGGGTGGAATTCGTCCGTCAGCCCGTTATAGACGGGCACGCCAGCGTATTGCGCCAGCGTCTCGACGATAGGGTGACCAAATCCGCGATATTCGATCGCGTCATAGACCCGGCCTAGCACGCGCGCGGTGTCCTTGACGGTTTCCTTCTTGCCCAGATGCGACCCCGAGGGGCCAAGATAGGTCACATGCGCGCCCTGATCGTGGGCCGCCACCTCAAAGCCGACGCGGGTGCGGGTGCTGTCCTTCTCGAAGATCAGGGCGATTTCCTTGCCGGTCAGGCGCGGAACTTCAGTGCCGGCGTATTTCGCCGCCTTCAGGTCGGCGGAGAGTTTCAGCAAGAAGCTGATTTCCTGCGGCGTGAAGTCGCGCAGGGCCAGGAAATGGCGGTTTCTCAGATTGTAGGACATGGGATTTCCTTATCGTCGGTGGTTCAGATTGCGTCGCGGATCGTCGGGCAACTCATGCAGTGGCTGCCGCCCCTGCCCCGGCCGAGTTCGGCACCGGGGATGGCCAGCACCTCGATCCCGGCCTCCTTCAGTGCGGCGTTGGTGTCGTCGTTGCGGTCATAGCCGATGACGACGCCGGGGCGCAGCGCCAGCACGTTGTTGCCATCATTCCACTGTTCGCGCGATTGCTCCGCGGCGTCGGCCCCGCCGGTGGGCACTAGATGCAGTTTCTTGTGGCCCAGAATTTCAGCGGTGATCTCGAATATGTGGCGCGCATCCCGGCGGATATCGAGCGCGGCCTTGCCCTGACCGGGGCGCAGGTCGTAGCAGGTGATCGCATCCGCCACCTCCTTGAAAGTGGTCACAACATCGCCGCCGCAATGGGTGAAAACGGTGTCCAGATGCATCGCCGCGCGCGAACTGGGCATCTGGCAGGCGATCACCCGCGTCACGTCGCCACCCTCGAACAGCGCCTCGGCCAGTTGGCCCACCGCCTGCGGGGTCGATCGTTCGCCCATGCCGACCATGACGACACCGTGCCCGATTGGCATGATGTCGCCGCCTTCCAGCGTGGCCGTCCCGAATTCCCGCGTCGGATCGCCGAACCAGACCCGCACTCGATCCGCGAATGTCGGATAAAACCGGTAGACTGCTGCCATCAGCAGCGTTTCGGGCCGCCGTGCCGCGAAATGCATCGGGTTCAGGCTCACGCCGCCATAAACCCAGGCTGAATTGTCGCGTGTAAAGATGAAATTTGGCAGCGGCGGCAGCACGAAACCGTGGGGGCCAAGGTAGCTGCCGAACATGCCGGAGGGCGTGAAAGGCAGATCGTCCACCCGGATGCCGCCGACCAGCAAACGGGCCAGTTCCGTGCCGGGCAGACCCTCCATCCAGGCACGCAAGTCGTCCCGCATCCCCACGCCGACGTCATTGCGGGTGATGCGGTGGTCGAGAACCCAGGCGCGCGCGTCGGAAATGTCCAGCGTCTCGCCCAGCAGCGCCATCGCATCCAACACCTCGACCCCTTCGCCGCGCATGACATCGGCAAAGACGGCGTGATCCTTGATCGCCTGTTTGACCCAGAACACATCGTCGAACAGCAGGTCTTCGCGGTTGTCCGGTGTCAGACGGCGATGCGCCAGGCCGGGTGGCGATACGATCACCTGCCGCAATGTACCGGCTTCGGAATGAACGCCCAATTTTGGTTCAGACATCTGGAATGCCTCCTTCTTTCTAATCAGAGAATGGCGGCCAGGCTGATCCCGGCCGAGATGAAGACGACGAGGATCAGCAGCAGGGGCCAGACGAAGACGACCCAGCGGTCGAACGACACGCGCCCGATGGCCAGACCGCCGATCACAACCGCAGAGGTGGGCGTGATCAGATTCACGAGTCCGCTCGCCGATTGATAGGCCGTCACCACGAGATCACGGCCGACCCCCGCGAAATCCCCCAACGGGGCAAGGATCGGCATCGACAGGACGGCCAGGCCGGACGACGACGGCACGAGAAAGCTCATCCCGATCTCAATCCAGAGCATCAGGTTGATGAACGCGACTTCCGGCAGGCCGCCGAGGGTATCGGCGGCACTATTCAGGATCGTGTCGGCAATCAGGCCCTGCTCCATGATCACCACGATGCCGCGCGCCAGACCGATCACCAGCGCCACCCCCAGAAGATCCTTCGCTCCGTCCACAAAGGACGACGTCAGCTTCTTCTCCCCCATGCGGGCGACCAGCCCGACGACGATGGCCATGCCGAAGAACAGCGCGCCCATCCGGGCCATCCACCAGCCCTGGCTGGAGACACCCCAGATCATCACCGCAAAGGTCGCAAAAAACAGGATCAGGACCAGCTTCTGAGTTCCGCTCAGCTTCGGCTCCTCGAACGTTGCATCAGTCTCGTTCAGAAAAAACTGCCGGTCGCTGTCGCGTTGCGCAGCGACGACGGACCGAGCCGGGTCGGCCTTGACCTTCGAGGCATAGCGCATGACGTAGGCCACGCAGATCGCGAGGCCGCCCAACAGAAGGACCAGCCGCAGCGCAATACCATCCGTGAACGGGATGCCTGCCGCGTTAGACGCGATCACCGTGGCGAAGGGGTTGATTGTCGATCCCAGCGTGCCGATCCCGGCACCGATCAGGATGATCGCCACGCCGGTCACGGAATCGTACCCCGCCGCGATCACCACCGGGATCAGAAGCGCGTAAAAGGCCAGCGTTTCCTCGGCCATGCCATAGGTCGTGCCGCCCAGGGCAAAGAGCGACATCAGGATCGGGATCATCCAGATCTCGCGCCCCTTCAGCCGCACCATCGCCGTCTGGATGCCGGTGTCGATGGCATTCGTGGCATTCACCACGCCCAGAAAGCCGCCCAAAAGCAGTACGAACAGCGCCACGTCGATGGCATTTGCGGCATAGCTGTCGGGATCATAAAACCCCGCCACCGGTGCCAGCATGACGTCGATGACCCCCTGTGGATTGGGCTCGACCGTTTGATACGTACCCGGCACGGCGATCTCGCGCCCGACCTCTTCGTTCATGGCGCGGTCATATTGGCCCGCAGGGATAATCCAGGTCAGCGCCGCGACAACGATGATCAGGCCGAACAGGATGGAATAGGCGGTGGGAAACCGCGCCGCCATGCCCTTCCCGTCCGGTGTCTTGGTCGATGATGTGTCAGACATCTCAAGTCCCCCTTATTCAATGTGATTTCTGCGAGTGTCCGGCGTGAAGCGGCACCTGGCCTGCCTGCGCATCGCCCTGACCGCCGCCGCTGGCGGACCCACTCTTGCCCGCACCAATACCTTCCAGCCGCGTTCGTTTCAGCAGCAGCGCGTTGACCGCCACCAGCGCGGAGCTGCCCGACATGGCAAGTGCTGCCACGGCGGGGCTGATGATCAACGGATAAAACACCCCTGCCGCCATCGGAAAGGCGACCACGTTGTAAGCCACGGCCCAGAACAGGTTCTGGTGCATCTTGCGCAAGGTGGCGCGCGACAGCTCGATGGCCCCCACGACATCGTAGGGATCGCTTTTCATCAGCACGACATCGGCGCTTTCCATCGCCACGTCGGTGCCCGCACCGATGGCAAATCCGACATCGGCCTGGGTCAACGCGGGTGCGTCGTTGACACCGTCACCGACCATGCCGACCTTCTTACCCTGGGCCTGAAGCTCTTTGACCTTCTCGGCCTTTTGGCCCGGAAGAACATCTGCCAGCACAATGTCGATGCCCAGCTCGCCCGCGATCCGCCTTGCGGTACCTTCGTTGTCGCCGGTCAGCATCGCCACCTCGACGCCGCGTGCGCGCAGCTTGGCCACGGTGGCCTTGGCGCTCGGACGCGGCGCATCAGCGATGGCGATCAGGCCCAGCATCCGTCCGCCCTGCGCCACATGCACAACCGTGCGGCCCTCGCCCTTCAGGCGCTCGGCCTCCGCCGTCAGGGTGCCGACGTCGATACCCTCCTCGTCCATCAGGCGCCGATTGCCGACCAGCACGGTCTTGCCTGCGACTTCGGCGCGCGCGCCGCGGCCTTCGAGGTTGAGAAACTCGGCCATCTGCGGGACGTCGAGGTCCGCAGCGCGTTCGACAATGGCGAGCGCCAGCGGGTGGTCCGAGCCGCGATCGACGGCCGCCGCAGCCCGCAGCGCGTCATCCTCCGCGCCGCCTTCGGCGGCAACGACCTCGACCACGCGCGGTTCGCCCATGGTCAACGTGCCGGTCTTGTCGAAGATGATCACGTCAAGCTTGGTCGCGTCTTCCAGCGCACCGGCATTCTTGAACAGGATACCGTGCTGCGCCCCTAACCCTGTGCCCACCATCACCGCCATCGGCGTAGCAAGCCCAAGCGCGTCCGGGCAGGCGATGACGAAGACGGTGATCGTCAGCGTCAGCGCGAACAAAAGCGGAGAGCCGATCCACCAGAACCAGACCGCGAAGGTTGCAAGTCCGATCACGACGGCGATCAGCACCAGCCATTGTGAGGCTTTGTCGGCCAGAAGCTGGGCGGGTGCCTTGGAGTTCTGCGCCTCCTGCACCAGCTTGACGATCTGCGCCAGCGCGGTGTCGGCCCCGACCTTGGTGGCGCGGTACCGGAAACTGCCGCTCTTGTTGATGGTGGCGCCGATCACGGTGTCGCCGACGGCCTTGTTGACCGGCATGGATTCGCCTGTCAGCATGGATTCGTCGACCAGCGACGCGCCTTCGACAACCTCGCCATCCACCGGGATCTTGTTGCCGGGCCGGATCAGCACGATCTCGCCCTCAAGTACTTCGGAGGTAGGCACCTCAACGTCTTGCCCATCGCGGATAACGGTCGCCATCGGCGGTGCAAGATCGAGCAGTGCGCGGATTGCAGCGGACGCCCCGGCCCGCGCGCGCATCTCCAGCCAGTGACCCAACAGGATGAACACCAGCAGCACCGCCACCGCCTCGTAGAATTGCACGCCCGGAAAGAAGAAGGTAGACCCGACGCTGAACACATAACCGGTGCCAACCGACAGCACGACCAGGACCGCCATGTTCAGGATGCCGTTGCGCAGGGCGCGCCAGGCGGCGACGAAGAACGGCCAGCTTGGCCAGATAATCGCGGCACTACCCAGGAAGAACAGCCACAGATCCAGTTCCAGCCCGAAGGGCGGCGCGGGTGGCGTGAACAGGCCACCCATCGGCGAATAAGTGAAGATCGGGATGGTGAACAGCAGCGCCACCCAGAAGCGGTTGCGCATGTCGCGGACCATGCTGGCCATGTCCATACCACCGCCGTGGCCCATCTCGTGCGCCATCGCGTCGTGGCCAGCCGGGGCCTCTGCGCCAGACATTTGATGGTCGGCATGGCAGACATGGTTCGGAACCCGCTCCCCGGCGCAGTGGAATCCGCAGGCCTCAACCGTGTTGCGCAGCTCTTCCTCGCCCACTGCCGTCTCATCGTAGTGGACTGTCACGCTTGCCGATGCCGGGTTCGCTTCGGCGCTGTGCACGCCGCCGAGAGCTGACAAATGGCGTTCGACCGCGAGATGATCGAGTTCCTCGAACAGCCCGCGGACCTCAAGGGTCAATTTTTTCAATGTTGGCTCCTGTCGATTTTCCTTGCGATCGAGAACGACCGTTTAGGTAAATAGACGTTGCCGGTCTCCAAACCTTACAGTTCCATCCGAAAGGCATTGATTTGCATGAAAGCCACTGGCGATTCCTCAACTCGGCAATTCGAATACTTTGCCGACGGGGCGCGCCAAGTCTCCGCAGAGGCCTCGTGCTCAGGGAGGTAATCGCGACTGAGCTGCGCCCGCGACCGTCCCATCGCAATGGGTGGTCAGCGGCGCCGAGAGGACTCCCGTAATGAGCCGGTTGCTTTTCAACGCCCAGTTTGTGCCTTAGGTTTGCACTTTGGGCCGTCCCAAAAAAATATGTCGGAGAAAGAATTCCATGTGCTTGTCCGCGCAAGTCAGCTTTGCCGCCAGCGTTTTTCTTGTTGGCGGCGGCACGGCCATTTCAATTGTGGCGTGGCGGCGAAACAAACGGTATCTTCCGCTTGCCCTGATGCCGCTTTTTGCCGGACTGCAACAGTTTACCGAGGGTTTTGTCTGGGTCGGCATGAACGGAAACGATCCCCTGACGGTCTTATGGGGAGCTATGGGGTTCATTTTTTTCACCTGGTTCATGTGGCCGATCTGGGTGCCATACTCGGTCTACGTTCTGGAACCGGACGACAGCCCTCGGAAGCGGTTGTTCCGCCTCATGGCGTTGATCGGAC
>NZ_JACIYP010000082.1 GCF_014359905.1 Hoeflea sp. | reverse complement strand
AAACTGGCGCAAAGATTGATGCTCCACATTGAGAACCTCTGTCAAATTGCGCGGGGTGAATTGGGACTCCCGAGGGTAGGCAAAGGAAAAGCACTGCATCTGCCTCCTTCACCATGACCCCGTAAAGTGCCCTCAAACCTCGTCAGCATCCCTCGACTCGGGGGATGTTGACCTTTCTCTCCTCGCCCCTCCGGGGAGAGGATGCAAAATCGCGGTCTTGGGCCGCAGGGCCAAGTCGCAGATTTTGTTGGTGAGGGGGCCGGGGGAACCCGATACATTCCCCGCGCCTGCACATCACGGAATGGATCCTAGGCTCGGGGGCCTAGGATGACGACGGAGAGGCGTGCGGAATAACGATGGAGAGATTTGACCGGAGAGAAAAATCGGAGCATGTCACCCAACCGCCCGGAAAGCAGCACCCGATCCGCCCCCGATCTTCGTCATCCTGGGGCCCCGACCCCAGGATCCATTCCGTGATACCGCTCAGACCGGCTCACCCTCGCAAGGCACGATCCCCGGACGCAGCAACAGCCTACCCGACTACCACCCGGTTCCGCGAAACAGCTCGGACCATTCCGGATTGCTCTTCTCGATCAACTCGATCTTCCATTGGCGCGGCCACCGCTTGAGCGATTTCTCGCGCTGGATGGCGTCACCGATGTCGAAATGGTCCTCGTACCAAACCAGCCGGTGCACGCCGTAGCGGTCTGTGAACCGCGACCCGGTTCCTGCCCGATGCTCAGGGATCCGCCGCCCCAGATCATTGGTCACGCCGATGTAGATGGTGCCGCGCTTGCGGCTGGCCAGCATGTAGACATAGCCTGTCATGGGTTGATGATACTGCAGGTTGCAGCAAGTTCAATTCCGAACGCGATCATCACGGAATGGATCCTAGGCTCGGGGGCCTAGGATGCCGATGGAGAGAGTGTGCCGTACAACCAAACCATCCCCCTCACCTGCAATTTCTAGCTCGGCGAAGCGCGGGTCACCCTCTCCTCGCCCCTCCGGGGAGAGGCTTCGGAGCGTTGGCCGAAGGCCAGAAATCGATCCAGCGGATCGGCTTCAGCGAAAGAAGGCCTGAGCGCGTCGCCGCGCGAAGGCAATCGCGGTCTTGGACCGCAGGGCCAAGTCGCAGATTTTGTTGGTGAGGGGCTGGGGGCAGGCAGAGCCGGTGGGGTAACGAACCCGCCGCGCACTCCACAGCTCGCGGATGGCTTAGCACCCCCACCCGGATCAGCTTCGCTGCCGCCCGCTTCTCCGACCTCCCCTCAAGGGGGAGGTAAAAAAAGTCGCTGTCAGCGCGCCTTGCGTGCTGCATAGCGCTTGTCGCGCTTTTCCTTCATGGCGGCCATGTCGGCGACGGCGCGTTCGGCGCGGGCCTTGTCCTCGGCTTCGCGGGCGATCTGCTCGGCGTGTTCGGCGGCGTAGGCCGCTTCGGCGTCGGCGGCGTCCTGGGCTGCCTGGCGCGCCTGCTCTTCGGCCTTCAGCCGCTCGCGCTCGGCGCGGCGTTCCTCGCGCGCCTTGGCGGTGGCCTCGCGCTCGGCGCGCTTGGCGATCATCTCGGGATCATCCGCCTTTGGCGCCGCCTTCATCTTGTCCAGAAGCTTCTGCTTGGCTTCCATGGCATCCTGACGGCGGTCGGTGAAGGTGGTGCGTACTTGCTTTTTCAAACGAAATTCGTCCTTGTTGGGATTAATGCCGGTGCGGCAGACCGCCAGATGCGGCGGTCCGCATGGTATTTGCTGTTTTAGCGGCGTTTGACAACCCCATAGGGCCGTTTTGGCAAAGACTCTTTCATACGGAGCCTGCCCTGCCGACACCAATCGGGCCGCCAGCTTTGTCGCCCGCGCCCCGATCCGGGAAGACAAACTGCCGGTTCATGAACCGCCTATTTGAGCCCCATGCAGCTCGCGTAATAGCTCACCGTCGCCGGCCAGTCGGAAAACATGCCGTTAATGCCAACCTCCTCAGCCAGCACGTCCAGCACCTCATACATCTGGCCGTCGCCCGAAATCACGTCGCTGACCGACTGATAATACCAGCCGCCGCCCGAATTGAGCGGACCGGAACGCTCGAACGACCAGGCGATGATCCTGAGCCCGGCCTCCTTCGCCGCGACCGCATAGGGCGAGGCAACGATCTTGCCGTCGGAAACCGTCAGCAGCATCCAGATCGGCGGCGCGATGTAGTTGACGCCCAGATCGGCCAGTTCCTGCATCGACGGCTTGAGGGTGTCAGGCTTCAACGGATCAAACCCGTCTTCGCTGTCGCGCCCGTCGAGATAAACCGCCTGCCGGCCGAAGTCCGGCTCGTTCTCGATCCAGTAGAGCACATCGTCGAGATTGAAGGACTGCGCCCAGACATCGGACGCCGGGATCCCTGCGGCCTTGTACTCGTCGATCATCTTCTGCGCGTAATCGGCCTGGGTGAAGCCGTCATACGGCATCTCGACCGATGGCGCCTTGAGCTCCGGCGTGAACTTGGCCCCGAGCGAGCCGATCAGCGCAATCGATTCGGCATGGGTCATCACCGTGCCGCCGGCCGTTGCATAGAGATCGGTGCGCCACGGGGCGGTGCCGTTCATGTAGTCCCCGACGGTTTCGGCGCTCGCGTCGGCAGCGTCCATCTTGCCTTTGAGCGTCCGGAATTCGGCAAGCGTGATGTCGGAGGTGCGGCATTCCGCCGAGGCCTTGTCGCCGCCCGCCGGCGTGAAACCCTGGGTGCATTTGGCGGCGAGCTCCGTGCCCAGAATGTTGGTCGTCGTGTGCAGGTCGTTCTGCGCGTGACGGCAGACCAGTTGCTTGTCGCTGGTGAAGGTCACGTCGCATTCGATGATGCCGGCGCCCATCCTGGCGGCAGCGCTGTAGGATTCTCGCGTGTGCTCGGGAAACTGCAGCGGCGCGCCGCGATGGCCGATCGAGAACAGCGTACGCTCCACCGGCTTGCCGGAACAAGCCATCAGCGTGTCCTTGAGCGCGCCATCCGCCATCTTCTCGATCAGGAATGCCGGGCGCGGCCCGACCTCGACATCACGCGCAAGAGCCGCACCAAACGGAACGGCGCACATAACGGCGCCAAGAACGCAGGATTTTCGAAACACCGGAGATCTCCTTGTTGATCCGAAAAACAGCTAACCCATCCGCGTAACACCCGCGTGTCATCGGCATGAATATTCTGCTGCGTCCCGGACAAGGCTCGCGCCGGGGTCAGGTCCCGCAAAAGGTGGTGTAAGGCCCGAACCCGGTGGGCGCGCCGAGCGCGTACACCTCGAGCCCTGCCCGCTCGGTGAACGGATCGGCGAGGACGCCCACCAGCCGCTCGAACGGTGCCAGATCGCCCCCGGCGGCCGATTGCAGCGCCGCCTCGACCATGTGGTTGCGCGGGATATAGACCGGGTTGGCGCGGTTCATGGCGGCGGCGCGGTCTTCCGCCGATCCCGGGTCGCGCGCCAGCCGCGCCCGATACCCCTCCAGCCAGGCATCGATCTGAGACGGATCATCGAACAACGCCCGCGTCTTGCTCATATCGCCCGAAGCGGCGCTCGACAGGCTGCGGAACACGCGGGTGAAATCGGCCTGGCCGTTTTCCATGACGGCAAGCAGCGCCTCGCTTAGCTCCCGGTCGCCCTCTTCCGCGCCGTCAAGCCCGAGCTTCAGGCGCAGGCCCGCAAGCCACGTCCGCTCGTAGACAAGCGGAAAGCCGTTGATCGCCTCGCTTGCTTGCCGCACCGCATCCTCGCTGTCATCGGGATTGATCAGGTCGAGCAGCGTTTCGGCCAGCCGCGCCAGGTTCCACTGGGCGATCTTCGGCTGATTGCCATAGGCGTAGCGGCCCTGGGCGTCGATCGAGCTGAACACGGCCGCCGGATCGTAAGTGTCGATGAAGGCGCAGGGGCCGTAATCGATGGTCTCGCCGGAAATCGTCATGTTGTCGGTGTTCATCACCCCGTGCACGAAGCCCAGATGCATCCATGCGGCAATCAGCGCCGCCTGGCGGTCGCGCACCGCGCGCAACAGGCCGAGATAGCGGTCCGGCTGTCCGGCAAGCTCCGGATAATGCCGGGCGATGGCGTAGTCGGCCAGTTGCCTCAGCCGCCCGGTCTCGCCGCGCGCGGCAAAATACTGGAAGGTACCGACCCGAAGATGGCTCGCCGCCACCCGCGCCAGCACAGCACCCGGCGCCGGCCCGTCCTGACGCAGGATCCTTTCGCCGGTCGCCACCGCCGCCAGCGCCCGCGTGGTTGCCACGCCAAGCGCATGCATGGCCTCGCCGATGATGTATTCGCGCAGCACCGGCCCCAGCACCGCCTTGCCGTCGCCGCCGCGCGAAAACGGCGTGCGGCCCGAACCCTTGAGGTGAATGTCTCGGCGCTCGCCCCGGGTGTCGATCACCTCGCCCAAGAGCAGCGCCCGGCCGTCGCCCAGCTGTGGCGAGAAACCGCCGAACTGGTGGCCGGCATAGGCCATCGCCAGCGGGCTCGCGCCTTCGGGCGCCACGTGGCCGGCAAAGATCGCTGCGCCCGCCTCGGTGTCGAGCGCATCGGCATCCAGCCCCAGATCCGCCGCGAGTTCGCGATTGAAGCGGATCATCCTGGGCGCCGGCACCTCGGCGCCCTTCCACGGCACGTAGAATCCCTCGAGTTCGCGGGCATAGGTGTTGTCGAAGGCGAAGGGCGCGAAGCTCATGATGATCTCCTGGGGCATGGTGTCCGGACCGGCCGGACCGGCGCGCGGCCAACCCGAACCTAATGGTTCATGGCTGGCCGCGCTTCACGGGCTAACAGGCTGAGCCCTTTATTCGGCGGCGTCGCGCTTGGGCAGCACCCAGTCGGGCCTCACGAAATGGCAGGTGTAGCCATTCGGGATCCGCTCCAGATAATCCTGGTGCTCGGGCTCGGCCTCCCAGAAATCGCCCGCGGGCTCGACCTCGGTCACCACCTTGCCCGGCCAGAGCCCCGACGCGTTGACATCGGCAATGGTGTCGAGCGCGGTCTCGCGCTGCTGGTCGTCGGTGTAATAGATCGCCGACCGGTACGACAGGCCGCGGTCATTGCCCTGCCGGTTGGGCGTGGTCGGATCGTGGATCTGGAAGAAGAACTCGAGCAGCTGCCGGTAGCTGATCCGGTTCGGATCGAAAGTGATCTCGATGGCTTCCGCATGGGTGCCGTGGTTGCGGTAGGTGGCGTTCTTCACATCACCGCCGGTGTAGCCGACACGGGTGTCTTCGACGCCGGGCATCCTGCGGATCAGGTCCTGCATGCCCCAGAAACATCCGCCGGCCAGTACTGCGCGTTCACTCATCTAGATATCCTCCACCTGGTCAAGATAATCACCATAGCCTTCCGCCACCATGTCGGCTTTGGGGACGAACCGCAAGGATGCGGAATTGATGCAGTAGCGCAGCCCGCCGCCCTCTTCCGGCCCGTCCGGGAATACATGTCCAAGATGGCTGTCGCCATGTTTGGAGCGCACCTCGATGCGCACCATGCCGTGGCTGTCGTCACGCACTTCCGCCACATGGGCAGGCTCGATCGGCTTGGTGAAGCTCGGCCAGCCGCAGCCGCTCTCGAACTTGTCGGAGGAGGCAAACAGCGGCTCGCCCGAGACGATGTCGACATAGATGCCCGCCGCCTTGGTGTCGTTGTACTGACCCGTGAAGGGCCGCTCGGTGCCGCTCCTCTGGGTCACCCAGAATTGTTCGGGCGTCAGCCTTGCAAGGGCGTCGTCGGTTTTGGCAAATGTCTTGGTCATGCCGTGGCTCCCTGTATTTGAATCTGATGTCTCAGGTGAGATGGGCCGAAGCGGGGCAGATTTCAATCACCCGCGCCCGTCTCGAACCGGCCAAGTGCGTCACGTCAGGTCAACTTCCGGTGAGAACCGGCTGAAACCGCTCAATATTCCCGTTCGTAGAAAATGCCGCCCTTGGTCTCGCCGCCGGAACTGGCCTCGCCGCGCAACTTGATGCCCCGGCCGATGTCGAGATCGATCCGGGCCTTGCCGTCCCCGGCCGAGCCGCCGCTCTCGATCCCCAGATAGGTGCGGTCGTTGAGATATTTGCCGACACCCAGCGAGGTGTCGCCGGTTTCCTCGTCTGTGCGCACGTCAATGTCGTCGACTCCCGTGGCGCGGCGCAATGTCTCCACCAGTCCGCCGCCGCTGACAACTCCGGTCAACTGGCCGACAGCCTCGGCAAGCTGGGCAATCTGCAAGGGCGAGAGGCTGCTCATCGAACGGCCGAACACCAGCTGCGCCAGCACCTCATCCTCCGGCAGCTCCGGGCTGGAGGTGAAACTGAATTCCGGCGCGTCGGCAGGTCCCGTGACCCGCACGGTAACTGTCGTCGAGCCCGACCGGGTCGTGGCCGCAAAATCCAGGATCGGCACCACGGAGCCCGCAAAGCCGAGCTTGCCGCTGTCAAAATTCAGCCGCTGGCCCAGAATGCTCAACCGGCCACGCCTCAAGTCAAATCCGCCGGCAGCGACCGGCGCGCCGGTCGTTCCGGTTAGCCGGATGGATCCGCCAAGCTCCACATCCATGCCCCGCCCTCTGACGAACAGACGGCTTGCCTTCACCTCGACATCGAGCCCCAGGCCGGATGACGCACCGCTGGCACTGCCGCCCGACAGGCGCTCGGCCTGGGCCTGCACTTGAGCAGACGCATTCTCGTGGGTCACATCGAGTTGTGCAATCGAGCTTGGTATCGTGTCGGGAACCGTGATCGTGGTCTCGTCGAGCACTATGGTGCCCGCAAGATCGGGCAGGCTGGTCAAGGGGCCGCTGAGCGCCAGGTCGGCGTCAAAGCGCGTCGCCACTATCTTGCCGTCGGCATAGCGGGCCCGCTCCATTTTCAGTTGAAGGTCAGCCGGATAGCTGGCGGCTGCGTCAAGCCCGACGGTGCCCGACCCGCTGATGCGTCCGCCGGATGAGAGTTCGCCCGACAGCGAACGGATATTGGCCTGCCCGGGGGTGAGGCCGATATCGGCGGCAAGATCGGTGATGGCGATGCCCGTGCGCGAATCCACAAGCCGCGACCCCGACGTGGTGATCGTGCCCGAAATCTGCGGCGCGCCCACCGTTCCGGAAATCGATATGTCGGCCTGCGCCGCCCCCGTCAGCCCGATCCCTTGCCGGGCGAGCGGTCCCGACAGGATCGAGAACGGCACGCTGCCATTGATGCTGGCCGAGAGCGAGCGCGCGCCGCCGGTATCGAGCCCGCCCGTCGCGGTGAACGCCAGCCCGCTGCCATTTCCTTGCGCATTGAAGCTCAGCCGGCCGCCGTTCAGCTCGCCATTGGCCGTCAGGGACAGCGGCACGTCGGCCACCGCGGACGCCGCTGCCGCGCGCACATTGTCGGCCGTGAGATCATAGCTGATCACAGGCGCCGACCCCGTGCCGCGAACCCTGACCTGCCCCGAAAGCGTGCCTGAAAGACCGGCGCCAGCGGCAATGGCGTTGACCGATGTCAACGGCAGGCCGGAAACAGCCAGATCGAGATTGAGCGCCTCACCGGCCGTGCCCGACACAGACACCTCGCCTCCGCCGGGCGACAGGGTCAGCTGCTCAATGCGGGCGGTGCCGTCCTGCACCACGACGCGCGCAGGCTCGGTCAGCGTGATGGCCAGGCCCTGATAGCTGGTCCGCGCCGTCTCCACTTCCAGCTCGATGCCGGACTCGCCCTGGCGCACTCTGGCATTGACGCTGACCGGGAAGCCGGCGGCTTCCGCCTTGCCCTCGATAACGGTCCAACCCTCGACTTGCGAAAAACTGGCTGCAAGTCCCGAGACATCGGTGCCGCCTGCGCTCAGTGCTGCAACATCAAGCGTGCCCACCGGTTCGGGCGTTCCCATGAGATCGGCAATGCTGGCCGTCAGCCGGGCATCGCGGACCGAAAATCCGTCATCGCTGATTTCGGGAAACCCGAGTGCGATGTCGGCGACCGATCTATCGTCCACCACCTTGAACTTGATGGCGCCGCCGCCGCTTCCCTTGATGGTCTGCAGCGCCAGCGCCGACAACGACCCCAGATCCTTGAGATCAAGCTCGATGACGCCGGTCGGCCGGTACGCGTCGTCCAGCACCAGCGCGCCGGAAATCAGATTGTCGGCGACTTCGAGCCGCAACGGATCGATCCGCACCACGCCGTCCGCTTGCGCGAGCACGACCGAGCCATCGATGGGACGCCCTTCGAGCGTTCCGGCAAGCGTCACATCCGCCTGCGGCGCTGCGGGATCGGCCACGCCCCTCGCTTCGAGCACCAGATCCGACAGATCGCGGCCTTCCACGCTCAGCGACTGCCCGGCAATCCGCGCCTCGAAAGCTGGCGCAGCACTTTGCCCCGACACGGTTGCCGATAACGTGAGGCCACCGGTGACGGCGTCATTGAACCCGGAGAGATCTGCCACATTGGCCTCGATGTCGCCCGCGATCCCGCCCTCGCCCGACAGCGCCACGCCGCCCGATGCGGTCATCAATTCGGACGTGAGCTGGAAATCACGCACGGTGAGTGCACCGGCCTCATCGAGCGTCACCTCGCCCTTGAAATCCGTGTCAGGGCCCAGCATCTCCGGCGCCCCTGCGGACAGAACGGCATTGCGGATGGTGCCCGCAAGGCTTGCCTGAAGCGCGCCGGCGCCACTATAGGACAGACCCTCGAGCGCGACCTCCGCCACGCCGGTCTGAATACGGATCCGGTCGCTCGAGATCGTCCCGTCTTCGGCAAGCGCGACATCGCCGCTCAGCGCCACGCCGCCGGCCACGGCGCGGGCCAGAATATCATTGCTGGAGCCGACCGCGCCTATCTTAACATCGACCGATCCGGTTCCGCTGCGGGTCGCGAGCGAAAACCTGTCGAATGCCGCAACCGCCGTGATCGTATCGGCGCTGTAGGCTGAGCCGGTCACCCGGTCGGTCGCGAGCTCGAGACGCAATGCGGCCGCCTCGGCGGTGCCGGTGACCCGGATCTGCGCTTCGGGAACGGAAAGGCTTACGCGCGCCTCGCCTTCGCCAAAGCTGAGGCTTCCGGCTCCGGGCTGCGGCGATACCGAGAGGGTCAGATCAACCTCGCCTTCCCGCGCCACACGTCCGCGCCCCTCGGCGCTCAGCTTTCCGGATGAGAAGGTGAAAATGTCGATCACCGCGCCGGTGCGTTCCGGCTCGATCAGCGCTTCGAGCAGCAATTCGGAGCGCCCCTCGACGATCTGGCTCAGTGACGGCGGCAGGAATTTTTCGAACAATCCGCCCGCCTGCACGGTGACTGCCTCGCCGGCCTCGCTCGCGGTCAATTCGACCTTCGCGTCGGCGACGATCTCGTCATTGACCAGCCCGTTCGCACTGAGCTTCCAATCGGACAGCGAGCCCTGCGATGTAGCCGTCACGCTGATTGCGTCGTCCGGCGACAGCCGCAGCAGATTGGCCATGACGCCGCCTGCAGGCTCGCTCAGCGCGGCCGAGACGTTGAACCGGTCCTCCGCCTCGTCATAGTCGGCATCGAGCGTCAACTCGCCGCCCACGCCATCGGTCCGTTTGACTGACAGATCCGCCATCGCCGTCGACAGCGTGGCGTCGACCGTGGCCCGGCCGCTTGCCTCGAACCGCGCCACCGTGCCCGCGACCGGCGCGCCGACAACGATATCCATCGCGGCAAACCGCTTGATGTCGAAGGCCACCGGCAGGACCAGTGCGCCGCCTTCGTCAGCATCCTCCGCACCCTGCGGCAACCGCGCCAGTTCGACACGGTCGACCGTGAGCGCTTCGATGTCGAGCGTGGAGCTCAACAGCGCCAGCGGCGACCACTCGACGGTGATGCCCTTGAGCAGCAGCCAGGGTTCGCCGCTGGCGTCGCTCAGGATGACATGGCCGATCCGCGTCGTGCCCGAGAGCAGGCCGTCAATCCGGTCGATCTCGATGCTTTGCGAGGGGCCGGAGCCGAGCCGGTTGATCGTCGTCGCCAGCATCCGCCCGCCCGGTGTCGTCACCAGGATGATGATCACGCCGACAAGCGCGACAAGAAGCAGGATGGCAATCCAGCGCAGAGAACGCCGGATCAGGCCCGGACGGGATTTGGGAGTTTTCGCGGCAGCCATGTCAGAATGCCTGCCCGATCCCGGCATAGATTCCATAGTCGGGATCCAGGGGGCCCTTGTTCAGCGGCACAGCAACATCGATGCGCAGCGGGCCGAACGGGGTCTTGTAGCGAAGGCCGAGACCCGCGCCGACCTTGAATTCAGAATCGGAGAAATCCTGGTTGGCGCTGACCAGGCCGGCATCGACGAACGGCACGATGCCGATAGTCTCGGTGATGCCGATGCGCACTTCCGCCGATGTTTCGAGCACTGAGCGGCCGCCGGTCGGATCTCCCGCCGCATCGACCGGCCCGATGTCCTGAAATCCGTAGCCGCGCACCGAGCCGCCGCCGCCGGCAAAGAAACGGCGGTTCGCCGGGATTTCGGCAAGGTCGGCGCCATAGATCGATCCGGCGGCAATGCGGCCGGCGAGGACGAACCGCTTCTGCTCGTCCAGCGCGCGGTAGGCCGAAGCCTCGGCGCGAAGCTTGACGAAGGTTGCGCCGGCATTGATTTCATGGGCCGGTTCGACAAGCAGCGCCAGTCGCGTGCCGGTGGTCGGATTGAGTTTGTTGTCGCGCGTGTCGCGGACATATTCGAGCGGCAAGGCCACCGTGATGGTCTCGCGGTCGACATCGAAGCTGTCGGTCAGCCGCGCATATTCGACATCGATGCCGGCGGACACGGTCTGCGTTTCGGTGAGTTCATAGGTGATGCCGACCGCGCCCTCCACCGAGAAGCGGCGGAACGCATCCGGGTTTTCCTGCTCGACTTCAAGCCTCGAAGTAAACTTTGAGGCAGGCCCGATCACGCCCGGCTTTTCAAACAGCACCGCGCCGCGCCAGGTCATGTCCTTGGCCTCAGCGGTCTCGCCCAGGCTGCCCACGGATCCTTCGATGCGCAGTTTCTCGGCCCGGCCGAACAGGTTGCGATG
Source organism: Hoeflea sp. (assembly GCF_014359905.1). Lineage (GTDB taxonomy): Bacteria > Pseudomonadota > Alphaproteobacteria > Rhizobiales > Rhizobiaceae > Hoeflea. The sequence goes on along the minus strand of NZ_JACIYP010000082.1, from coordinate 13,989 downwards.
CCCCCAATAGGCCTCCATGCCGCCGCCGTCGGTGGAGGAATAGGTGGCGCCCACGCCCAGGAACCGGTGCTTGCGCTCCGACACCGTGACCTGCACTGGAACGGCGCCATTGGCCGACAGGCTGTCGGCGCCGCGCACGGTGACGCTGGAAAACACTTCGAGCGCGCGCAGCCTCTTCTCGGCTGCGGCAAGGCTTTCCGGATTGTACTGTTCGCCTTCCGGCACGCCGGTCATCCGCGCGATGAAGGCTGAATTGACGCTTTCGGCGCCCTCCACCGCGGTTTCCCCGAAGGGCGCCACCGGACCGGGCTCGAGCATCAGCGACACATCGAGAATGCCGCGCGCATGGTCCGCGACGATGTCCCGTCCGCCGACTTCGGCAAACGGATGGCCGGTTTTCTCAAGCTCGCGGACCAGGGCTCTCTCGGCGTCGAGAATGACCGTGGATCGGGCAAGTTCGCCGCTCGACAGCCCCTGCACGCCCGACACGTAAGTCTCGCCGGCCGAATCGCGGATGAGGATGTTGCCGAAACGGAACGCCTTGCCGGGCATCACCAGAATGCGCACCGGGACCGGTTCGGCGCTTTTCAGGTCCGCATCCGGCGCCAGATCGGCGAGCGGCTGGCCGTTGAGCAGGATCCGCACCTCGCCGGCATACCGGCCGTTCTCGTAAAGGGCCGCCACGAGCTGCTCGAAATCGCTGTTTGCGCGCTGAATGAGGCCGATCGAGCCCGGCACAGGGTCCTCCGACGCGCGCACGAGCTGAGACGCCGCTTCGAGATCCGCCCGCAATTCGCCATCAGGATCCGCCCCTTCGACGTCGAGCGTCACCGTGTAGCGCAGCGGATCGGCAATTTCGATCTCGGCGGGCTGATCGCTTTCGAACAGTTTGAGACCGAAGATCTCGAAGGCGCCGGCCGGGGCGGATGGCAGGAGGAGCATCAGACCCAGGCCCAGGACAGCCGAAAGCCTGCGCAGCCGCAACGGGCCGCGCGCTTGGGAAGTTCTGTCCTGCGCGTCTCTCATCATCATCAATCTAGCAGGCCGCAGTGAATGGTTCCTGAACGCTGGTATCCCATTCCAACGCCTAGCCCAAGCTCACGGTTCCCTTCCTTATAGCAGGCAATACGTGGATTATAGGGCAGCGAGTTGATTTGTCTCCCTTTCCCGCTCCCCGCGGCCGAGAAATCCGTCCTCTCCATACGACCCCGGCGTGACCGGAGCCTGCGACGGCGGCCATCCATTCTTTGTGGGCGATGTCGCATTTGCCTCTTGTGCCGGAACTTTCGATTTCGCAATCTGCCGCAAATTCCTGCCTGGAGAGTCACGATGAAATCGCATGTGAGAGCCGTGGTCATTGGTGGCGGTGTGGTCGGATGTTCCGTGCTGTACCATCTGGCCAAGGCCGGGTGGACCGATGTCATGCTGATCGAGCGCTCGGAACTCACCTCCGGCTCGTCCTGGCATGCCGCCGGCGGCTTTCACACGCTCAACGGCGACCCGAACGTCGCGAAGCTGCAGGCGTACACGGTGAGCCTCTACCAGGAGCTCGAGGAGCTCTCCGGCCAGTCCTGCGGCCTGCACCTGACCGGCGGCGTGATGATGGCAGACAGCCCCGAGCGCATGGATTTCCTGCGGCTGGTGCACGCCAAGGGCCGCTATCTCGGCATGGAGACCGAGCTGATCACGCCATCCGAGGCCAAGGCCATGTTCCCGCTGATGGACGAGAGCAATTTCGTGGGCGCCTTGTGGGACCCTGTAGAAGGCCATCTCGATCCGTCGGGCACCACCCACGCCTATGCCAAGGCCGCCAAAAAACTCGGCGCCGAGATCGTGCTCAGGAACCGGGTGATCGAGCTCACCCAGGAGACTGACGGCACCTGGAACGTGATCACCGAACAGGGCACGGTCAAGGCCGACCACGTGGTCAATGCGGGGGGCCTCTGGGCGCGCGAAGTCGGCCGCATGGTCGGCCTCGAACTGCCGCTTCTCGCCATGGAGCACATGTATCTACTCACCGAGGAAATGCCGGAAGTGCTGGAGTTCAACGCCAGGACCGGGCGCGAACTGGTCGGCGTCATCGACTTCAAGGGCGAGATTTATACCCGCCAGGAGCGCTCCGGCATCCTGCTCGGCACCTACGAGAAGGCCTGCAAGCCCTGGTCGCCGGTCAACACGCCGTGGGACTTCGGCCACGAGCTGCTGGCGCCCGACCTCGACCGCATCGCGCCCTCGCTGGAAGTGGGCTTCCGGCATTTCCCGGCCATGGAAAACGCCGGCATCAAGCAGGTGATCAACGGCCCCTTCACCTTCGCGCCCGACGGCAATCCGCTGGTCGGGCCCGTGCCGGGGCTGACCAACTACTGGACCGCCTGCGCGGTGATGGCGGGCTTCAGCCAGGGCGGTGGCGTGGGTCTCGCGCTGTCGAACTGGATGGTGCATGGCGACCCCGGCGCCGACATCTGGGGCATGGATGTCGCCCGCTTCGGCGAATGGTCGACATTGCGCTACACCAACGCAAAGGTGCGCGAGAATTATTCCCGCCGCTTCTCGATCCGCTTCCCCAACGAGGAACTGCCCGCCGCACGGCCGCAGCAGACCACGGCCCTTTACGACGTCATGGTGCGCGACAACCACGCGGTGATGGGCGACAGCTGGGGGCTCGAGACGCCGCTGTGGTTCGCGCCAAGCGCCGAGGAAGCCCACGACGTGCTTTCCTTCCACCGTTCCAACGATTTCGAGCATATCGGCAACGAGGTCCGCGCCACCCGCGAGCGTGTCGGCGTCACCGAGATCGCCAATTTCGCCAAGTACCGCATCAGCGGCCAGGGCGCGGAAGCCTGGCTGTCGCAGCTGATGACCAACACCATGCCGAAGCAGGGCCGCATCGTGCTGACCCCGATGCTCAACGAATTCGGCAAGCTGATCGGCGATTTCACCATCGCCAAGGTCAAGGACGAGGACTTCATGGTCTGGGGCTCGTCGGCGGCGCAGCGCTACCACATGCGCTGGTTCGAGAAACACCTGCCCAAGGAAGGCGGGGTTCGCGTCCACCGCTACGATTTGAGCCTCGTCGGTCTCTCGATTGCAGGCCCCAGCGCCCGCGACGTGCTCGCCAAATTGACCGACGAGGATGTGTCGAACGCGGCCTTCCGCTTCATGGATTTCCGCACGATGGACGTGGGCGGCGCGCCCTGCATGGTCAACCGCGTCACCTACACCGGCGATCTAGGCTACGAGATCTGGATGGAACCCTGCTACCAGCAGGCGGTCTACCGCGCCATCAAGGCGGCGGGCGAAGAATATGGCATCGTCGATTTCGGCATGCGGGCGCTGTTGTCGATGCGGCTGGAAAAGAACTTCCCCACCTGGTTCCGCGAGTTACGACCGATCTACGGCCCCTATGAGGGCGGCATGGAACGCTTCATCAAGCTCACGAAGGCCGACTTCATCGGCCGCGAGGCCGCGGCGAAGGAATTTGCCGACGGCCCGAAACTGATGCGGACCTCGTTCCTGGTCGATGCGCTCGACGCCGACGTGATGGGCGACGAGCCGGTCTGGGCAAAGGTAGGCGACACCGACTACGGCACGGTGGAACCGCCGCACGGCTACGGCGCGCCGCGCTTTGATGCCGAGGGCAAGGAAATCGCCAAGCCACAAGGCGGAACCCTGCGCGACGGCGACTGGCGCGTCGTCGGCTGGATTACCTCGGGCGGCTACGCGCACACCATCGGCAGCTCGATGGCCCAGGGCTATATCCCGGCGGCCCTCGCCGGCAACGGTGACCAAGGCATGTTCGAGATCGAAATCATGGGCATCCGCCGTGCCGCGCGGATCGCGCTCGAGGCGCCGTTCGATCCGATGGGGGAGAAGATGCGGGGGTAGGATCGCCGCAGGTTGTCGTCATCCTCGGCCTCTCCGTCTTCATCCTCGCACCGCGCCCCTCGTCATCCTCGGCCCCCGAGCCGAGGATCCATTCCGTGATCCATCCGCACTTGCCAAAGCCGGGAGAGATCACGGAATGGATCCCAGGGTCGGGGCCCTGGGATGACGAACCGAGGGGGCGGAGAGCACCGAGGGGACGGAAAGCGCCGAGGGTGCGGAAGGCTGGCAGCGCGGAGATCCGGCGCACGCCCGCGCAAACACCAACGCTCTATCCCACAAAAACGCCCGCAAAGTCAGAGACTTGCGGGCAATCCCGGACTCAACTTGCAAACGCCCTTACTCAACCTCAGAGCCGCGTCGCGCGGTTCACTCCGCCCGCACCACCGCATTGCCGGCTTCCGCTAGCCGCGCGAGATCGGCGGGCTTGAGCTCGACCGATTCGCCGCAGCCGCAGGCCGAGGTCTGGTTGGGGTTGTTGAAGACGAAGCCCGAGCGCAGCTTGGTGACCTCGTAGTCCATCTCGGTGCCGAGCAGATAGAGCACCGCCTCCGGCGCCACGAAGACGGTGGCGCCGTCGCGCTCGATGCGGTCGTCCTTGGGGTTGACCTCGGTGGCCAGATCGATGGCGTATTCCATCCCGGCGCAGCCGCCCTTCTTGATGCCCACGCGAATGCCCGCGGCATTGTCGGATGTCTTGAGTATGGTCTTGACCCGCTCGGCGGCAGCCGGGGTCAGTGTCATGACGGCAAATCCCATTCCAATCTCCTTCGGCCACGGGTTCAAGGCCCGCTGCTTCGTCTCATGAATGTAGTGTGGATCTGTCAGGTTAACAAGACGCATCCTGAACCCGGCGGACCTGGCCAGCAGAACCGGCAGGCCCGCGAGCCTAGTACCAGCCGACGGCGACCTGGGCCTCTTCGCTCATCCGGTCGGGCGTCCAGGGCGGGTCGAAGGTCATCGACACGTCGACGCCCGAAATGCCCTCGACGGTGTTCACCGCGTTCTCCACCCAGCCCGGCATTTCGCCCGCGACCGGGCAGCCGGGCGCTGTCAGCGTCATCTGGATCTTGACCATGCGGTCGTCCTCGATGTCGATCTTGTAGATCAGCCCGAGCTCGTAGATGTCGGAGGGAATCTCAGGATCATAGACGGTCTTGAGCGCCGAGATGATGTCGTCGCTCAGCCGCGCCAGTTCCTCGCGCGGGATCGCGGAGGTCTGGACTTCGGCTTCCGCAGCCGGCGTTTCAGGTGTGGATGCGTCGCTCATTGGCTTTGCTCCTTTTCAGCTTGCCCGCGGAGAGGGATATCCCGGCAAGCGAATAATAAAACGAGAATCCGGCTGTTTCTGGATGAAACAGGCAGATCCTATCCGAAAAACGTCCGCGCCTTGTCGAGCGCCTCGACCAGCACGTCGATTTCCGCACGGGTATTGTACAGCCCCATCGAGGCCCGGCAAGTCGATGTCGCGCCGAACCGCTTGAGCAGAGGCTGGGCGCAATGGGTACCGGCCCGCACCGCCACGCCCGAGCGGTCGATCAGCATCGAGATGTCATGGGCGTGAATGCCCTCGATCTCGAAGGCGAAGATAGCCCCCTTGCCCGGCGCCGTGCCGATCAGCCTGAGCGCATTGACCGCCGAAAGCTTCTCCGCGGCATAGGCCGCAAGGTCCGCCTCGTGGGCGGCGATGCGCGCGCGACCGAGCTTTTCCATGTAGTCGAGCGATGCGCCAAGCCCGATCGCCTGGACGATCGGCGGCGTGCCCGCCTCGAACCGGTGCGGCGGATCATTGTAGGTGATCGCGTCCTCGCTCACGTCGACGATCATCTCGCCGCCGCCCATAAACGGACGCATGGCCTTGAGCGCCTCGGTCTTGCCGTAGAGCACCCCGATGCCCGAGGGGCCGTAGAGCTTGTGGCCGGTCATCACATACCAGTCGCAATCGATGTCCTGGACATCGACGGGCAGATGAACCGCGGCCTGGCTGCCGTCGACGAGCACCTTGACGCCGCGCTCATGGGCAATGCGGCAGACTTCCTTGACGTCGACAATCGTGCCCAGCACGTTCGACATGTGGGTGATCGCCACCAGCTTTGTCCGATCGGTCAGCGCCGCGCGAAAATCGTCGAGATCGAAATTGCCCTGGTCGTCGACGCCGACCCAGACCAGCTTCACGCCCTGGCGCTCGCGCAGGAAATGCCACGGCACGATGTTGGAGTGATGCTCCATGATGGTGAGAACGATCTCGTCGCCCTCGCTCAGATGCGGCATGGCGTAGCCATAGGCCACGGTGTTGATCGCCTCGGTGGTGGACTTGGTGAACACCACAGTGTCGACAGACGGCGCGTTGAGAAAGCGTGCAACGATGTCGCGGGCGTTCTCATAGGCGTCGGTCGCCGCATTCGAGAGAAAGTGCAAACCCCTGTGCACATTGGCGTATTCATTGGCATAGGCGTGACTGACCGCGTCGATCATCGCCTGAGGCTTCTGCGCAGAGGCGCCATTGTCGAGATAGACCAGCGGCTTGCCGTGCACCATGCGCGACAGGATCGGAAAATCCTTGCGGATCGCCTCGACATCATAGGGGTGATTCAGGACTTCAGCCATGATCGACAAGCCATTGTTCGATAAGGGTTTCAAGCGCCTCCACCAGGTCCTCGTTGGCAAGTTCGTCAACTAGTTCGTCGACGAAGCCGTTGACCAGCAGCGCCCGCGCCGACTTCTCGGTGATGCCGCGCGCCATCAGGTAGAACAGGTGGTTGCGATCGATATCGATGACCGTTGCGCCATGGGCGCAGACCACGTCATCGGCGAAGATCTCGAGCTCGGGCTTGGCCGCGAACTCGCCCTCGTCGGACAGGAGCAGCGTGTTGCAGGCCATCTGGGCGTCGGTCTTCTGGGCTTCCTTGGCCACCCGGATCTGGCCCTGGAAGACGCCGCGGGCCCGGCCCAGCACCACGTTGCGCACAATCTCTTTTGATGTGGTGTGTGGTACGGCGTGGCCGAGCGTCAGCGTTACGTCGGTATGGCTGTCGCCCGCCAGCAGATTGACGCAGCGCAGGTCGAAATGGGCGCCCTCGCCCGCCACGTCGACATGCACTTCCTGACGAACGAGCTTGCCGCCGGCGTTGATGACATAGAGCTTGAGCGTGGCGTCGGCGCCGAGCCGGGCGGTGAGCTGGCCAAGATGCTGATCATCCTCGCCGCGGCCCTGCAGGATGATCCAGGTGACTTCCGCGCCGTCTTCGAGATCGAGCGACGAGATCGAGCTCGACAGTCCGGTCTGGTCCTTGGACCCCAAATGGCGCTCGATCACCGTGGCCTTGGCGCGTGCGCCGAAATTGGCCACGAAGCGATTGTGCACCTGGCCGCCCGATTGTACCGACTGCAGCTCGATGATCTCCTGGGGCGCCTGGTCGGCCTGAACCGAGAAGCTGTAGCCGTCCTCGACAAAGGCGCCGTTGAGCTGGCCGATCAGATCGTCGGTTCCGCGCTGGCTCAACATCGCCGCCGCTTCACCCGATGCCAGCAGGTCCATGAACGGGCTCAACTCCACGCCCTCAGGCACGGTCGGATTTCCCGCCACGCCCTGCACCACCGGCCACACCACAGTGCCGCGGACCAGCGGATCGAACGCTTCCGCCGCGCCGCCCGGTTTGCCCGGGATCCCGCGCAGCAGGCTGCGCAGGTCGGTGTAGTGCCAGCTTTCGATCCGCCGGGTCGGAAGGCCGGCCTCGGTGATCGCGCTCAGCAGGCGATCGCGCGCGACGGTCACCTTGGCGTCGCCGGGCAGTTGACCCACCTTTTGGGCGAAACTGTCGAGGAGTGCCTGTTCGGCCTGGGTGCGTGGCGGCTTGGTCTGCATGTTCATGCCTGTCTCTCCTGGCCTTGCGGCCCGTCTTGTCGTCGTATCAAGCGGCGGCTTCGATGATCTGGGCGTAGCCATTGGCCTCGAGATCGAGCGCCAGATCTTTGTCGCCGGATTTGATCACCTGGCCCTGGTAGAGCACGTGCACGCTGTCGGGCACGATGTGCTCGAGCAGGCGCTGGTAATGGGTGATCACGATGATGGCGCGATCGGGCGCGCGCAGCGCATTGACGCCGTCGGACACGATCTTCAGCGCGTCGATATCAAGGCCGGAATCGGTCTCGTCGAGCACGCAGAGCTTTGGCGCCAAGAGCTTCATCTGCAGGATCTCGGCGCGCTTCTTCTCGCCGCCGGAAAAGCCGACATTGAGCGGCCGCTTGAGCATGTTCATGTCGATCTGGAGGCCTGCGGCTGCTTCCTTGACCAGCTTGATGAAGTCGGGCGTCTTGAGCTCGTCCTCGCCGCGCGCCTTGCGCTGCTCGTTCATCGCCACCTTGAGGAACTGCATGGTGGCAACGCCCGGGATTTCCACCGGATACTGGAACGCCAGGAAGATGCCCTTGGCGGCGCGCTCGGACGGGTCGAGCTCGAGAATGCTCTCGCCATTGTAGAGGATGTCGCCCTCGGTGACCTCATAGTCGCTCCGGCCGGCCAGGATGTAGGACAAGGTCGACTTGCCCGAGCCGTTCGGCCCCATGATGGCGGCCACTTCGCCGGCCTTGACCGTCAGGTTGAGCCCGCGGATGATCTCGGTGCCGTCTTCGGCGATGCGGGCGTGAAGGTTCTTGATTTCAAGCATAATATACCTCTTTGCGGGCCATGCCCCAGGTTCCGGCAGCGCCGCCGATGGCCAGAAGGCCGGCGATGATGCCGAGATTCTTCGAAAACAACTGGAACTGGATCGACGCGGCCTCGCCGTCGAGGATCCAGAACCCATGCAATACCCTGTTGACCACCGCCACATAGGCGATCAGTCCAAGGGCCGCCCACCGCACCAGGCGGTTGGCAATCAGCGCCAGGCCGCCCGCCAGCTGGCAGGCCGCGGCAAGCCAGACCCATGGCAGCGGATTGGCGAAGCCCGCCGCCCCCAGCATCTCGACCATCGTCGCCGTGGCCGTCAGCTTCAGCACCGCCGAGCCCGCGAAAAACGCGCCGAACGCGATCCGCGCCATCCTCAGCATGCCGGCGCCTGTGCGGTCCTGGCGCATTGCGCCGGAGCCAGGCGAGCCGTTCGTCCATGTGCCTGCCTGCGTCATGCCCTCATCCGATCATCGATCTGACAAACGGCAGCACAGTCGCAGCCGCAACGCCAACCACGGCGCCCACGGCCAGGCGCAGACCGCGTCCGCCAAAGGACGGCGCGAAGGCCGACAGCGCACCGCAGATGGCGGCATACCAGACGATTGCAGTGGCATCGATGCTCATGCGCCGACTCCCTTGAAACGCTTCGAGGCGCCTGCAGCCCTCTCAGTCATCGTCGTTCTGCAGGCCCTGCAGCCGCCGCGCGATCGAGGCCAGCTCGAGCCGGGCCTTGTGCAGCTCGGCGCCCAGCATCTTCTCGCTCGTGCCCGTCGACCCGCGGGAAATGGCTTCCAGAAGGTCATCGATGGAACCGCCCAGATCGCGGTACCGCAGCTTCAGCTTGTCGATCTCGACCTTGATTTCCTTGTCCACCATGATGCCAAATCCTTCCCGCGTGTCCGCCTGCCCGTCTCTCACCGCCCCTCGGGACAAGCCCGAGGATGACGTGGCGCGGGATGCGCGCCAGCCATCGCCATCACCCCACGCTGCCTTCGAGCGAGATCCCGATCAGCTTCTGCGCCTCGACGGCGAATTCCATCGGCAGCTGCTGGATCACGTCCTTGACGAAGCCGTTGACGATCAGCGCGATGGCTTCTTCCTCGGGAATGCCGCGGGCCAGGCAGTAGAACAGCTGGTCCTCGGAGATCTTCGAGGTCGTCGCCTCGTGCTCGAACTGGGCGGTCGAGTTCTTGGCCTCGATATAGGGCACCGTATGCGCCCCGCACTCGTTGCCGATCAGCAGGCTGTCGCACTGGGTGAAGTTGCGCGCATTCGTGGCCTTGCGGTGGGCCGAGACCTGGCCGCGATAGGTGTTGGACGAGTGCCCGGCAGAGATGCCCTTGGAGATGATCCGGCTCGACGTGTTCTTGCCCAGATGGATCATCTTGGTGCCCGAATCGATCTGCTGGTAGCCGTTCGACACCGCGATCGAGTAGAACTCGCCGCGGCTGTCGTCGCCGCGCAGGATGCAGGACGGGTATTTCCAGGTGATCGCCGAGCCGGTCTCGACCTGGGTCCAGGAGATCTTCGAGCGGTCGCCGCGGCAGTCGCCGCGCTTGGTGACGAAATTGTAGATCCCGCCCTTGCCCTGCTTGTCGCCCGGATACCAGTTCTGAACCGTCGAGTACTTGATCTCGGCGTCGTCCATGGCGATCAGCTCGACGACCGCCGCGTGCAGCTGGTTCTCGTCGCGCTGCGGCGCGGTGCAGCCCTCGAGATAGGAGACATAGGCCCCTTCCTCGGCGATGATCAGCGTGCGCTCGAACTGGCCGGTGTTCTTCTCGTTGATGCGGAAATAGGTCGACAGCTCCATCGGGCAGCGCACGCCCTTGGGCACGTAGACGAAGGATCCGTCGGTGAACACGGCGGCGTTAAGCGTCGCATAATAGTTGTCGGTCACCGGCACCACGGTGCCGAGATATTTCTGCACCAGCTCGGGATACTCGCGCATGGCTTCCGAGATCGACATGAAGATCACGCCGGCCTGGGCCAGTTCCTTCTTGAAGGTGGTCACGACAGAGACCGAATCGAACACCGCGTCAACGGCGATCTTCGAGGTCTGCACACCGGCCAGGATCTCCTGCTCGCGCAGCGGAATGCCCAATTTCTCGTAGACGCGCAGCAGTTCCGGATCGACCTCGTCGATCGACTTCGGGCCGGCGCTGCTTTTCGGCGCGGAATAGTAATGGATGTCCTGGAAATCGATCTTGGGATAGTCGACGCGCGCCCAGGAGGGCTCTTCCATGGTCAGCCACCGCTTGAACGCGTCCAGCCGCCATTCGAGCATCCATTCGGGCTCGTTCTTCTTGGCCGAGATCATCCGGATCGTGTCTTCGGTGAGACCCTTCGGCGCGGTATCGCTTTCGATAACGGTCTCGAAGCCGTATTTGTATTGGTCAACGTCGATCTGACGGACCTGATCAATGGTCTCCTGCACTGCAGGCATGGCGCTCTCCAATCGAGCCGGGTCAAAGGCCGGCAGCTTGTTAACGTCGTGTGGAAAACCCGGAGGGTCTACCGCACTATGTAGGACGTGAAGTCTGTTCACGCCATGTCATTCGCGAAAATTCCACATTTCGCAAACAGATTTTAAGGTCGCAGCCTCATGCTGCGGCCTGCGTCGCCCTGCGGGCCAACCGCCGGGCGTTGATGGTCCTGAACGCATCCAGATAGCGGCTGATGTCGCTGTCCCTGTGTACGCGTCCCAGGCTGATCCGGATTGCGCCGAGATCGGCGTCGGCGCCCATGGCGGCCAGAACGTGGCTGAGCCCGATCTTGCCCGAGGAACAGGCGGAGCCGGCGGACACCGCCACGCCCTCCATGTCGAAGGCTATCTGCGCGGTCTCGGCCTTGAGCCCCGGCAGCGAGAAGAAACTTGTGTTGGCGAGCCGGTCGGCAGCCGCGCCATGCACGATCAGATCCGGCGCCAGCGCGCGCATGCCGGCTTCCAGCCGGTCGCGCAGCGCCTGGATCGAGCCCGCATCGGCCAGCGCTTCCAGCGCCACGTCCGCAGCAGCACCCAGGCCCGCGATCCCGATCAGGTTCTCGGTGCCGCCGCGATGGCCCTTTTCCTGGCCGCCGCCGCGCATCAGGGGCGCGGGCATCAACGTCTCGCCGGCGCTGACCAGCGCACCGGCTCCCGTGGGTCCGCCGATCTTGTGGCCGGAGACGATCAGGAAATCGGCGCCGAGGTCGCCAAGCGAGAGCGGCAGCCGTCCGGCGCCCTGCACCGCATCGACCACCAGGAGCCCGTGACGGGCCTTGACGATGCCGGATGCCGCCCGCACAGGCTGGATCACGCCGGTCTCGTTGTTGGCGAGCTGCAGGGCGAGCATCGCCTGCCCCGTCGCCGTGTCGTGCCCGGCGAGCGCTGTTTCGAGCGCCGCCAGATCGAGCCGGCCTTCGCCGTCGACCGGCAACACGGTGATCTGGTCCGGCGCAAACCGGCCGCCGGCGAGAATGGCGGGATGCTCGACAGCGCAAACATACAAATGCGAGACATGTATTGGCGCACGGCCCATGCGGAAATCCGGCGTCAGCACGTGATTGGCGGCCTCGGTGGCGCCGGAGACAAAGGTCACCTGGGCCGGAGCCACGTCGCAAAGCCGGGCCACCGCCTCGCGCGCCCTGGCGATCACGGTGCGCGCCCGGCGGCCTTCGGCATGCACCGAGGACGGGTTGCCGGCAAGCTCCATCGCCGCAAGCATCGCCGCCCGCGCTTCGGGCAGAAGCGGCGCCGTTGCATTGTAATCGAGATAGAGGCGCTCGTCCGCCATGGTGATTTTACCCGTCATCTGCGCCGCCATCTGAAGGCCGGGCGCATTTTTCTTGAATTTTCCGTGTCCGATGCCGTATGACAAACCAACTTTCAGCGAACCCGCTGCAGTTTCGAACGATTCTAAACTAGGTTCTACGGAGCCGCCCCGTTCCCGTCAAGGGTCCGGACGCGACATCCCGGCGCCCGCCCGCTTCAAGGCGCCGCGCGGCAGGCCGTGCGAACCTGAGCTACGTATGGAGTATCAATGCCTGAAGTCATTTTCAACGGTCCCGCCGGACGCCTCGAAGGCCGCTACCAGCCGGGCAAGGAAAAGAACGCGCCGATCGCCATCGTGCTGCATCCGCATCCGCAGTTCGGCGGCACCATGAACAACCAGATCGTCTACAACCTGTTCTACATGTTCCAGCAGCGCGGTTTCACGACGCTCAGGTTCAACTTCCGCTCGATCGGCCGCAGCCAGGGCGAGTTCGACCATGGCGCGGGCGAATTGTCGGACGCCGCCGGCGCGCTCGACTGGGTGCAGAGCCTGCATCCGGATTCCAAAAGCTGCTGGGTGGCGGGCTATTCCTTCGGCGCCTGGATCGGCATGCAGCTGTTGATGCGCCGGCCGGAGATCGAGGGCTTCTTCTCGATCGCGCCGCAGCCCAACACCTATGATTTCTCCTTCCTCGCCCCCTGCCCCTCCTCGGGCCTGATCATCCACGGCGACGCCGACCGCGTGGCGCCCGAAAAGGACGTCAACGGCCTGGTGGAAAAGCTCAAGCTGCAGAAGGGCATCCTCATCACCCAGAAGACCATGCCCGGCGCCAACCACTTCTTCACCGGCCAGGTCGACGAGCTGATGGCCGAATGCGAGGACTATCTCGACCGGCGGCTGGCGGGCGAACTGGTGCCGGAGACGGCGGCCAAGCGGCTGCGGTAGCGGCGGCGATCAGGATTGAATGAGAGGGCACGGCGGGGGAACTCGCCGTGCTATATTGTGTGGAATAAATGCCCGAAATTGGTGCTCGGTTACGATCTGTTGCACAATTTCGAGGCGACCGACTTGATTAGAGTGTATGCTTAACCTGCCGCAATAATTCCAGATATTGTAACTATATAATTAAGAGGTAATCTCACCTCGCGCACAGTAACATCGCTTGAGCCATGATATTCCGATAGTTGCCTTTTCAGTTGTGCTGAGCAGTGCTACACAAATCTCTCGTAGTAGGAGTTTATCAGCATGGGCGACATAAAACTTGGAGACCCCTTCGGCATGGACCTGACAGAGGTCACCGAGCCTGATTGGAACCTTGCACTCCAGCGCATTATTCATGACTTACGATCGGACTTCATATACGCACCCCACATTGGATTTATCTATCGAAAAGCTGGTGACGAACTCGCCGACATTGTGAGACAAGAACTTAAGGATGGCAAATACAAGCCAGGCCTTCCTCTAACAATCGAGGTTCCGAAATCGCACCGGATGCGTGTGAGCGTTCATCCGCCGAGGCCAGGTCCAGCTTACTCCCGACCCGGTAGCATCTTGTTACCCAAGGACCGGCTATTCTACCAGCTGTTAGCCGACAAGGCAGTACCGATCATCCAGGCAAAAACTGATAAAACGCGCTCATTCAGTCATAGAATTGACGATGGCGATTCTCCCAATATGTTTAAA
>NZ_JACIYP010000081.1 GCF_014359905.1 Hoeflea sp. | reverse complement strand
CAACCGGCGTGCGGCGAGCATCTTCCGGGTGGCCTCCATAACTGGCCACCGCTTTTCTCGCTGTTTGGCACCCATCCGGTTCTTCCGCCCAATGCGGGGAACATTCGCATAGCCGTCAAGATCGGTGAGGTTCCAGGCGTCCACCACGTGCCGCCATTCAGCAAAGGCAAAACGGGATGGAAGATCGCTGTAACCGAGGTCTGATATTGCCCGTTCAACGACAGCCTGTTGGACTTCGACGGATGCAAGCATTGGCCTCCGTCCCGTTGCAAGCTGGTGGAGCTCTGACGCGGCATCTTCGAATGACGCGACGGAGACCCGATCAAGCTTTGGCTGATCGTCGGCAAGAAGGATGGCGAGCTTCGCACGAAGTGCATTCGCCAGAGGCCGGGAAAAGCTCGTTAACAGGACACGCGCCTGAGGATCGCCACGAACCGCGCGTGCCGCCCGGTGGAGTGCGACGATGGTCTTGCCCGTTCCAGCCGTGCCTGTCACACGGGCTGGCCCGGTGAAGTCGCGGTTCACCATATCGCGCTGCGACGGGTGAAGGAAAACACTCCACTTGTCCCACGGAAAATCCAGCGCGAGTCGCAACTCCTCTTCGCTGGTGATCGTTTGGACGCGGCGTAGCGTGTCAGGATGAGCAAAAGGATCGGTGGTGCCGGGCTGCGGGGCTGGTAGCTGGCCGGTCGCTGCATAGTCAAGCAGCGCTTCGCTGGCCTCGGCAGGCAACCGGTCGCCCATCTCGTAGAAGCGTTCCTCGTTCCATGTGCGAACTTCGCCGATCCAGTCGGCCGGTACGCCGACATCCATCAGTGCATCTTCAGAAAGTTCGGCGAATATCGCTTCTTCCGGCCCAGCAACGGACTGAATGACATCAGGTTCGACCGGTGGTGGGAAGAACGAGGCGATCTCCTCTATCCGCTCATGCACCTCTACGATCTGGATCGCTCCGGTTCGCGGATGAGCCTCGATCCGGCGCCGCTCCGCCCAAGCATAAGCTTTGTCGTGGTGGTCGACATAAGCGAGCATGAAACTCGCCTCAGTCTTGTGAATGATGATGCGGATATCCTGATTGACTCGCACAGACCAGAAATTGGGGTCGCGACCGTTCGTCAGGCGATGCATCTGAAGACCCGGATGCGCCGGGTTCAGTTGCAGGTCGAACGCCGCCATCTTCGCCTGCTTCTGCTCTTGTCCAGTGAGCCGGGCGAGAGAAGAGGTAAAACTGTCGGCAATGTGGAACTGCATAGCAATCAGCCCAAATCCAATAGTCGCTGAAGCCGGGCAACTATTCTCACGCGTAATTCTTCCAACCCTGCATCACTCGCTGCATACACCAGCGCGCGCCGATGTCTGAGATCGAATGGTAAGGCATTGATGTCTTGTGTGATTGGAATGACAGGTTTCCCCAGCGTGTGGGCTATACCGGCCTCGTAGAAGACATTCGGGTTCTGGGTCGTGAAATCGCACACCACAACCCGCGACCGATAAATCAGAGCAAATATATCTTGGATAATTTCGTCATGATCCCATACCTCGCTCGCGTTGAGACAGGTGAGGCCAACTTCCCGACTTGCTGCCCGAATGGCTCCCAACATTCCATCGAACTCGTGCGTAAACGGCATCATTACGGATACGAGCGTCGGATCGATTGGTTCGTCGGGTATTCGAAACGTTGTGGGTGAGATCGGGATCGGAACCGGAGCGGGAAGCTCAACAATCTCGGTATCTTCTTCTTCCACTTCGTCAGCGGCGACCAGCCCCTGCGCCTTCAGAAACTCTATCAAGTCAACGTCTTTAACAGCCCAGTGTGTTCGGTTGAGCTCCCAATCACCAATGTCGAGCGTTCGTCTTCTGTCGAGTAGCATTTGATGCGGAATAGGAGCGATATTCTCGTCAAAACGGTAGTTCACGAGGACTTCGCGATTTCGTAAGCGAATTTCTGTGACTTGACCGACCCGCGCATCCATTTGCCGACCGCTTTCATAGGCGAAGACAGATGGCAGAGAGCGCAATCTTTCTAGTTGATCTTCACGCAGTTCATTGAAGCGCGCAATTATTGCATCTTCGGTATACTCAAAGAGCCTGCTTCGGTCGTATGCATAAGGCTCGCCGTTCCAAGCCTCATTGTTGCCACTCACAAGAAAATTGAACACGGCGTCAGACCCCAAAAACCTTCATCACCTCGTCGCCGAAGTGGTTGATGACCTTCACTGCGATACGTCCGCTTTCCGGGCGGTCGAACGGACGTGAAACGTTGCGGTTCAGTGTTGCCCAGGCATCCTCGTCGATCTCGGCCTTCAGCGTTGTCTTGAGCTGCTTGTAGGGATCGTTCGCGCCGAGGAAATAGGCATGGCGGACGAAGAAGCTCTCCTCGTTATAGGCCGTGTCGATGAACCATGCGGCGATGCCCTTCACATCGTTGGAGCGCACTTCGCCGGTATTGGGGTCATAGATATCCACGCCATTGACGCGCACGGCGATGCGCCCGTCCGGCTCCTCCAGAATGTCGATATCAGGCTCGCCGAAGACAGTGAAGAGGTTGCCCTTGCCCGTGTTCTTGAGTTCGCCTGCCATATGCAGGTCGGGATTTATCTTGGCCTTGAGGATCGGCAGCGGGCCAAGACGGGTAAGTTCGGAGGCATGGGCATCGAAGGCGAAGCTCACCGCGATCAATACGTCAAAGCGCGCCTCTGCGGCCTCGCGGGCGGCAGCGGTGAGGTCGACGCGGGAGAGCGTGCCGAACTCCGGGCCGATGAAGATCGCGGCGCGGCGCTCGGTCTCCCCTTCCATGAAGCGGCCTTCCGCGCCGATATAGCCACGTCCGGCATAGGGGGTGAGGCTGACAAACTCGATCCGGTCGGCGCGTTCGGTCTGGTGAACGCCAGCCGACTTCAAATGTTCGATCACCATCGCAGCGAAATCGGTCTCGGACGATGACAGCGGTCCGCGCTTCCTCTTGCCGTCCGCCGCGTTAACAACATCGATCAATTCTTCAGCATCGGCGGGCACGATGCGATGCGGGGAAAGACTTTCCACTGTGAACGGCCCGGCAACGCGCACGCGGGCATTGTCGGCATAAGGCTTGTCATAGAGATATTCGACGTCTGCCGCGCGGGCGATGGAGGCATCGATCTCCTTCTGGCGCGCGACGCGCGCATCCCACCACGACTTGTGGACACCCGCTACATTGGCGGACCACGCCGGGTCAGCTTCACGCGGGATTTCCCATTCCTGCCAGTTCTTGCCGGTCGCCTGATTGAGCTCGGCGCGCAGCGGCTCCAGCCGCTCCTGCCATTTCTCCCAGATCACGTCGATCTCGGTATTGTTTGCAATTGACTCACCCAACGTGACACGCGGCACACGCTCATAGACAAAGCCCTGCCGTATGTCGCCATAGGTCGGCGCGTCGCTGGGTGGCCTGCCAGTGATCTCGGCTTCCTTGCGCCTGCCTTCTGCGCTATCGGCGAGCAGATACCAGGGATAGCGCGCTGCCATGATCCGCGTGCGAGCCAGTGCCAGCGCAACGCGGCTGGTGTCGATGGTGATCCATCGGCGACCCCACTGCTCGGCGACATAAGCGGTAGTGCCCGAGCCGCAGGTGGGATCGAGCACAAGGTCACCAGGGTCTGTGGTCATTTGCAGGCAGCGGGCCACGATCTTGTCGTTCGTTTGAACGACATAAACTTTTGTGTCAGAGAATCCTGCGGCTGTATCGGTCCACGTGTTCTCCATCTGGCGCATCGGGGAGTCGGCGAAATATTGCCGGAAGTAGATCGATTCTCCGAGGAAGAAGAGACGATTGGCCTTAATCAGGCGCTCCATGCCGGTTTTGTTCGTTCTCCAGCTCTTCCGCCCCTGCGAACGAACTGTCTGACCTTGGAAATCAAAGTCGTAGATGCACGTCGGCGTGTACCCTGACGATTTAAGGTCCGACCTCTTGAATACGCCGTGCCTTTCCACAGGCGGGCCAGAAAATCTCTCAAACCAACCGGACCCATCGTCTAAGAAGGTAAACTCCGGCTCGTCCTCAATGGGTCGAGGAAGCTGTACGTTCCGATATTTCAAGTGCGGCTTTGATTTCGCGAACCAGATTATAAAATCATAAACGTTTGACAGACCGCGCGAGCCCAAAGGAGTCAGTGCGCGATACTGAATTTGGCTTACGAAATTATCGGCCCCGAACACCTCATCCATCAGCGCCCTTACCCGATGCACATTCTCGTCGCCGATCTGTACGAAGATCGCTCCGCTCTCCGTCAACAGTTCCCGCATCACCGTTAGGCGGTCGCGCAAATAGGTAAGATAGGAGTGGATACCGTCCTTCCATGTGTCGCGGAACGCCTTCACCTGCTCCGGCTCGCGGCTGACCTCGGTCTGCTTGCCGTCCTTCACGTCGCGGCTCTGGGTCGAAACCTGCCAGTTTGAGCCGAACTTGATGCCATAAGGCGGGTCGAAATAAATCGCCTGCACCTTACCCTTCAGCGCCTCACGCTCGGCGAGGCTCGCCATCACTTGCAGGCTGTCGCCCAAGATCATCCGGTTCGACCAGTGCTGGTCGTGCTGATAGAACTCGGTCCGTGCCATCGGATCGTCGAGGCCGTTGAAGTCGGCGAAGAGGTCCGGCGCCTCGCTCGCTTCCTCCTTTGCCGCTTTCGACTGCCGCACCAAATCGTCGATGATCGCCTTGGGGTGAACCTTCTCTTGAATATAGAGCGGCGGCGCTGTGACGATCAGGTCGGACCAGTCCTGCCGGTCCTTGCCGCGCCAGACAAGCTGCGCATCGCCGACTTCGATCTCGCCGGTCTCGGCAAGTTGCGCGACCTGATCCTTCGTCAGGCGAATGCGGACGCCATTCCAGACAATCTGCGGATCGAGGTCTTCGTCGCGCTCCCGCACTTCGCCCTCCGCCAGCGGTCGCGCGCGTGGGTAGACGGCGGGAGCTAATGGATCAGTTTCCTCCTGCATCGCCGCCAGATCGGCCATCTCCGCAGTCGGAATGTTCCGCCTGTTCTCCGGATGATTGAGCGTGCCGACCTGTTTGGGTTTTTTGGGCTTGCGGGGTGCGCGGGCCATTATGCTTTTCTCTTCTGGGAAACGATGTAGAGTTTAATGCCGTGTTGGCCCAACAGTGTCCTGATACTTTGCCCCGGATCGGCTTCGGTGACCAAACAGGCTTCAACCAGCTTCCTGTCCTTCAAGGAGCTGTGGCGCTCGCCGAGCTTACTTTGAGCGAGTTGCCGCATATCCATTGCCTCCAATACGGCGCGGTACTTCACACACTGGTAAACGCCGCGTATGTAGTCGGCTTCGTTGGACCTGCGAGATTTCACCTCCAAGGCGATCCATTTCGCGCGATGCCGCAGCATCACGTCGACACGATCACCGGACAGCAAATCAAACTCCGTCTCCGCGATTGCGCCCGCAAAGCGAGAATCAATCTTGCCGGGATTCCTCTTGGTCCAGAGGCGCAATGCCCTGTGCTCTTCGCTTTCGCCGCCCTTACCGTATCGTCGTCCGCCTGCAGGCAAGCCGTCTTCTTCCGCGCCTTGCTTACGCTGGCCGCGTTCCCGTTTAATTTCGTCAACTGAAAGGGGCTGTCCAAAAACCTTCTTGTGAACTTCGCACCAATACGCGGCGTCTTTTTCGTGCACCTCATCCGCCGCTTTGATTGAGTATTTTTTCCAAAGGTCTGGATACCGCTCCTTGGCCCCCTTTTTGCCAAGGACCTCTTCACCAAAGTAATCAGCCATGAATCCGCCAGCGCCACTGCTGGGCAATCTGTCGCTCTGCCCGACCACCAGAACATTGATAAGAGGCGCATCTGGATCGGCTTTGCCTATACGCCACATCAATTCCCCGACAACACCTCCAATGCGGGTTGCACGCCCAATGCGGCTAAAACCCAACTCCGCCTCAATGCGATGCTGGATTTGGCCGTAAGGAAGCGTATCGCCATCAAGCGCGGCAGCAACCAGCCACTTGAAAACGGGCTGAAGCGCTACCTTGTAGAGGTTTTCATTGGTGGGACGCAGGAGGTGTTGCCTAGACATTCCCGGCCTCTTGGGCGTTCGGCAATCCTTCGACCAATCGACCGAACGCCGCCTCGATCTCGAAAACATCGGTGAACTCGGCGAAAGCCCAACGGCCATGCGTGCCGAGATTGTTCACCCCCGGAACCCAGAGGGTCTTCATTGTCTCAGCCTTCAACTGCGCGTCCCCCTTGCGATAGCCCTTGGTCTCGATGATGAGATTGAGCAGATCGTCCGGACCGTGACCATCATCGAGTCGCACGATCATATCCGGGATATAGCGCCGTGGCGTAGAACCGTCGCGATACGGCACTTCCAGCCCTAGCCCATGGTTCTTCACATAGGCAACGACGCGTGGATGGGTTTCGAGCACGCGGGCTAGCTCTGATTCCCACTTACTGTCGCACACGACATGACTGACATGGCAACGTCGGGGATCGGTCTTGTGGGTGTCCTTGCTCGTCGTAAAGTTGACGTGACGGCTCGAAGAATGGGGATTGTAGGGATCGAGAATGGCCTTGATCGCTTTCGAACCGTGCTCATAGCGCTGGCAGGCAAGGAAAATGCGCTCCGCCGCCTGATCCTTGATCTCCAGATAGTCGAGCACGCCCATCGGTACGCCCTTGAGCACCAGATACCCGCCATCAAGCCATTCGCGAACGATACGACGTACCTGCCCGAAAAGGTGGACCGGCAGTCCGTCGCTGCCATCTCCGAAGCGTTTCAACAGATGCGCTGCCAACGAATAAGCGATGGCGCTGGGTCGCTGATCGCCCACGCCTTGCGCTGTCAGCTCTTCCGTTGCACCGACAATGCCCGACATGGTGACGCGCGAGGGGCCGATGTCTTCGGGGCTGACGACAAGGCGGCTGTCTTCCGTAAATGTCGCGCTTAGGCGCTCGTCAGGGAGATCGACACGATACCCCTCGACGCGCGGGAATGAGATTTGCAGTTCCGGGCGCTCTGCTACCCGTTCTTTCACTGCATGTACGCGGGTAACAAGCTTGGGCGGCGTCGGCTTTACCACAACCGGCTTGGCGGTGAAATCGAAGGGTATGCCGAGCACATCGGCATACTCCACATCGAACAAGCCATCTTCGTTCAGTTCATAGGATTGACGGCGCAATCCGCGACCGACGACCTGCTCACAAAGCAACTGCGTACCGAATGCGCGCACGCCAAGGATATGAGTGACGGTGTTTGCGTCCCAGCCTTCGGTGAGCATGGAGACCGACACGACGCAGCGGATTTGTTCCCCCAGCCGGCCGACCTGCCCGACCGTATTCATCACCTCGCGGAGCAACTCCGCGTCGTCAATCTGATCGGCATCCTGCAAGATGCCGGTCCGCTCCTGCTTTTCTCGCCGGAATTGTTCGATTTCCGCCGCAGCGAGTTTACGGAAATCGGCATCCAGAGCCTCTCCGCTCTCAAGTTGGGCGCTATCGATCAGCAAAGTCGGTGCCCGGGCGATGCGCTGGCCATGCTCGTCATAGTTGCGGAACAGTTCGAGATGACCACGATGGATGTTGACCAATTCTCCATCGGCGTTGGGGCGATCCCACCCGGAAATATATTCGTAGATCAGCTTCGACGTGGACGTGTTGTTGCAGACCACGATGAACACGGGCGGCACGGGAATGCCCGCCCTCTTCCACTGTTCGTCCACCTTTACGTAATGATTGTAGAGCGCGTCGAGTGCGGTCAGCAGCTCGGTCGGCAGTTGGAGAGGAGTAAGGTCTTTCGACTTCTTCGCGCCCTTCTTCGGCATCTCCTTGCCGATGTGATCCCAAAGCTTCCGGTAGATCGGCATATCGTCAATGGGCAGGTTGTCGGCAACCGGTACGCGCGGCAGCTTGACGATGCCGCATTCAATGGCGTCCATGAGCGAGAAGTCGCTAACGACCCATGGAAAAAGCGTACCTTCCACATAACCCGATCCAGCGAGAAAGAATGGCGTGGCCGAGAGATCATAAACTGCACGGACACCGACTTTCCGCTTCAAGGCCTTGATACCATTGATCCAGAGGCGGGCAGCTTCCTTGTTCTCCTCCGCCTCAGCCTTGGTGTCGGCGTCGATCAGTTCCTCAACGCTGCCCTGCGGGCGCTCCTCGTAGCAATGATGCGCCTCATCATTGATGACGACGACATTCTTCAAAGCCATCAGATCGCCGCAGGCACGCTGAAGCATTTGCCCTTCGGTCTCGACCGTCACCGGGGCATCGCCACGCCCCTGCAAGAGCGCTTTTCCGACCTTGGATACGCCCATGGTCTCGCGCCGCTTGAACGCGTGATAGTTGGTTATGACGACCTTGGCCTTGCCGATTTCCGGCAACATGTCCGAAGGCACCAGATCACGATGACGATAGTAGTTGTCGGGATCGTCAGGCAGTAGCACACGCAGCCGGTCGCGGATGGTGATGCCGGGCGTAACAATGAGAAAGCCCCGACTGAAGTGTGAACTGGTCGGCGAGCGGACGGCGTTGATTGCCTGCCAGGCGATCAACATGGCCATAACGGTCGTCTTGCCCGCACCCGTGGCCATCTTCATGGCGATGCGCAAGAGGTCCGGGCTGGATTGCTTGTTGGCGGCTTCAATATGCGCCCAAAGATGAGCGTAGCGCTTTTGATGCCGCGCTACTTCTGTCAGCCAGATGACGGTTTCGACGGCTTCCACCTGACAGAAGAACGGGCGAAGCCCCTCCACCTCTGTACGCCGCCAATGATGAAGGAGCCGAGCTGTCGCGGGTGTGACGCCCCAATCGCGATCATTGGGTAGCGCCCGCCACGTTGCGACATGCAAGCGAATTTCGTTGATGATCGGCTTTGGATTGTATTCCTGATCCTCACCGGTCAGGTCCGCCGCATCACCAAATACCATGGATGATTGCGTTGCCTTGGCTGAGCGCCGTTTCGGCTTGGGCACGGGTGTGACGGCATCACAAGGACGCCGTCCTTCAATCGGTGGCTGATCGAGCGGTTGCCCTTCGTTATCCAGCGCATGATGTCGCGTGGGCACTTCATAAGGCGAATTCAAAATCGGCTTATCGAAGAACGATTGCGACACGTGCCCCCCGGCTTAGAAATTATCGGCGATCGACCATGAGTGTTAAGTGCGATTTCGATGGCCAAGTTGAATCCAATGACAATTGACTCCACTGCCACCACGAAATCGCCAAATAAACAACGAAATTATCACCTTATCTTACCAGGGTGAAGCTTGCGTATTCTCCGCCTTTCAGCTCAGGAATTCGCGAGTCCGGCATCAAAGTACCTTGCTTAGCCCAGACAAAAATCCGGTCAGCCAATCGAATCGCTAAGCTTGGCGAGCTTCTCGACAATTCCTCGCCGCCACATGCCATTCGCTATAAAGCTCACCCGCGGGACACGTGCACCAGCGTCATCGCATAGCCATCATGCTGCTGGAGTGTCTGTATGCGGACGCTTCGACCGGCGCTGACATTCCAGTCCGCCGGATCGGCATCAATCCACGGAGAAGCCTGACCGGGCCGTTGCTTGATCTCATTTGGAAGTGCACGCCCGCGCCATAGCGCAGAGTTTGGTGGAGAGGGTGGCTTCACGGCATAGTCAATGATGCCGTGCCTGCTGAACACGACGGCGAGGTCTTCTCGATGGAGTTCTGCATAGCGTCGTGCCGCGGCCGCCTTGCTGATATCAAAGCGCTTGTTGATGAATCGGACGAACTGGAAGTCGGGCATGCGTTCCAAATAGTGACCGATCAGGCGTCGCGGCGCGAGAAGTTCAATTGCAAAGCGATTGGCTTGCGCTTCCTGGATCGCATGCCGCGTCGAATTGCCTTGCTCCCTCATGTCGCCTGAGCTGCAATCGAAACCTCTCGGTGACGTAGGCCGATGCCATGGATGCAGAAAATGGCAAAGCTCATGTGCCAGTGTGTATTTGCGTCTCTGTGGCGTCGAATTGGCATTAAGCAGAACAGCGCCAGAGCCCTTGCCGGGTGTCGTGACAAGCGCGCCTTCGATACTCTTGAGCGGCGCATTCCGGATTTGACGTATGTCGAGCGCCTTGGCGATTGCCCGGATAGCGATCGGCCTATGATCCAATGTCAGCTGATCGAGAATCGCCTCTGCCATGCGCTGGGGATCTCCGCCCGACGCTTCGGCCTCCTCTTCGATGGCAATACGATCAAGGCGAAGGACCATCAAGGGACTTTCGGCGTTTCAGCAGGGATTGCAGCATATCATCGAGCAATGCGATGTCCTGCGGATCGAGGTCCCGTGCCTGCCGGAACATGCGGGCAAGGGCAGGGTCTGCGTCCTCGGCCTCGATATCCTCGCTGACAAGCCAGGCGACCGTGACCTTGAAGTGATCCGCAAGCTTGGTGACGAGGTCCATCGACGGGTTCTCGGCACGGTGCTTCTCGATTTGCCAGATATGGGCTTTCGAGACCCCGACGGCGGTGGCAACCTCTTGTAATGATTGACCATTCTTCAAGCGCAAGGCGTTGATCTTGTCGGCGAGGCGCATGGGATCTCCCCTTCCCTTTGGCTCGGGCGCGTTTTCTGAGATTGCCGTTAACATAGCACAGCTATTGACTCGGGCAATTCGTTTTCTACATATTACGAAATCGGGTAAATCAATCGGGGGCAGTGAAGATGCGTGCGGCAGACCTCAAGATCGAACACATGGCCGTTTCGGCCCTGAAACCCTGGGAGCGCAATGCGCGGACCCACTCGAAAAAACAGATCGGCGAGATCGCCGAGAGCATCAGGACCTTCGGCTTCACGAACCCGGTCCTGATCGATCGGGAGAACACGATCCTCGCAGGGCATGGGCGGGTCGCAGCCGCCCGCCTGCTTGCGATGCGGAAGGTGCCCTGTGTGAGACTCGAGAACATGACGCCGGCCCAGAAGCGGGCCTATGTGCTCGCCGACAACAAGCTTGCCCTCAATGCGGGGTGGGATGACGAGTTGCTCGGGGAGGAGCTCAAGGCGCTGCTCGAGATCGATCTCGATTTCGATGTTGGGGTCACGGGCTTCTCGATCCCGGAGATCGACAGCCTGATCGAGGGATTGAACCCGGAAGAGGAGGGGGATCCGGCGGCCGATCTTCTGCCCGAGGATGACGGGGCGCCGCCCGTCTCCAGAGAAGGCGATATCTGGCAACTCGGGCCCCATCGCCTGATCTGCGGCAGCGCGCTTGAGGCGCGTGTCTTTCACCGGCTGATGGGCAAGGAGCGGGCGCGGATGGTCTTTACCGACCCACCCTACAACGTGCCGATTGGCGGCCATGTAAGCGGTCTCGGCAAGATCAGGCACCGGGAGTTCGCGATGGCCTCCGGCGAGATGACGCAGGGCGAGTTCACCGGGTTCCTTGAGGCGGCCTTCCGCAACCTGGTTGATCACAGTCTCGACGGATCGATCCATTTCGTGTGCATGGACTGGCGCCATATGGGCGAGATGCTGGAGGCGGGGGAGGCGGTCTATACCGAGCTCAAGAACCTCTGTGTCTGGGCAAAGGACAATGGCGGCATGGGGGCCTTCTACCGTTCGCGCCATGAACTGGTCTTCGCCTTCAAGAAGGGGACGGCACCTCACATCAACAGCTTCGAACTCGGCCAGCACGGCCGCTACCGGACCAATGTCTGGGAGTATCGGGGTGTGAACACGATGAGGGCAGGTCGGATGGAAGAACTTGCCCTTCATCCGACCGTGAAGCCTGTTGCGATGATTACCGATGCGATCAAGGACGTCTCGAAGCGGGGCGAGATCGTGCTCGATGCCTTTGGCGGCAGCGGATCGACCCTGATCGCCGCCCACAAGACCGGGCGTCGCGCGCGGCTCATCGAACTCGACCCGATCTATGTCGATCGTATCGTGAAGCGCTGGCAGGCCTTTGCGCATGATGACGCCGTGCTCGAGGGCCCGGCGCAAAGCTTTGCCGAAATCGCGAGCCTGCGTCAGGCGGAGCTGAAGACGCCAACTCATCCTGAGCGAACAGACACTGTGGAGGTGTCGGAATGAGTGACGACGGTAATGATCCCGGTGCCGGCGGCAAGCTCGTTCCTTATGAGGTGGGCTACAGTCGGCCGCCGGCGGCAACCCGGTTCCGCCCGGGGCAGTCTGGCAATCCACGCGGCCGCCCCCGGAAGTCGCGCCTGCCGGACAGTTTTCCGAAGCTCAATGAGGAGCGCCTGAAACAGGTGACCCTTCAGGAAGCCTATCGCAAGATTACGATCCGCGACGGGGACCGGACAGTCGACCTCACAATGATCGAAGCCGTGATACGCAGCATCGGTCTCAACGCAGCCAAAGGCGACAAGCGATCGCAAAAAATGTTTACCGAGTTGCTGCGCACGGTCGAGATGGAGAACAAGGCGCTCTACGACGAGTACCTCAAAACCATGATCGAATATAAGTCTGCCGGCGAGAAAGAGATCGAACGCTGCAGGCGCCTCGGGATCGATCCGCCCGAGATGTTGCCGCACCCTGATCACATCCACATTGACATGCGCACGGGCGAGGCGGTTGTACGCGGTCCTTTCACCAGGGAAGAGAAGAAGATATGGGATGGAGCAAAAAAGTATCTGGAGAGCGTCGAAGAAGAGATCGAGTTTCTGAAGGGTATGCTGAAGAAAGACCCGGACAACGAGAATCTGCAGAGGTGCCTTCAGCAGAGTATCGGAATTCAGAAGCGGATGGCTGAATTGCTGGGGGAGTGAAAGTCGAACAGTTGTACGGCGGTCGGAATCGGTTCGTTTCTGGTGGAAATGCTGGCTCTCGAGTTAGTGTCCGGCAGGGGCATCACCAACACGAAGTGTAACCGCTTGAGGGAGCTTTGCAGCGTGCTTAATCAAAAGCTCAGCTATTTTGTCCTTGTTTAGAAACTCAAATCCGTCCGGACCCCTTTGATCGTCGCGATGATGAATTGACGCCAGAAAGCGTCTGGGTCCCTTTTCAGCACCCCTCCATACATCGGCAAGCTCGAGCTTCTCGCCGCTGTAAATCCATTTGCATTGAAGCAATCCAATGGTTTTGCCATTTGAATCGCTCCCCATGCCGTCGACGCCACCGTCTCCTGACCCGCCGACATGGGTCCATATCTCATCCGGATGCTCGAGTTGAAGTAAAGCAACAACAAGATGCTCGAACGCGCTTGGCGTGAAGTCCGTTAACAGGCGTTGTTGTATTTCGGCAGGACTCTTGGTCCACGATCTGGGTTCAAAGCAAAAATTCTCACGAAGGATTTCAAACATTGCTTGGTAAGGGTTGAGTCCGAACTGATCTTTGACGATGCCATAGGTCGATCGTCCAAATAACGAGCGCCTTATCCACACAGGAACCTGCGCGGCTTGAATTTCTCGAAATTTGTCGACCCTCCATGTCTGAGCGATCTCACCCGCCATCCATGCATCTTTTAAGTCTGCTTTGTCTTTTTGACTTATTTTCCTTGTGGAGTCTTCGTATGGAGGTGTACCCCAGCGCTCCTCCCAGCATTTCTCCCAAGTCTTGAACCACTCCTCTTTGCTCGGATTATCTATCAGCTCAAATTCACCCTCGACAACTCCACAGTAGATCACGCCTTTCGACGGACGTGGTGACCTGAGCCCCAAGTTTCATCCAGTTGGAAGTAGAGTCTGTTGATCATTTGAGCCTGTTGGGCTCGGTGATGCAACGGGACGGGGCGTGGAGCCCCCAGAGCGCTCGGACGTCCCGTCCCGTTGCATCACGGGGGCGTCGAGCATGGCATAGATGGCAGGCGGCAGGTTGCCGAGCGAGCTGTGCGGCCTGATGGTGTTGTAATCGTCCTTCCAGAGAGCAAGCGTCTCACGCGCGTGATCGAGTGAGCGGAACAGGGTCTCGTTCAGCAGCTCGTCCCGGAGCCTGCCATTGAAGCTCTCGATGAAGGCGTTCTGGGTCGGCTTGCCGGGCGCAATGTAGTGCCATTCGATGCGGGCCTCTTGCGACCAGCCCAGGATCGCCATGCTGGTGAACTCCGTTCCATTGTCGCTGACGATGGTCAGCGGTGCTCCGCGCCGGGCAATGAGACGGCCCAACTCCCGCACGACCCGCGTACCCGAGAGCGAGGTGTCGGCGACCAGGCAGAGGCACTCCCGGGTGAAGTCATCGACGACCGCCAGGATGCGGAAGCGACGGCTGTCCGTCAGAGTGTCGCTGAGGAAGTCGAGCGACCAGCGCTGGTTCGCTCCTTGTGGCATCGTCATCGGTGCCCGTGTCCCAAGGGCTCGCTTGCGGCCACCGCGACGGCGAACCTGCAGGCGCTCCTCCCGGTAGAGCCGTCTCAGCTTCTTGTGGTTCAGGCGGATGCCCTCCCGGTTGAGCAGGATGTGCAGGCGCCGATAGCCGAAGCGCCGGCGCTCGGCCGCCATCTCCCGCAACCGGTCCCGGATCGTCCGGTCGTCGGGACGCACACTTCGATAGCGCACCGAAGTCCGGTCCGCTCCGACCGTCGAGCACGCCCGGCGCTGGCTCACCCCATGCGTGTCGCAGAGATGAGCCACGGCCTCCCGTCTGGCGGCGGGCGTTACCATTTTTTTGAGGCGATATCCTTCAGCATCGTGTTGTCGAGCATGGCCTCGGCCAGAAGCTTCTTCAGCCGTGCGTTCTCGTCCTCGAGAACCTTCAGCCGCCGCGCCTCCGACACTTCGAGGCCGCTATACTTCGACTTCCACTTGTAAAAGGTCGCTCCGCTGATCCCGTGCTTGCGGCACACATCCGCCGTCCGGATGCCGCTCTCCTGCTCCCGCAGGATCGCGATGATCTGCTCTTCCGTGAACCTTGATCGTCTCATCGTCCGTCTCCTTCAAGTGACGGACTCTACTCAAATCTGGAGGAACTTCAGGGGCTCAGGTCATCCGGCACGTCCTATAAACCATCTGGGTATGTGTTCAAATATCCCTGTGAGGTAAATGGCGAACGGATCTGCGCACCATGAGCGGCGCCAGCATGCAGATCACATCCGCCGACTACTCCGCAGCGTTGAACCATGTCGCACGCATCGCCCCACGCTATGAAAAACTCAATCCGGAAGCGTTGAACTGGAGCGAAACGGACTGGCGCAATCTTCATGAGCTGCGCGAGAAGCTGCTGGCCGATGTCGGCGCGTCGATGCGCAAGCGTGGCGTGGCGGAGGAGGCAGTTTCGAAGCAGCTTCGCCTGCTGACGCTCGCCATGCTCGACTACGAGCTGACACATCTTCTGCCGCTGCACATGAAAGTCTGGCTCGAAGGCTTCGACACGGAGATTCCGGGCGGGGCCTATGCCGCCTTCTTCGCCCCCTGGCACGATCACCTCGCCCCCTCGGCTGCGACGCAGGACGATCTCGTTGCGGTGTACGACGATCTCTCGCATCACTTTCCGGGCTATGCGACCTGGCGGAAGATGGAGCATGACGCCGCAACCGGCATCGAGGACGTGATCCTGGATGCGGAACTGATCGAATATCAAAACGCTTTCCGAACGGCGAAGCAGAAAGAAGCAAAGCCTGCGGCGCCGAACACTCCCGCTCCCGCCGCCGCTGCACCGAAGGCGGAGGCTGCACCCGCAACGGCGAAGCCGCAGGTCACACTCTCCTTTCGGGAGCGCCTGCGCCGGCAAGGGGAAGACGAGACAGCGCCCGGCTGGACGGCGGTTTTCTTCTTCTGGCTCCTGCTGGCGACGGTGCTCACCGCACCGGTGGCGGCGGTTGCGGCGCTGATCGGACATGAAGGCATCGCACCGAACTTCGGGGCGATTGCCGGAGCTGCACATGTTCTTGCAGCGGCGCTGATGCTGGGCGTCAGGTTTCTTACCGGCCGCAGTCTCGCCGCATGGGCGACGCCGCGGCAGTGGAGGTCGGAGGCCGGCTGCTTCTGGTTCGGCATCGTTGCGGGGCTGACGGTTCTGGCCACGCTGGCGGGTGGCCTCGCAAACTATATCGGCCCCAACATGGACCGCGCCGAGACCGTGCCGCTCGCCATCGGCACTGCGGTCTTTTTCGGACTTGCCGCGCTGGCCGGCTATTTCTGGCATCGCCATGAAAAAGATTTTCCGGCGGCGCGGCGCACGACCGAGCTCTACGAGGTGGATGACAATCCGATCCAGTGGTGGCAGGTCGCGGCCGGCCTCTTCTTTCTTCTCGTATTCGCGGCCTATGGCTTCCTCGCCTTCGATGTGCTGCCGCCGGTGGCCTTTGCGGGCGGCCTGTTCGTGGCGGCGCTGGCGGGGTGGTTCTTCAGCAATAGCGGCAGCCTGGTCTTCACGCTCGTTGCGACCGCCTTCGTCGCGACCGTGCTGCACGCGATGGTGGCGCCGCCGCCCGCGCTTCTCTTCGCGCTGCTCGCGGGCGCGGCTTTCGCGCTGGGGCTCAAGCTTTTCCATACGCTGCGCCGCCAGCGGCGTTCATGGGTCATGAACGCGCTTGTCATCGCCTCGGGCGCTTTCCTCTTCGCCTATCTGCCGATGGAAAGGCCGGTGGCCTATTATCTCTCCTACGTGGCGGGGCCCCTTGCCCGGCCCGCCGCCGACGCGTCGATCGACGCCTATCTGGCGCTGGAGGAAACGCCGCTCGGCAAGTCTTTTCTCGACACGCTTGGCGGCGTCGACGAAAAGGCGACGGCGGTGCGGGTCGTCGAGGCGACGAATGTCGACAAGGACCGCACGGAAATTCTTTTCGTGATGAGCAATGCGGGCGACCTGCTGATCCGCGAAGTGACATTCACGGTGAACGGCAGCTGCGCCGGCAAGCCGATGCCCCTGCGTTTCGCCAAGGCAATCGCACCGGGCGACGAGGCGGGGCTGAAGATCACCCTCTCCCGCCCGGACGATTGCAGCGACGATGACTGGTCTAACTGGACGAAAAGCGTGTCGCGCGGCTGGTGGGAGAACCGGTCGAGCCCCATCATGGTGACGGTTATCGAGGCGGAGAGCTACGACCCGAAAGCACTCTTCAAGGAAGAAGCACTTGCCTGGCTCGAACTGAGGGAGGAGTAGATGCGCGCTCGCGCCGCCGGCTTTGCCTTCGTTATCCTTCTCTCCCTCGCGGCAGGCGAGGCGGCGGCGCGGCCCGGCGGCCATGGCTACGATCCCGCAGACGCCTGCGCGCAGAGCTTGGACCTATTCCGTCGTGGTTGACATGCCGCTGTCGCGCGGGCTGGGATAACGGTCGCGCGACGAAAAGGGGGGCGCATGATCATGGAGCGGTTTCGCGCCGCGAGCCACGCCGAGAAATGGCAGCTAGACTATCTTTTCGATCTGAGTTTCCAGGCTTGGCTCGTCCATATCGGCGTCGTCACCGCGGTGATGGCGCTGCTCGTCTATGTCTGGCCGGGCGAGGTCTGGCCTTTCGTCTGGTACGCCGCCATGTGCGCCTTCTCCGGGGGCCTCGCGGCGCTTGCCTGGTACTACACGCATCGCCGCCCGGCGGATGAGGGCGAAGCCCATCCCTACGGCCTCGCCCATACCGGGCTCACCACACTTGTCGGCATCACCTGGGGGCTCGGCGCTTTCGGTGCGGCCACCGGCGATTTCCACCATCTGCTCGTCTATTCGCTGGCGCTCGGCGGCACCGCGCTCGGTGCGGTTTCCTCGCAGCATGTGCTGCCGCGCTCCTGCTTCGTCAGCCTCTGGACTTCGGTACCGCTGCTCGGCCTCGCGCACATCTTTCACGACCCGGGTTTTTTCGGCGCCACGATCTTCGGCATGATCATGCTCTATGCGGGCGTGCTCTCGATCCTCACCGTCCGCATGCTCCGCTTCATGCGCACCAATGTCGATCTCACCCGCTCACTCGATGCGAAGCTCGCGGAGATCACCGAAATGGCCGCGGAGCTGGAAGAGGCGCGGCACGAGGCGGTGGAAGCCAATCTATCCAAGTCGCGTTTTCTCGCTCATGCCAGCCACGACCTGCGCCAGCCCATTCACGCCATAGGCCTCTTCACCGCCTGCCTGCGCGATCTCGATCTCGAGACCGAGGCGCGCCAGCATGTGAGGAGCATCGACGATGCCGCGCGCTCGGTGAGCCGTCTTCTCGGGTCACTACTCGACATTTCGCGTCTCGATGTCGGCGGCGTCGAGCCCCAGCCCGAACGATTCGCGCTTGAGGAGTTTCTGCGCGGCATCATCCGGCAGAACGCCGACGCCGCGCGCGACGGCGGCGGCACGATCGAAATGGAAACCAGGGATATCTGGGTGAATACCGATCCCGCCCTCTTCTCCACCATGATCCAGAACATCGTCTCCAACGCGCTGAAATATGCGCCCGGATCGAATGTGCGGATCGTCGTCCGCCGCGAGGGAGGCCGCGCCGTGCTGGAGATTTCAGATGACGGTCCCGGAATCGCCGAGCAGGATCTCCGCCACATCTTCGACGAGTTCTATCGCGCCGAAGGCGGGGACGCGCCCAAGCCGGATGGCCTCGGCCTCGGCCTCGCCATCGTCCGCCGTCTCGCGGGGCTTCTCGGTCTTGAGGTGGAAATCGCATCCGCCGCGGGCCGGGGCACCACGTTGCGCATCTCGGGCCTCCCCTTGTCGGAACCCGGCGCCGCCACCGTGCCGCGCGCTCATCGCCAGCATCCCCTGACTGGGCTTCGCGTCTGCGTCGTCGATGACGATGCGGAAGTGCTGGCGGCGACGGCGACGCTGCTGAAGCGATGGGGCTGCGAAGTGGCGGAATTCACCGGTCTGCCGGAGGCGGCCTGCGGCTGCGACGCCATCGTCAGCGACTTCGATCTCGGCGGCGATCTCGGCGGGCTCGATGTCATAGCCCGGCTGCGCGAGATGGAGGGGTGGGAAGTGCCGGCCGCCATTCTCACCGGCCGCTCCGAGCCGGAAACGCTGAAGCGTCTTGCTGGCTCCGGCATCCCCCTCCTGCGCAAGCCGGCGCACCCGGCGGAGCTTCGCGCGCTCCTGACCGGCTTCGCGCTTGGTGATGAAGCGCTGGAGGACGAGACCGCGGCGTCCTGACGGGCTAAAGCAGTTTCATCGCCACGCCCGCCGCCGCCGAGCGGCTGGCGACACCGAGTGTCCGAAGCAGCGCCGATACATGCATCCGCGCTGTCACAGGCGAGATGCCGAGTTCGCGCCCGATCTCCTTGTTGGTCATACCCGCTGCGACGAGCTTCAGCACTTCGCGCTGGCGCGGCGAAAGCTGCACGTCGCTTTCGCCCGCGCCCGTCCTTGCGCCGCCGGGCGTCGGTAGATGCGCAGCCGCGGACTTCACCACGATCTCGCCGTCATGGATCGCGCCGATCGCCTCCGCGATCTCGTCCGGCGGTACCGCCTTGCCGACAAAACCGTCCGCGCCCGCCGCCATCACCACGTCGATGGTTTCGCTGTCATCCGCCATCGAGACGATGGCGAGTGTCGCGCGCGGGAAGCGCCGCCTCAGCGCCGCGATGGAGGTCTCTGCGGCAAACCCCGGAAAAATGAGGTCGAGCACGAACATGCCCGGCGCCGCGCCGCTCTCCGCCAGTGTCAGCACTTCCTCGAACGTGCCTGCCTCCTCGATCGCGGCTCCAGGCGAAACACGCGCCAGGATATGGCGCATCCCCATCCGGAAAACCGGATGGTCGTCGGCCACGATGATGCGTTCTGCGCTCAAGCTTCCCGTCCCCTTATGCCGCCATGGAGGCGAGTCTATCCATGGCCGTGGTTAATGGCACCTGTACACCTGTACATCTGTCGTCCAGCCCGCCCGCCGCTGATTATGCCCGTGATTTTCTTCAATGACGGGCTGTGGGGACCGATCATGGGCGTGGCAAGCGGAAATCGGGTAGCGACAGGGCGGCGCACCATGCGTGTAACCACTTGGCGCTTCATGCGTCTGCGGCGCAAGGCTGTGCCACCCGTCATCCTCCGACGCAATCTGACGCGGCGTCTCCTCTCCAGCGTCGGCGTTGCCGCCCTTCTCGCGGGTGTTAGCCTCGCGCTTCTTCCAGCCCCCACCCGCGCGGATACCTCATGGACGGGCGCTGCCGACAGCGACTGGAACAACGCAGCCAACTGGTCAAACGGTCTGCCGGTCAACACTTCGGGAACGACGAAGATCGAAGGGCCGGTCGCCGCGACTGTCGATGGTGTCAGTGTGGCGGACTCTGGCCGCACCAATATCGGCTCCGCCGCGCAGGACGGTTCGCTCATCGTGCAGGGCGGCGGTACGCTGAATGCGGGTGTATTTGAGCTCTTCGGATATAATGGCTTCAGCGGTACCGCAACCATCCGTGGCGCCGGGTCCGGGATATCCACTTCGTCGAGCCTCTTTGTCGGCGCCTACACGGGCGTCGGCCATATCTTCATCGAGGACGGCGGAACGCTGACCACCCCCTATTCTACATATATGAGCCAGTATAACGGCTCGCTCGGTACCGTAACGGTGACTGGTTCAGGTTCGACCTGGAACAGTAACTATGAGATCAATCTCGGCGGTGCCGAAGGCAATTACGACGCGACGGGTATCCTGACGATCGCGGATGACGGCCTGGTCAACATAAACAATGGCAACAGGAATCTGAATGTCGCCAAATCGACCGGCTCCACCGGCACGCTGAATATCGGCGCGGCGGAAGGCGATGCCGCCGTCGCGGCGGGATCGTTGCAGGCAAAGAGTGTTGTGTTCGGGGCGGGCGACGGTACGCTCGTCTTCAATCATACGGAAACGGATTACACCTTCGCTCCGTCCATCTCGGGCAATGGCGGCGTACATCAGCTCGCGGGCACCACCAACCTCTCCGGATCGAATAGCTGGTCGGGAAGCACTCTGGTCGAAGGCGGTATTCTGCGCGCGGGCGCGGCGGGCGCTCTTTCCGCCAACGCCGCCTACACGGTCAATGGCGGTACGCTCGATCTCAACGATTTCGACCTCACCGCAACCGAACTCTCGGGCACGGGCGGAACGGTCGATCTCGGGACCGCCGAACTCGAAGTCGACCAGGACGGCGACTCCGTTTTCGATGGCCTCATCGCGGGTGCGGGCAGTCTGGTGAAGCTCGGTTCCGGCATCCTCTCGCTGACCGGCGCGAACACCTATTCCGGCGGCACAACGCTCGGCGAGGGTACGCTCCGCCTCGAAGACGACGATGCCATTGGCACCGGCGCACTCACCGTCACCGGCGGCACCCTCGACTATGATGACGGCATCGACCTGTCGAACGACATCGACTTGCGGGCGCAGGCGACCCTCAACGTCACCACCGGCTCCGCCACCCAGTCCGGCAATATCGGCGAGACGGGCGGCAGCTTCGGTATCGTGAAGTCCGGCGCGGGCATCCTCTCGCTCACCGGCGCGAACACCTACACAGGCACCACCACTGTTTCCGGCGGCACGCTGCGTGCCGGCAGTGCCGACGCTCTCGTCTCCGGCGCCTACATCTTGAACGGCGGTACCCTCGACCTCAATGACTTCGATCTTTCCGCCTCCGGACTTTCCGGTGCAAGCGGTACCGTCGATCTCGGCAGCGCCGAACTCGAAGTCGATCAGGACAGCGACGGGGTCTTCGGCGGCATCATCTCGGGCGCGGGAAGCCTCCTGAAGCTCGGCTCCGGTATGCTCACCCTCACGGGCGGGAGCACCTATACGGGCCTCACCACCATACGTGAGGGGACGCTTGCTCTCGACGGCGGCTCTGTGGAGTCGTCCGACGACGTCATCATCGGAGATCTGGCCCATACGGTGGGTGAAGTCACGGTGACTGGTGCGGGAGCCTCGCTCGACACCGACAGCAGTGTGCTTGTCGGAGAGCTCGGTGAGGGAACACTGAACGTCGAAAATGGCGGCGTTGTGACGGCCGATGTTGTCATTGCCGGGCATCTTTCGGGGTCGGACGGAACGATCCGTGTCACCGGAACGGACTCACAGGTCAACAGCACCAGCCTGCTGCGGATCGGCGATGAGGGCGTCGGGCGCCTGGTCGTGTCTGGGGGCGGCGCCGTTACGAATACCAGCGCAGGCTATATCGGCGCAGGCACAAATGGTGAGGGCACCGCGACCGTCACCGGCACAGGATCGAAGTTCGACAATTCCGGCATCCTCTACGTTGGCGGGGAGTACAATGGCGCCGTTGGTGTCCTGACCATCGCCGACGAAGGCGCCGTCAATGTGGGGGCCGGTAGCGGCACAGTCCGGGTCGGGCATCATTCCGGCGCCACCGGCACTCTCAATGTCGGTGCCGCGTCTGGCGATGACGCGGTTGCAGCCGGCACACTGAATGCGGCCAGTGTGCAATTCGGTGCGGGTACCGGCCAGATTGTCTTCAACCATCTCGACGATGGCCATGTCTTCTCCGGCGATATTTCAGGCGCTGGCGAAGTGCTTCATCTTTCCGGCACCACCATCATGAATGGCGAGAACACCTATACCGGCGGCACCATCGTTTCGGGCGGTACGCTCCGCGCGGGCGGTGCCGATGCGTTCACCTCCGGCGCCTATGAAGTGAATGGCGGCACGCTCGACCTCAACGATCTCGATTTCTCCATCTCTTCGCTCTCCGGTGCTGGCGGCACGGTCGATCTCGGCAGCGGAGAACTTGAAGTCAGGCAAGAAGACAGCGACGGGATTTTCGGCGGCATCATCGCGGGCGCGGGCAGTCTCGTGAAGCTCGGCAGCAGCATCCTCACGCTTTCCGGTGCCAGCACCTTCTCCGGTGGTACCACGCTGGGTGAAGGCACGCTCCGGCTCGAGCATGACGACGCCATCGGCACCGGCACGCTCGCCGTCACCGGCGGCATTGTCGACTACGACGACGGCGTCGACATCGCGAACGAGATCGATCTTCAGGCGAATGCGATGCTCAATGTTACCACCGGCTCGGCCACTCAGTCCGGCAATATCGGCGAGACGGACGGCAGTTTCGGGATCGTGAAGACAGGCATCGGTGAACTTGTGCTCACCGGAAGCAATAGTTTCACTGGCGGCATCGCTGTCAACGCCGGGCGGCTCACGGGCGACACGGAGAGCCTTGTCGGCGACATAAGCATCGGACTCGCTGTGCTTGAATTCAACCAGACGTCGGCTGGCGAGTTCACCGGTGCGATCACAGGCACCGGAACGGTGCTGAAGACGGGGGAGGGCGAAGCCGTCTTCTCAGGCAGCGGCATCGCGGCCGATTATTTCTATGTTCGAGGCACGGGCGCGGTGATCGACGGCGGCATCGTCGACATCGCCAACCGTCTCGATGTCTCCAATTCGATCGAGTCTGGCGAGGATACGGATTCGAGCCTGACGATCCGCGGCGGCGCAACGGTTGCGAGCGGCGAAGGCCGCATCGGCGACATCGACGATTTCTCGGCAGCGATCACCGTTTCCGGTGCCGGCACGGCATGGACCGTCGGCGATTTCATGGATCCGACGCAGTTCCTCGTGGCCGGAAGGGGGGAGGCAAGCCTTCTCGTCGAAGATGGCGCCGAGGTGACGATCATCGGTTCGGCCAACATCTTTTCTCGGAACGGGGGGCCGGCAGCGAGCATCACGATCACGGGCACGGATTCTCTCTTCGAGGTCACCGAGACGTTGCGTGTCGGTACCGATGGCACCGGTCACCTGACCATCGCGGACGGCGGTTCGGTCTTCAGCTCTGCCGCGGAGATCGGTCGCCAGTCTGAGCGGACCGGAATCGTCTCCATCGCGGGCACCGGGTCCAGATGGCTCATCGACGACACGGAGCTTCTTCTCGGTGGCGACAGCGACAGCGTTCCGGGCACGGGCCATATCACCTTGAGCGAGGGCGGTCTGCTGGAGCTCGGCTCAAGTGCGGGCACCCTCTTTGCCGCAGTCGGCGATGCCTCCATCGCACGCATCAATATCGGTGCCGCCGAAGGCGACGATGCCGTGGCCGCTGGCACGCTCGATGTCGCGACCATCGCTTTCGACGATGATGGCGGCGGGGATGGCCGTCTCACCTTCAACCATACGGAAGACGATTTCGAATTCGCCGCCGCGCTGACCGGCCAGGGCTCTGTCTCGCATCTCGCGGGCAACACGACGCTCACCGGCCTGAGTTCGGGCTTCACGGGCATCACCTCCGTCAGCGGCGGACGCCTCGATATAGACGGCGTCCTCGGTGGCAGCGTGACGGTCGCCAATGGCCGTCTGGGCGGCTCCGGCACGGTCGGCGGCACGTCGTTCCTGGGCGGCGGCATTCTCTCGCCCGGCAATTCCATCGGTACGCTCACCGTCGCGGGCGATCTCGATTTCGGCGATGGTTCTTTCTATGAGGTCGAGGTCAACGACGGCGGATTCGTCGCGGGCGTCAATGCCGATTTCGTCCATGTGACGGGCGCGGCGACGATCGCGAGCGGCGCGGTCGTCGAGGTCGCGCCGGCGAACGGCACGGATGACGGCATCACCTATGCGCCCTCCACCACCTACCGGATCCTCACCGCCGATGGCGGCATCAGCGGCGTCTTCGACGGCGTCACGGCGGGCTTCGCCTTCCTCATGCCGGAAGTCTCCTACGACGCCACCAACGTCTTCCTCACCCTCACGCAGATGGCGGCCTTCGAGGATGTGGCGTCGACGCCGAACCAGCAGGGCGTCGCGGCCGCGGCCGAGGCGCTCGGCGCCGGTAACCCCCTCTATGACGAGATCATCGGCATGTCGGAGGAAGAGGCGCAAGCGGCCTTCGACGCGCTCTCGGGCGAGGCGCATGCAAGCTCGACCGGCGTCTTTTCCAGCTCCGCCGGGATCGTCCGGCGGACGATCTTCTCCCGTCTCTTCTCGCGCTTCGGCGCGCCGCGCGGCTTCGCGGCGGCGGAAGGCTATGTGCCGGCGGCGGGCGACGAGACGCCGCATGGCTATACGGTATGGGGAGAACTCGTCCGCGGCTGGGGCGAGACGGACGGGTCGGTGTCGGCGGCGGGCATCGAGCGCAATTCGACCGGCTTCCTCGGCGGCGTTGATCGCGAGATCGGCGAGGCAAGCCGCATCGGTATCGCGCTCGGCTACAGCCATGCCACCTTTGACGTCTCGGGGCGCGCCTCCTCGGGCGAAAGCGACAACTTCCATGTCGCGGGCTATGCGGGAACCGAACTCGGTCCCATGGACCTGAAGGGCGTCCTCGGTTACAGCTACCAGATGGCCGAAAGCCGCCGCCGTGTCGTCGTCGGCGGCGTCATCGACGATCTCTCGGCGGACTACGGCGCCCACACCCTCCAGGCATCGGGTGAGGCTTCCGTCGATCTCGCAGCGGGTCCCGTCACCCTGACGCCTTTCGCGGGCCTCGCCGTCGTTCATGTCGAGACGGAAGCCTTCACCGAGACGGGCGGGCCGTCGGCGCTTTCCATCGCCTCCTCCAGCAACACCACCGGCATCTCTGAGCTCGGTCTGCGCGCCGCGCGCGAGGCGGGCTCCCTCACCCTTTTCGGCTCAGCCTCCTGGCGTCACGTTTTCGGCGATGTCGAGCCCCTTTCCCGCGCCTCTTTCGCAAGCTCGCCCGCTACCACCTTTTCGGTTCGCGGCACACCCCTCTCCGAGGACGTCGCCTCCATCGGCGGCGGGGTCGAACTTCTCATCGCCGAGGAAACGACGCTCGAGTTTTCCTATCGCGGTGAATTCGCCTCCGACAGCCGCGACCATGGGCTGAAGGCGAAAGTTTCCATCCGCTTTTGAAAAGCAAAAATCAGCAACCGCGCGTTCGAGGAAATCATTGTCTCACAATAACGGGGCCCCTGCAGGTGGATGCCTGTTAGGCTGCATTTACTGCTTCAGGAGGTGTGACTGAGTCCACTCCTGGCGCAAAGCTGACATTCATTCAGGAACAGTGTGGTCCCAGGTTCGAATCCGCTGTCCTATTCCCTTCTACCGAAACTGACGTGCTAGAGGTGTTCTTGGGATGGCCCTCCCCGTTCCTGGAGCGGATCTCAGTTTGCGCTCACCGATTAGTTGATAGCCGCCGAAGTAGAGGGACCTTTCATCTAGCTGCCGGCAAAAAATTTAGGCGATGAAGAAATGTCGAATCATCAGCGGAATCCCGCCATAGGCGGAACAGCCGCTGGC
>NZ_JACIYP010000080.1 GCF_014359905.1 Hoeflea sp. | reverse complement strand
TCCTTCTATTCAGCAGCCACGGCGTGTTTTATAGTCTCACCATTCATTATAGAATTCTTAATATTTTCCTTATCGATATATATTTTATTTTTATTGCTCATTTTCACGTGACCATAACCTCTAATCCCCATGGGATAGGAAAGGAATTTTGCGACCTTCTCCAGATTCTCGGCCCGCACAACCTCGGTGACCTGTCCCAGTTCCTCAATAAATTCTGTGAGGACCTGGCGGTCCATGCGCCGCTCCTCGCTGTAGCCGAACACATCGAGCGGGGTTCCCCGCAAGAACCTGAGCGATGCAAGGAGGGGGAAAAGCGCAGACATTCCTCTGCCGAATGATGTTTTCACGGGATTCCCGTTGCTGTCCTTACGGCCCAGCACCGGTGGCGCCATATGATACTCCAGCTTGCCGTAACTCTCGAACTGCCTGGCGAGCTGGCGCTTGAAGCTGCCATCGCTGTAAAGCCGCGCCACTTCATATTCATCCTTGATCGCCATCAATTTGAACAGCGACCGCGCCGCGGCGGCCGAGGCAGGTCCCGGCCTGCCAACGGCGAGCGTCTCCGCCTCGACAAGCGGCCTGAGGGTCTCCCGGTATCTGGTTGCCCAGGCCTCGTTCTGATAGTCGCGGAGATAATCGGCGCGCCGGTCGATCAGATCGGCCACGGATTCCTCGGCCGCATCATTGGTAGGACGAGTGTCGGAAACGATTGCCTCCACCGACTGGGGATCGTGGCCGGCCTTGCGTCCCCAGCGGAACGCCTCGATGTTCATGGCAACGGCCTGACCATTGAGACGAATGGCTTCCTCCACGGATTCGGGTGTTAACGGCAAGGCCCCTTTTTGCGAGGCCATGCCGAGCATGAACATGTTGGCGGCGATTGCGTTGCCGAACAGCCTCGTGGCCGCAAGCGTTGCGTCGAAGAAGCTGGTCTGTTCAATGCCGGCCGATTTGACAATCGCACGCTTGAGCCGTTCCGTCGGCAAGGAGAAATCCGCATTGCGGGCGAAATCGCCCGGCATGACTTCACTGGTGTTGACCAGAAAGGCAGTTTCGCCTTCGCGCACAGAGGTGAGGACCTTCCGCGATCCGGACACCACCAGATCGCACCCCAGGATCAGATCTGCCTTGCCGGCCGAAATCCGGATGGCGTGAATATCCTCGGGCGTCCTGGCGATGCGGACATGCGAGAAGACAGCCCCGCCTTTTTGCGCGAGGCCCGCCATGTCGATCATGCCGCATCCCTTGCCTTCAAGATGCGCCGCCATGCCGAGGATGGCGCCGATGGTCACGACACCGGTGCCTCCAATGCCGTCAATGATCGACGCCCATCCTTTGTCCGGGGAGGCGACGGCCGGCGCCGGCAACCCTTCGAGCGGGTCTGGCGCGGACTTGAGCACCGAACTGTCGGTTTTCCGGATCCGCCCGCCATGAACCGTGACAAAGGACGGGCAGAAACCCTCGATACAGGAAAAATCCTTGTTGCAGCTGGATTGGTCGATGCGGCGCTTGCGTCCGAATTCGGTCTCGACCGGCTGGATGGACACGCAGTTCGACTTGACCCCGCAATCCCCGCAGCCTTCGCAGACCAGTTCGTTGATGAACACCCGCTTGTCCGGATCGGGATAGGTGCCGCGCTTTCTCCGCCGGCGTTTTTCCGCGGCGCATGTCTGGTCGTAGATCAGGACCGTTACCCCGGGGACTTCGCGCAGCTCACGCTGTACGGCATCGAGCTCGGTGCGATGATGAACACTCATGTTCGATGGCCAGGCTGTTCCGGCGGGATACCGGTCCGGATCATCGCTGACCAGCGCTATGCGCTCGACGCCCTCGGCGCGAACCTGCCGGGCAATCGCATCGGCAGTCAGGCCGCCCTCATGCGGCTGTCCGCCGGTCATCGCCACAGCGTCGTTGTACAGGATCTTGTATGTGATGTTGGTGCCGGCGGCGATGGCGAAGCGCAGCGCCAGCACACCCGAGTGGTTATAGGTTCCATCACCGAGGTTTTGAAAAATATGCTCGCGTGTGGTGAAGGGCGCCTGGCCGACCCATTGCGCGCCCTCGCCGCCCATCTGGGTGAAGCCGGTCGTGTCGCGATCCATCCACAGCGACATGAAATGGCACCCGATGCCCGCAGCCGCGATCGATCCCTCCGGAACCCTGGTCGAGGTGTTGTGCGGACAGCCCGAGCAGAAATAGGGCGTGCGGGACGCAACATCCG
The DNA here is from genome assembly GCF_014359905.1 of Hoeflea sp. GTDB lineage: Bacteria > Pseudomonadota > Alphaproteobacteria > Rhizobiales > Rhizobiaceae > Hoeflea. Next base: position 24,006 of record NZ_JACIYP010000080.1, on the reverse strand, counting down.
AAACAGTTGCGAGCATGCTCTGGAACTGCTTGATCCGCTTGACCTTGGCGTCGATATCTTCGGAGTAGCCAATGACCCTGAGCAGCCGCTCTCCCACCGCCACTGCAATGTCATTGGGATCGAGCGCACCCTTGACCGGAAACAACCAGTCGCCCCGTTCGTCGCGCTTGCCGACAACCACGGGCTGACGCGCAGATCCATACAACGCCTCACGCAACTGGCTTTCCAGCAGCGAACGCTTTTCCTCGACAACGATCACCATATCGAGACCGTCGACAAATTCGGCCATATCCGCCAGGTCAAACGGCCACGGACAGGCAACCTTGAACAGCCGCACGCCAATCTGGTTGGCGCGTGCTTCATCGATGCCGAGATCATCCAGGGCCTGTCGCACATCGAGATAATTCTTGCCGACGGTCAGAATCCCGACCTTTGCGCTGGCGCCACCTGAATAGACGATACGGTTGAGACCGTTGGCCCTGATATAGGCGCTTGCGGCGTCGCGCTTGTACTCGTGAAGCCGGATTTCCTGCCCGAGGAAATCGAGATCATGGGCGAGGATATTGAGCCCGCCAGGCGGCATCGCAAAGTCGGGCAGGACTATCTTCAGGCGATCAAGCCCGGCATCAACGGACGCGGTGGATTCCACATTGTCCTTGACGCATTTCAAGGCCGCCCAGGTGCCCGCGAACCGCGACATCGCAAATCCGTGAAGCCCGTAGTCGATCATCTCCTGCACACCGGCCGGATTGAGAATCGGGATCATGGTGTCGACGAAATTGAACTCGGTCTGGTGGGCGTTGGTGGAGCTCTCAGCGGTGTGGTCATCCCCCATAAGCGCCAATACGCCACCATGCTGCGAAGATCCGGCAAGATTGGCATGGCGAAACACATCGCCGGACCGGTCAACCCCGGGGCCCTTGCCATACCACAGCGAAAACACGCCGTCATATTTGCCGGTGCCGTCGAGACCGGCCTGCTGTGATCCCCAGCAGGCTGTTGCTGCCAGTTCCTCGTTGAGGCCGGGCTGGAACACGATGTTGCGCGCGCCGAGCTGCCTTGCAGCGCGACTGATCTGCTGGTCAAGCCCGCCCAGCGGCGAACCGCGATACCCGGAGACAAAGCCTGCGGTGTTGAGCCCAGCACGACGGTCACGCTCATGCTGCATCATCAACAGACGGACCACGGCCTGAGATCCCGTGACAAAAATCCGATCCTTCTCGAGATCGAATTTGTCGTCGAGTGAAACATCGTGGACTGTCATGTACGGTCTCCTCAAACCATTCGGATGCGGATCGCACGCGACCAGCGGATAGGCACGGACCCTCTTCCACACCCATGATCCAAACCTTGATATTTGGGCCGCGCAAAGCGGCCGTCAATCGAATTCACAGGCAGAGGCCAACTCCGCAATCAGCGCACCGACTTCAGCCGTCAAACGAAACTTTCTGTCTCCCGGCGAGTCTGGGACGACCGAATTATCGCCCTATGGAATGCCCACCATCCACGGTAACGGCGCTGCCGGTCATGTAAACGCCAGCCTTGGACGCCAGCAAAAGAACAGCTCCATCCAGATCGTGGGCTTCACCCAGCCGTCCAAGAGGGTTTTGGCTAGCCATGACATTGGCGCCGGGACCTTTGAGAAAGCGATCGGTCAGACTGGTCTCAAACCAGCCGGGCCGGATTTCATTCACGCGAATTCGGTGCTTTGCCCATTCCAATGCGAGACTGCGGGTCATCTGGCTGAGGGCTGCCTTCGATGCGCTATAGGCAGCAACCTGACGCATCGGCAGACCCGACAACACGCTGGATATGTTGATAATCGATCCGCCGCGTTCGTCGCGTATCATGCGCCGGGCTGCCTCCTGCGCCACCATGACGGCGCCATCTACATTGACCGACATCACATCGCGAATGGTCTCGCGTGTGAGTTTGACCGCTTTATCGCGATGAGCAATACCGGCATTGTTGACCAGTACGCTCACTGGTCCGAACATCGCTTCAATGCGGTCAAAGCAGGAAGTGATCATCTCGTCCCGCCGAACATCCATGGGAATGCCGATGGCATGGCCACCAAGATCGGCAAGGACAGCAACTGCGGCTTCAAGCGTGTTCTGGTCTTTGCCTGCAAGGACGACCTTGGCGCCGTTCAACGCAAGCACGCGCGCAATCGCAAAACCGATTCCGGTGCCCCCACCGGTTACCAGTGCGATTTCCCCTGAAACATCGAACAACTCGGCTACACGCACTGCGATCCCCTTTGCGACCCACCTTCAGACGGGTATAGCCGCAAGCAACCCCGAACGCCACATCGGTCCAAACGGACAACTGGTAATATAAATGCACCACTTATTGCGTCACATGCTTTTTTTGCTGATATGGACTGGCAAGCCGCACCATCGGTGGTAATGATGTGGTCGTGGGAACCATGGTTATTCACACTCCTGAAAACAGGAGGTGACGTGACCGGAGGATAATATGAAAAATCTCTTGGTGTTGAGCCGGTCGATTGACCGGATCAATGAATTTGTCGGGCGCAATGTGTCCTGGCTGGTGCTGGCTGCAGTGCTGATCAGCGCCGGAAACGCTTCGATCCGCAAAGCCTTCGACATGTCCTCAAATGCCTGGCTGGAGGTCCAGTGGTACTTGTTCGGCGCGGTCTTCATGCTCGCTGCCGGATACACACTGCGCAAGAACGAGCATGTTCGCATCGACGTGCTCGCGGGCAACCTTTCCAAGCGCACACGCGACTGGATCGACCTGTTTGGCCACTTCTTTTTTCTGCTGCCGTTCTGCGCGATGATGACTTACCTCGCCTGGCCGTTTTTCTGGCGCTCCTTTCAGAGTGGCGAGATGTCCAGCAACGCCGGCGGATTGATCATCTGGCCGGCCAAGGCCACCATTCTTGCCGGTTTCATTCTGCTGAGCTTGCAGGCCGTATCCGAAATAATAAAGCGTATCGCCATCATTCGCGGCCTCATGGAAGAGGAGCCGGGCCATGATCATTCCATGCCCCCACAGGTGGAAGCCGCTGCGAATATGAAGGGCGGCCCCGATGCTTGATCTGATCGCCCACAATCTCGCGCCAATCATGTTTATCACCGTGATGGCGATGCTTCTGCTTGGCTATCCTGTCGCCTTCACCCTGGCAGCGGGCGGCATGTATTTTTTCGTGGCCGGCGTGGAACTCAGTCACATTTCGCCTGAAATCCGGCTCTTCTGGCCTCTCGCCCAGGCCAACATGAACCGTGTCTTCGACATCATGCGCAATGACACGCTTCTGGCGATTCCGTTCTTCACCTTCATGGGGCTGATACTCGAACGCTCGCGTATGGCGGAAGACCTGCTCGACACAATCGGGCAGCTTTTCGGAACGCTGCGCGGGGGCCTTGCCTTTGCCGTGGTCCTTGTTGGAGCCTTGCTTGCCGCCACCACCGGCGTCGTCGCGGCATCCGTTATCGCCATGGGCCTGATCTCCCTGCCGATCATGATGCGCTACAATTATCACCCCGGTCTTGCAGCCGGCACCATTGCGGCCTCCGGAACGCTGGCGCAGATCATTCCGCCATCCCTGGTCCTCATCGTCATGGCTGACCAGCTCGGCCGCTCGGTTGGCGACATGTATGTCGGCGCCTTTTTCCCGGCGATGATCATCGTCGTGATGTATTGCGCCTATATTTTCGCAATAACGTTGATCAAGCCGCAATGGGTTCCGGCCCTGCCGCCTGAAGCGCGGCCGCTGGGCAATGGCGGTCGATCGCTGTTCGTGATCCTGGCGATTGCCGGGGCCTTGTTTCTGAGCGGGTACTATTTCGTCTTCGAAGGTCTTCGCTACGAAACCCGGGTGGTCTGGTCAGCGCTTGCGGCGACCATCATTCCCTACGGCTTTGCTCTGATCAATCGCGCGATGACGCTGGGGTATTTGTCCAAGATGGCCGAACAGGTGGTGATCGTCCTGATCCCGCCGCTGGCGCTGATCTTCCTGGTCCTCGGCACCATCTTTCTGGGCATCGCCACACCCACGGAAGGCGGCGCCATGGGCGCCACCGGGGCTTTGATCATGTCCTTGATGAAGCGCCGCCTGGACAGGAGGACGCTCCTGCAGGCGCTGGAATCCACCGCGAAACTGGCAACTTTCGTGATGTTCATTCTGATCGGCGCCCGGGTCTTCGCCCTCACCTTCTACGGCATTTCTGGAGACCGCTGGGTCGAGGAGCTCATGCTGGCCTTGCCGGGCGGCAAGATCGGCTTTCTGATCACCGTCTCGGTGATCATATTCATCCTGGGGTGCTTTCTCGATTTCTTCGAGATCGCCTTCATCATGGTGCCGCTGCTCGCGCCGGTGGCCGAAAAGCTCGGAATCGACCTGATCTGGTTCGGCGTGCTGCTGGGGTTCAACCTGCAGGCAAGCTTCCTCACGCCGCCCTTTGGGTTTGCCTTGTTCTACCTGCGCTCTGTCGCGCCCATCAAAGCCTGGCATGACAAGACCACCGACCGGATGATCGAGCCGATCACCACCAAGGCCATCTACACAGGAACCCTGCCCTTCATCATCATACAGATTGTGATGCTCGGCATACTGATCGCCTTCCCCGGCCTTGTGACCCACTACAAGACGGATCCGGTCATGATGGACCAAAACGACATCAACCAGGAAATCAACAATATCGGCGGTGGCGGCTTTGGCCTGCCCGGCTCCGGCCTGAGCCTGCCGGGCGCTCCGAACCTGGGAGAACCCCGCGACGGCATGCCGGCGATGCCAAGTTTCGGGGAACCGGCCGAACCAGCAGCGCCCGGTGGCGCCTTGCCCGCACCGGGGGGCCTTCCCGCACCAGGCGGAGCAACCGGGCTGCCGAATTTCAATTGAGCGGCCATAATTCCGCGCACCATTAATCCGGCGGCGGTGTCCGTCGGATTTTTCAGTCCAGGCCTCGGCAGTGTCAACTCCGATAAACCAGCCCTTCGGCAAACTGGCACTTACACTTTTCCACGGGGACCGTTTCAACCCACCACAAAAAAGCCCTGGATCCTTCTCGGATCCAGGGCCATCGATGTGTGGTGCTAGACGGACCCCGGTTTAGAGCTTGCCGCCGCGCTGCTGGATCATCATGAAGGTGTCCATGTTGTATTCGGACAGCTGGAACCAGAGATATCCGTCGCCGCGGTATGCCATGTAGCTGTCGTGGATTTTCTTGAACATGGCGTTCTCGGCACCGATTTCACCATAGACCTCGTTGGCTGAGGCAAAGCAGGCTTCCAGGATCTCGAGGCTGTAAGGCCGCAGCTTGGTGCCCTCGGCGACGAGAGTCTTGAGAGCCGACGGGTTCAAAGTGTCGTACCGCGCCATCATCACGCTGTTGGCGAGAGCGGAAGCCGACTTGACCACACCCTTGTAGGCGCTTGGCAACTCGTTCCATTTGTCGAGGTTGATCAGATTCATCAGCGTCACGCCGCCTTCCCACCAACCAGGATAATAGTAGTAAGGCGCCACTTTGTTGAAGCCCAGTTTGGAATCATCATAGGGGCCAACGAACTCGGCCGCATCAATCGTTCCCTTTTCAAGCGCGGCATAGATGTCACCGCCCGGAATATTCTGCGGCACGACGCCGAGTTCCTGGATGATCCGTCCGCCGAAGCCGCCAATGCGGAACTTGAGGCCTTGCATGTCCGCAACTGTGTTGATTTCCTTGCGGAACCAGCCGCCCATCTGCGCGCCTGTGTTGCCCGCGGGGAAGGCAATCATGTTGTTGCCAGCATAAAACTCGTTCAGCAGATCCATTCCGCCGCCCTCATAGAGCCAGCCATTGGTCATGCGCTGGTTGAGGCCAAAAGGAACGCCTGTACCGAAAGCCCAGGTCGGGTCTTTGCCGAAGAAGTAGTAAGAGGCCGTGTGAGCCAATTCGATGGTGCCGTCGCGAACCGCGTCAGCACCTTCAAGCGCGCCAATGATTTCGCCAGCGCCGTAGACCTGGATTTCGAAATTGCCATCGGTGGCTTCGGAAACGGCCTGCGCGAAAACCTCCGCCGCACCGTAGATGGTATCAAGCGCCTTCGGGAAACCTGACGAACAGCGCCATGTAACTTTCGGCATTGTCTGCGCGATGGCTGGAGCGGCCAGTGCGGTCGCTGCTGCGGCGCCTGCACCAGTCACCCCGGCCTTTTTGATGAAGGAACGACGATCCATGAAAACCTCCCAGTTGAACCAAAGCCACGAGGTAAATGACTTTACCGTCATTTTCTGACCCCAGCGACATGCAAAGACCTAACCATGTTGCGGCAGGCCTTTCAAGCACAGGGCCGCGATTTCGAAGGCAATGGTCAAGATTTTTTGCCAGTTTTTACTTCACTCTTTTTGGTCTCAAAAAGTCATAGTTTCTGCACATTTGTCCGGTGGACATGCGGAATTGACAAAGCCGTCGTGAAACGGGAAAACCATCCGGACCACACCGCGTTCAGGCAGCTCAGAAAACCAGGGAAATGAGACGATGCACAGTGGACTTGTTGCCGTACCAGCCGATATCCGCAGCTTCGATGGATACACATGGCATGCCTCACCCGACCAATACATCATGGCAGCCGTCAATGGCTCAAACGTGTTGCCGCTTATTGTCCCGGCTTTGAGCGATGGGACTGATGTCGACATGGTCCTCGACCGGGTCGATGGCGTTCTCATCAGCGGGTCGCGCACGAATGTGCATCCTTCCCATTATGGAGAGGCTGAGACCGAAAGCCACGGCCCGTTTGATCCCGCCCGCGACCGCCTCAGCATGGCGCTCATTCGCCGGGCCATCGAGCGCGGCATTCCGCTGCTTGCGATCTGCCGCGGCATCCAGGAATTGAACGTCGCGCTTGGCGGTTCGCTGGCGACCGAGATCCAGGACCTTCCGGGGCGGCTTGACCATCGCAAGCCTCAGACCGAAGACCGGGATGAGGCTTTCGCAATCCGTCATTCCATCCAGGTGAAAGAGGGCAGTTGCCTCGCCGCAATAATTGGCGGCGGCCAAGTGCAGGTGAACTCGCTGCATCGGCAGGCCATTTCCAAACTGGCGCCGCGGCTGGCGGTTGAAGCGGTCGCCGACGACGGCACCGTCGAGGCGGTCAGTGTCATCGACGCGCCGGGCTTTGCCATCGGCGTGCAATGGCATCCAGAATACTGGGTGGGAAGCGACGTGATCTCCGACAAGATTTTCGCGGCCTTCGGCGACGCAGTCCGGGCCCGGCATGTCCGCCCTGCCCAGGCAGCGGAATAGGTTTTAACGCAACGAGGCGACAATCGCCTTGAGAGCGCCATGCGTCCACCTGGACGTGCAAAGGACGCTCTATCACTTTGACTCTACAGACTCTTTCTGCGTTCAGGCGGTTCCGAAAGAACGCAGAAAGATGCTCTTGCGGAATTCCGGTCAGTTGGGCTTTCGGTCTAAACCGGCGCATTCCGGAACCGGCGTTATTGCTGGCTTACCATCAAGCCACGCCGCAAGATTGTCCACCACCAGATCCGCCATCGCATTGCGCGTCGAAACCGAGGCCGAAGCCACATGCGGCAACAGGCAGGCATTGGGCAAATCCATCAGCGCCTGCGGCACATTCGGTTCATCGGCGAACACATCAAGTCCGGCGGCGGCAATGCGCCGGTCCGCAAGTGCCGCGATCAACGCATCCTCATCAATCGTCGAGCCGCGGCCAATGCTGATCAGAACGCCCTGGGGGCCCAACGCGTCAAGAATGCCGGCATCGACAGCCTTTTCCGTCGCCGCGCCGCCGGGGACCACCACAATCAGCGTATCCACGGCCTTTGCCAATCCGGCCAGGCTATCGTGCCACGGGTAGTCGACATCATCTCTCTTGGTTCGCGTATGATAGTGAATTGGAAGACCGAAGGCCTCCAGACGCCGGGCAATGGCCAATCCGATCCGGCCAAGCCCGAATATGCCAACCGTCCGTCCCCTTAACGTCAGCGCCGTCAAGGGATAGGCGCCTTCCGCGGCCCATCGCCCGGCGCGAAGGTAAGCTTCCGCTTTCGGAAACTCGCGCACTGTGTTGAGCAGCAGTCCGACCGCCGTGTCTGCGACCTCGTCGGAAAGAACCTCCGGGGTGTTTGTGACCATGACATCACGACTCGATGCATGCTTGGCATCCACCGCATCATACCCCACGCCGAAATTGGCGATGATCGCCAGATTGGGGAATGAATCGATAAAATCGGCATTGATGGAGGTCATGCTGGCAATGCCGCTGACCTTCGCCCGGGTTTCGGCATCCAGCAGCGCAGCGTCGGCCGACTCGATCGAGATGGCGTCGAATTCGTCCTCGACGCGCGTCCGGACGCGCGGATTTATCCGTCCGGGGATGAGTATCGTTGGTCTCTTGGAATTCATCGTCCGGCTCCCGGGTTGAGCGGTGTCGTCGATTGCCGGATTCGCATTTCCGGCTTGATCAGGTGGAGACCATCGGCTTCGCTTGATCCGTTGAGTTTGTCAAGAAGCGCGCGGGCGGCAAAGCGGCCGACTTCGGATTGCCCGTTCCAGACCGTCGTCAGTGCCGGCGTGGCGATTGCGGCCTCCTCGAGGTCATCATAACCGGTAATCGAGATATCCTTGCCGGGCACCAGGCCCGCGCGCGCAATCCCGTTCATCAGGCCGATGGCGACGAGATCGTTCCAGCACACGGCCGCCGTTGGCTTGAGTGGATTGGCTAGAAAATTCACCGCCGCCTCAAAGCCGCTCTGCTTCGTGCGCGGACCGGGAATTCTGAGCGCCGGATCGATTGCAATCCCGGCCTTCTTCATCGCATTGGCATACCCGGCATATCTGTCGCGGCCGGTTGATGTGTGATCCGTTCCGCCGATCATGGCGATGCGGGTATGCCCCAGGCTGATCAGATGATTGGTCGCAAGTGCGGTTCCATAGGCGTCATCGCCGCGAAAGGTCGGCACATCGATTTCAGGCACGGACCGGGCGATCAGGATTGCCGGCATGCCATTGTCCTCGGCAAGCCGGATATCGGAAGCCGGCGTTCCAATTGCCGGCGACATGATCACGCCATCGCCGCCCAATTGCAGCAGGGTTTCGATGAAATTGCGCTGCTTCTCGACCGAATCATAATGGTTGGAAAGGATGAAGGTCTGCCGGCTTCGGTCCAGTTCCGTCTCGATCGCTCTCAGGATCTCGGCGTAAAACGGGTTCATGATGTCATGCACCACCACGCCGACAATGCCCGACCGCGACGTTCTGAGTGACGCTGCACGCCGGTTGTAGATATAACCGAGTTCGATCGCCTTTTCCTTGATGCGGTCACGCGTGACATCGGCCACCAGGGGGCTGTCGCGCAATGCCAGGGAAACGGTCGCGGTGGAAAGGCCCAAGGCCTCCGCAATTGTTGAGAGTTTTATTTTCTGCGCCAAAGCCTGATTCCCATTGGCGAGGCGCCCTGCCTCGATTCAAACGTTTAAACAAATCTAAAAGGTTTAAACCGGGCTGGCAATCAATCAGTTTCTCGAATGGGTTCATCGCCAGCCGGAAGGTCGCTTTCCTGCGCCTCCAGTGCTTCAGGATCCAGCACCCGCTCGCTGGCAGCTGCGCTACCGGACCTCAGGTCAGCGGCGATGCTGGCCTCAACCGTGGACAAAAGTTCGAGGAGTTGCGCGACATCCTTGTCTTTCAAACCAGCAAAAGCCGCCTTTTCGGTGCGCCGCTGCGACTTGCGGACGGACTTGATCTGGTCCCGCCCGGCATCGGTGAGAAACACCAGCATCATTCGGCCGTCTTCCTTGGAGCCTTCGCGCCGCACGAATCCCTGGGCAGCGAGGCGGCCGATGGTCTTGGTGATCGTCGGCGCCTTGACCCCGAGCGAGGCTGCGATGGCGCCCGGCGTCTGGCCGTCATTTCCGTCGAGCGCAAGCATCACGCCATCCTGTCCGGCGTAGAGCCCCAGATCGAGCAAATGACGCGACAAGGCCGTTCGGGCGTTTCGCGCAACCTGGTTGATCAGCGAAAGCGCTTCGGCCTGGGCGGACTTCTTCGCCTTCTTGGTCTTGTTCTTCTTTTTACCGGACATGGACAGCTCCTTCTTGCGGCCTTTGTTCCATCACCCTAGGCTCTTATAGCCTATCCAAGCCTGAGCGGAAAAACCACTACATGCCCTCACAATCCATCCCGATCGCCGTGTTGCCCCTGGGAGCCCATGAACAGCACGGTCCGCATCTGCCGTTCGAGACCGACACGCTGATCGCGCAAGCCGTTGCGCAAAGGCTGCGCGAAACCGTCGAGGCGCCGATCCAGCTTGAGCTCCTGCCTGTCGAATCAGTTGGTTACTCTATCGAGCACATGCATGTGTCAGGAACACGAACACTTGCCTTTGACGAAGCGGTCAATCGATGGCTCGGCATCGCCGCCGATTGCGCCGCCAGTGACATACGCCGGCTGTTGCTGCTCAATGCGCATGGCGGAAACTCGCCGTTGCTCACCGTTGTGGCGACGGAAGCCCGAGTGCGCTTCAACATGCTGGCGGTTTCGACCAGCTGGACGCGGTTCGGCGTTCCGGAAGGCCTCATCAGTCCCGCCGACAAGGCTCTCGACATCCATGCCGGCGACATCGAGACCTCGGTGATGCTGGCTATACGGCCGGATCTCGTCCGCCTCGACGCAGTCCGGGATTTTCCGTCGCGGCAGGCGGACTATGCCAATCGGTTTACCCATCTGCGCGCCTATGGCCCGCACGCGTTCGGATGGAAGATGTCCGATCTGAACAAGGATGGCGCCGCCGGCAAGGCCAGCCGCGCCAGCGCCGAGAAAGGCGAAGCCATTCTGTCCCGCGCCGTGGGCGGACTTGCTGACTTGGTGGCGGACATCGCGGCCTTCGATGTATGCGAACTGGATTGAAAGCGGATTTCCTGGGGAGACCCATGAACGTGCCCGGCCGGCCTGGGACCGGCCTTGTGCTTCCGACAAGGATCTGCATTACTGAACGGGTTGCGGCGAATTCCTGTTCAAATACATAGTGATAATGCAATGATTGACACGGACGTACTCGTCATCGGCGCCGGCCTTGCCGGTTTGACCTTGTCGCATCAACTGCGTGGCAATGGCGCCGATGTGACCCTGATCGAAAAATCCAGAGCACCAGGGGGGCGGCTGTCCACGCGCCGTAGCGACTACGGAAGCTTCGATCACGGCGCACAGTATCTGACCAGCCGCACACCCGCATTCACAGCCTTGATCAATCGCCTCGCCCAGGATGGCGACATCGGGGCCTGGCAGCCGAGGGGGAAGGACAGCGCCCGACCGTGGTGGGTGGGTCAACCCGCCATGGCGACGATCGGCAAGGTGTTGGCCGAGGGGCTCGATGTGAGGTTCGGAATCCGGGCGACGCGTATCTCCAAAAAGGACGGGCGATACAGTGTGCAGGCCGAACACAGCGACGGAACCGGGTGTCTTTTCTCGGCAGAACGGGTTGTGGCGGCAATCCCCGCGACTCAGGCCCATGCTCTCATGGCCTCGCTTGACCCAGCTTTCCTTGCCTTGGAGGGGGTTCGAATGGCGCCTTGCTGGACGGCCATGCTGGCTTTCGAGACGCAGCTTGGCGATGAAATGCCGGATCTGGTTCGCGGCGAGGCTGGCGACGTTCTGTCACTGATTGTCCGAAACGGCTCAAAGCCGGGCCGGACCGGCGAAACCCATGTTCTGCACGCAGCACCTGACTGGAGCCGTGCCCACCTTGAAAGCGACCGCGAAAGCGTAGCCGCGGCAATAATTGTTGCCATGCGCGCCCAGACCGGGCTTGGCGCGGATTTGCCTGACCCACTTCACTTCGATCTTCACCGCTGGCTCCACGCCCTGGTGGAAAAGCCGCTCGACCTCCCGTTCATCGGCAATGCGGACAATACGCTGTTTGCCTGCGGCGACTGGTGCATCGATGCCCGGGCCGAAGCTGCGCACCAGTCGGGTTGGGCGCTGGCAGAACACATCATCTCCTTGTGAGTGGCATATGCGATACGAAGCGCCTATATGGGGGATCAATCACTCCATACTGACTGAGAGAGCTCATGAGCGAAGCGCCCGTCCTCACCCCCGTTGCCCCGATCCCCGTGACCGTGCTGACCGGCTATCTCGGCGCCGGCAAGACCACGTTGCTCAATCGCATTCTCTCCGAGCCACACGGCAAGCGCTATGCGGTGATCGTCAATGAATTCGGGGAAATCGGCATCGACAATGACCTGATCGTGGAATCCGACGAGGAAATCTACGAGATGAACAATGGCTGCGTCTGCTGCACGGTGCGCGGCGACCTGATCCGCGTGGTCGAAGGCCTGATGCGCCGGCCCGGACGCTTCGACGCCATCATTGTCGAGACAACCGGCCTCGCCGACCCTGTGCCCGTCGCCCAGACATTCTTCATGGACGAGGATGTGCGGGCCAAGACCCGGCTCGATGCCGTCGTGGCCCTCGTCGATGCGCGCCACCTCCCCGCCCGCCTCAAGGACAGCCGCGAGGCCGAGGATCAGATTGCCTTTGCCGATGTGGTGATCTTGAACAAGACCGATCTGGTCACCCCTGAGGAGCTCGAAACCGTCGAGCGCACCGTGCGCGCGATCAATCCGTCGGCCAGGATCCACCGCACCGAACGCGCCGCAGTGCCGCTCGACGCAGTTCTCGACCGTGGCGCCTTCGATCTCAGCCGGGCGCTCGACAACGATCCGCATTTTCTCGATCACGATGACCCTGATCACGCTTGCGGGCCTGATTGCGATCATGATCACCACGACCACCATGGTCACGATCATCACGGCCATGCGCATCACGACCATGCGGATCATGATCACGCAGCCCCCTCCGCCATCCACGATCTGACCATCCAGTCGGTATCGCTGCGCGGCGGCCCGCTCAATCCGAAGCGGTTTTTTCCCTGGATCGAGAAGATCACCCAGCTTGAGGGTCCCAACATCCTCCGCCTCAAGGGAATCATCGCTTTTGAGGACGATGCCGACCGCTACGTGATCCAGGGCGTGCACATGATCGTCGAAGGCGACCACCAGCGCCCCTGGAAAGACGGCGAGAAGCGCGAAAGCCGCCTGGTCTTCATCGGCCGCGATCTGGACCGCGAAAAGCTCGAGCGGACCTTCCTGGCCTGTCAGGCCTGAGGACGATCAACCATGCCAACTGTTGCGCCGATAGATCTCGACGACCATTGCCTTGCGGTCGCGTTCCTGGGCGAGGTCCCGGCCTTTGCGCTCGCCTCCGGGCTGGTGGTCCGCCTTGATCATGGAACCAGGCGTCATGAACTTCATGACGGATTGATCGCGGCAAGCGCCGCATGGGACGGCCAGAGCCTGATCACTGGCGGCGAAGACGGCAAGGTTATGCGGCTTGCCGCCGATGGGACCGAAACCACGTTGCGCGCGGCCGCCCGCAAATGGGTCGGCGCAGTCGCCACCGGCCCGCAAGGCGCGGTGGCCTTTGCGGAGGGTCGCGCAGCCACCGTGCTGCTCGCCGACGGGAGCCAACGCTATTTCGAGGAAGCGCGCACCATCGAGGGCCTGGCCTTTGCGCCAAAAGGTCTTCGGATTGCCATGGCGCGCTACAACGGCGTCTCCCTCGCCTTCGTGCAGGGCAGCGCGCCAGCGCTGGATTTCGAATGGAAGGGCGCCCACAATCAGGTAATGTTCAGCCCCGATGGACGCTTTCTGGTGACCGCGATGCAGGAAAATGCCCTGCACGGCTGGAAGCTCGACGGCAAGCCCGGCGGAGAACAGCGGCACATGCGCATGACCGGCTATCCGGCCAAAGTCAAATCCCTGTCATGGTCCAACAAGGGCAAGTGGCTCGCGTCATCGGGAGCGCCCTCTGCGATCGTCTGGCCATTTTCGGGCAAGGACGGACCGATGGGCAAGGCCCCGCTGGAGCTCGGCCAGCGCGCCGACACCATGGTGACCTGCGTGGCGTGCCATCCGGTGGAGGATCTTGTCGCCATCGGTTTCGGCGACGGCATGGTGCTGGCCGTCCGCATTGCCGACAGCAAGGAAGCCCTGTTGCGGCGACCGGGCCAAGGTCCGATCACCGCCATGGCCTGGAGCAGGCCAGGTCGCCTGCTGGCGTTCGGATCGCAAGCAGGCGACTGTGGCGTTGTCGACATCGCGGGCTAACTCACCCGGTTACATCCAGGACAATTCAAGCTGCGGGCGGCCGTTCGAGGTCCGTTCGCGGCTGACACCTTCCTTGCCGATGATGCCGTTGACCCGCTTGCGGAAGGCCGAGAAGCTGTCGAACGTAACCACATCGACGGCTTCATCGAGGTCCAGCGAGACCCGGAAACTCCCCGGCGCGGAGGTGATTGCCTGAATCCCCACAACACGGGCGGCAAAAGGCTGCCCGAGATAGGCGCCGGTCACACGGGCGCCGGGCGCGAGGCTTTCGGGTCCCGACCGGTTCCCCAAAGCCGCGTGCAAGGTGTTCCAGTCGTTGAAGCCGTGTTGGGCCGCGATGAGTTCAAGCGCCTTCGAATGGCCAATGGGTTCACCATTGGCTTCAAGACGGCTTCTCAGGCGGCGGGCCTGATCCTTCAGTGTTGTCAAAGTTGGCAGAGGCGTGTGATCACGCATGGCAGTTCTCCTGTCATGACATGCCGTATGCAAGGGGCGCCCGCATTCCACCGTCTGGCACGTCATCAAAAAGGTGACTGCTTGAAAGCTGGAGACTTCACCATGGCAAATGCCTGCGGACGGCCGGGGCTCCAACCCGAAGTCGGGGAGATAGGTGCGCGCAATCGCCCTGTCAAGACAAGGCCGGCAGGGTCAGGGTCGGCCTATTCAGCCGCCATCCTTGTCAGCGCTTCTTCCCGGAACTCGGTCGGGCTCACGCCGACCCGCTCACGGAAAGCCCGGTTGAACGGAGCAAGCGAGGCATAGCCGAGCGAAAAGGCATGCTGGATGATCTGCTCGCGCGCCATCGCCGGGTTGGACAGCCGCCGCTTTGCCTCATCGATCCGGTAGTCATTCATGAAGGCCGCGAAATTGCGATGTCCGAGGCCACTGTTGATGAGGCGCCTGAGCCGATGTTCCGGAATATGCACGACAGCAGCAAGCCCGCCTATGGTGAGGCCAGGTTCAAGATAGAGGCCTCCCTCCACCGCCTTGACCACCCGGTCAAGCTCAAGCCGGTCCGCCGCGGACAATCCGCCGCGCGGGATTGGCGCCATCGAGCCGTTGCCGGCGCGCTGGAACAAGCCTTCGGTAAGGGTGGTCAGCCAATAGGAGAAACCCAGAGCCAGAACGAAATAGACAGCGGCGTAGACAACACAGACCAATTCATCGAGCTGTCCGCCATTGCTCATCAGATTGGAGAAGAACACAAACAAGGTGAACGGCGGCACGGAGAATGCCAGCGCCAGACTGAAACTGCGGCGTTCATCGACAAGGTCGCTGCTTCGATGGCGCAAGGCGCGATGGATGATCATCGCCAGAAGCGTGGTGTTGAGCAGGACCAGGGCGACATTGAACCACCAGCGCCAGACCTCAGGCGCCAAGGATGCGCCTGCAACCAGCGGAATGGCAATCGCGACCGGCCAGAAATGGCGTATCCGCCAGGAGAACCGGTCATCGAAGAGCGCCAGGACAAACCACCACATCGCGATGAAGTGAAATTGCCCGGTGGCGAGGGTCATGGCATGAGCTGGCGCCAGGATCGCCACGACCGGAGGGGCATTGAGGATGATCTCGAACAGTCCGGTCACACAGAACAGGAGCCCGGTGGCACACATAAGATTGAACTCGGGCCGCCTGATGAGATGAACGATGACCAGCAGCAATATGCCGAAGGTCCCGCCGCGCAGGAGCAGGTCGACAAAACCAGCCAGGGTCAATTCATATGACATCTTCAAGTCCGCGTTTTGCCGAGCCCCGGTGCCTGCCTGAGACAGGCTCACCCGAGATAGGCATTGGCCGGATGATAGTCCAATCGATTCCGGAAATCATGCGTCGAAACTGAAACTTCCGCTCCGGATTTCAAAGTTGCGCGGCACACCTGCAGTCCAGGCCCCAGATTTCGGCCATCACCTGTTCGGTTGAGCCCCACGAAAAGCAATCGAAACGGCTCGTCGACTTTCAAACGCTCTCAAAGGAGACAATCATGAACAAGCTCACCCTCATGGCAACCCTGGCACTGGCCGCGACGCTGTCCTTTGCCGCCGCGCCGGCATTCGCCGATACCATCGAGACGCAGACTGCGCTTTGCGCCAAAGCGCCGGCAAAGGCCGCCAAGGCAGGCATCGATTGCACAACGACATCCGGCATCCCCGGAGACAGAAATGAGGCCGTGAAGAAGTACCCGTCAGCTCCGGTCACTATCGGCAACGGGATCGTGTTCTGACCGCGTTGGTTCTCTCCTGTCCCAGTGAATGCGCCGGACGCCCCCTCCGCTCCGGCGCATTCCTCTTGATGCAAGTCAACGGATCGAAATCGTCTATGCCACCCGACCAAGCCGGTTCGAGACAGCGGCCCCTTGAGCATCGTTGCAGGACTGTCGCCGCGCCGCGCGCGTTCCACGTCCAATCAGAAGGCCTTTTGCTCCATCAAGATAACCGTCCCTGAGTTCGCACCCCAGCAAGCGCTCGCGCTCCACGGGCCCCGGCATCATCACGCCTGCGGTCTTGGCGGCTGAAAATCCAAAACGGGCGTAGTAGGGCGCATCACCGACAAGAATGATCGCGCCATGTCCAAGTTCAGCGGCCCGCATCATGGCGTGCCGCATCAGCGCCGCGCCGATCCCCCGTCCCGCCACCGAAGTCTCAACCGCCAAAGGCCCGAGCAGCAGCATGGGCTTGTCCCCGCACGAAACATCCCACAGCCGAACGCTTCCGATGAGTGTCCCGAAGCCGCTTCGGGCGACGAAGGCAAGCCCGGCTGACGGCAGCCTGCCGCGACGGAGTTTCTCCGAGCTCTTGCGCTTTCGGCCCGCGCCCATCGCGCGGTCGAGCAGGGCTTCTCGCGCCTTGGCATCGGAGCCCAGTTCCTCGTCAATAACAATGCTTGTTTCACCGAAAATCGAGAGATGCGCTGTCATCGGGTGCTCCGTTCCAGGCCCTGGCACCAGGACCAATACAAGGCAGAGCATCGTACGGCCACGTCCGACAGCCGGTCTTTGGAGAAACCGGACGACGGTGTGGACGCTTGATGCGTCGATGGACCTCGCCTTGCCAGGCGAAGATCCGTTCATGTCTGCCTTGGATTGGAGGGAAGGCCCGACCGCACGTTCGGCAATGAAGGTGTGCCTCTTCAGTAACGCCGGCTGGTGGAGAGCCGGCAGACACCAGAAAGGCCCGCACCGTCGTTGCTTCAAGATGTCCTCGCTCAACCGGTTGGCCGGAGAAACGACTGGAGGGGTTGGCTCCAGGTACCTTACCGAGACCTCACCATAACGAGGGTCGGCGGACACCCACAGGCACGTGCGACTTTGGGCAATTCGCGGATAAGAGCTTTGTCTGTCGCAATCAAGAGATTTCTTGGCGACCTCTTGAAATACAGGTTTGTTGAACGAATATCCGCTAACTGTTCGGTTTACGATGACAATGCCTGCGCCAGCCCGGCGCGAACCCCCAGGGATCTGCCTGACATGGACACATTGACCCGCATTCGCGCCTTTATTGATGTTGTCGAGGCCGAAGGATTTTCCGCTGCCGCCCGCAAGGTCGGCCGCTCCAAGGCCCTCCTGTCGAAATATGTCCGCGAGCTTGAAGACGATCTCGGCGCCTTGCTGCTCAACCGCACCACCCGCCAGTTCTCTCTGACCGAGGCCGGACACACCTATTACCGGACAGCCTCGGACATTCTCAAGGAAATCGACAATCTCGCCGATCTCGTGCGCGAAGGCTCGAAGGATCTCAAGGGCCGCATCCGGGTGTCGGCGCCGCGAACCTTCGCCGACGCCGCCATCGGCCGCTCGCTGATCGATTTTGCCGCAGCCCATCCGGATGTGACGCTGGAGATCATCTCGGACGACCGCTTTGTCGACCTGGTCGAGGAAGGCTACGATGTGGCGATCCGCATCACCCGGCTTGAGGATTCCGGTTTGATCGCCCGAAAGCTCTCGGCGTTCTCGCTGATCGCCTGCGCTTCGCCTGAATATCTCGAACGGCATGGTCCGATCACGCATCCCTCACAACTGGCGGGCCTGCCTTGTATTGTCGATACCAATGGCCGGACACTGAACAACTGGCCTTTCGAGAACAAGGATGGGTCCGTTTTTTCGGTGTCCGTGCATGGCCGGCTTGAGGTCAACAGCCCGCTGACCGCCATGCGCGCAGCAGAGGCCGGCCTCGGGGTCGCGGTCTTGCCTGACTTTGTTTTCAAGGAGCGTCAGGATCAGGGCAAGCTGGTGCCGATCCTTTCCGACTATCTGCAGACAGACCGGGGGATCTATGCAATTTACCCGCATCGGCGCTATCTTCCGGCCAAGGTCCGCGCTTTTGTCGACTTTCTGAGCCAGTGGTTCAAAACCAATGCGTGAACTGGATGGTGATTCCTGTTGTCGCGGGTTCTGGCGCTCGTCGAAATTTTGTCCATATTTGCTGCCAGGGAAAGTTTCCATTCGAGACCAACAGATCGGCGCACCATGACCACTCACCTGATGCCGCGGCTTTCGGCCCTTGCAGCTCTTGCAGGCTTGATGGCTCCGGCCCCGGCCTTGGCGCATCCGCATGTCTTCGCCGATGCGCGGCTGGAGATTGAAACCTCGGCCGACGGGCTTGTGACCGAACTGCGCAATGTCTGGCGCTTCGATGAGGTTTTCTCGTCCAGCGTCATCATGGATTTCGACATGAATTCGGATCTGCAACTCGACGCTGGCGAACTCGCCAGCATCGGCGATATGGTCACCCAGTCCCTGGCCGAATTCGATTATTACACCACCGTCACGGTCAACGGGAAAGACATAGATACCTCGCTTCCGGAGACGATCAAGGTTGATTATCAGGACGGGCAATTGCTGATGTTCTTCGCCTTGATCCCCAAGAAGACCATGCCACTCAAAGGCAAGATTGCTGTCGGCGTGTTTGATCCAACCATGTATGCGGCTCTCGATTTCATCAATGATGAGGACATGGCCGTGACGGGCGGCTCCGTCGGGCAATGCACCCGCAAGGTTGTTCGGCCGGATCCCGATGAAATCATCGCGCAAAACCAGGCATCCCTGACCGAAGCGTTTTTTGAAACAACCGGGAGTGGCGACCTTTCAAAACTGCTTGCAACCCGGTTGGAGCTGGAATGCAAATGAGCAAGGTAGCCGTTCGTGTGATCCTGGCCACGGCCATCGGCTGTGTGCTCGTGGCCGGGGCGGCACATGCCCAATCCTCGCTTGGAATCGGCTCGGCCGAACCGGCCTTCTCACCGAACGGCTTTGGCGGCTCGTTTCTCAACTGGATCAATCAGCAGCAGCAGGCATTCTACAGATCCCTGACAGGGTACCTGAAAGCCATGCGGACAGATCCCTGGCAGATGTGGGGATTGATCGGCCTGTCGTTTCTCTATGGCGTGTTTCACGCCGCAGGCCCCGGCCACGGCAAGGCGGTGATATCGTCCTACATGATTGCCAATGAGGTGGCACTAAGGCGTGGCGTGCTTCTGGCGATCCTGTCCTCCCTGCTGCAGGCGGTAACAGCTGTGGTGGTGGTCGGCGCCGCCTACTATCTTTTGCGTGGCCTGGCGATTTCGATGACGCAGGCGACACATTTCATGGAGATCGCGAGTTACGCGCTGATCGCCGCCTTCGGCTTCTGGCTGCTCGGCCGCAAACTGGCCTCCCTGCGAAGCAGCCAGCCTCTCACGGTTTCGGCCGCACCGCATCGGCACGCCCCCCACGAGCATCATCACGAACACCATCATCATGCCCAGGCTCATCATCACGCCCATGGACATGATCATCAGCATTCGGACGGTGACGTCTGTTCCAGCTGCGGTCATGCACATCTTCCCGATCCCCGCCTGATCTCCGGGCGGGACTTCAGTTTGCGCGAGGCCTGGGGAGCCGTGGTCGCAGTCGGCCTCAGGCCCTGTTCGGGGGCGCTGATCGTGCTGACATTCTCCATGTTGAACGGGCTTTGGATGGCGGGAATCCTGTCGGCATTCGCCATGGCGATCGGCACAGCGATCACCGTGTCGGCCCTGGCGACACTGGCGGTCATGGCCAAGGGTGTTGCCGTTCGCCTGGCCGGCGCCTCAATGGGCGGTCATGTCGGCACGGTGATCGAGATCCTCGGTGCAATCACTGTTATGGCTCTTGGACTGCTTCTTCTGGCCGCATCGCTGCAGACCTGAGCAAGTCTTAGTCCCCGTTTTCTTCGCGTTTTTGCTGCCGCTTTCCGCGCAACCAGAACACGGCGAAGAAGGCCAGCACGAAGAAGATCCCCAGGGCATAGGACAGCCATGGCGATACCTCGGAAAGCGACATCATCATCGCCGGCATATAGTAGAAAACCAGTCCGGTGACGCCCAGAATGACTGCTGCCGCAATGGCGGAAGACCGGTTTGAAGTCCCGCGCTCACTCATGCTTCAGCGCTCCTTCTGCGGCGATCCCGCGTATCCGTGACTGACAGGTTGCGGCATTATCCATGGTCTCGCACTCGACTTTCATGAAACTTCCCTCTCCGGCACAGCTCCGGATTTCGGCACGCCCGCCGACATGTGAACAACGACACGACCGGGCTTCCGATCTTCATGGTCGATCGTGAATCCGACCCTCCTGTACCACGCGAGAGCAGGATTGAGGCTGTTTGTGATCAGGCCAACCCGATTCAATCCCAACTCCCGCGCCCGTTCAAATGTCGCCTCAAGCAACAAGCGCCCGCGACCCGATCCTCCTGCCTGTGGCGCGGTGGCGATCGACTCAAGAAACAGCCGGTCCGGCATGATCCGGAGGATGAGCACGCCGTTCAGCGCCTCCGCCTCCTCATCAAACCAGACCTCGCATTCATCAAGAATGGCGCCGTAGTCCCATTCAAGCGGGATGGCTCGCGCACCCACCGCAGCCTCGGTGCGCGAATAGGCCGCATGCTGGAAATCCTCGAGAAGCTGGCGTTCATCAGCCGTGGCGCGCCGGAGATGCATCATCCGAACGACTGCCTCATGTCCTCCAGGCGCGTTTTCTGCCGGCCGTCCGGACCAAAATTGGAAGGATCGAGCCAAGCTTCATATGCCCGTTTGAGGGCCGGCCACTCCCCGTCGATCATCGAAAACCAGGCCGTGTCGCGGTTGCCGCCCTTGGAGACGATGTGCTGGCGGAACACGCCCTCGAACGTGAAGCCGAGACGCACCGCCGTAACCTTGGATGGCGCATTGTCGTTGTGGCATTTCCATTCGTAGCGGCGATATCCGAGATCCTCGAACACATGCCGGGCCATCAGATAATGCGCTTCCGTTGACATCGGCGTTCGCGCCATGGCGCCGCCGTGCGCGACCGACCCAACCTCCACCACGCCATTGGCGGGATCGGCCCGCATCAGCGACGCCATCCCGACAATGTCGCCGGTGCGGCGGTTGCGAAAGATGCTCACCACCATCCCTGCCCGTTCATTGGCCTCCAGCCAGTCAGCCATCTTGCCGGGGGCGTCAAAGGGCCCGTTCGGAAAATACCGAATGAGCCCGTTGATGCCTATGCCGCCCAAGGCTTCCCACAACGCCGCTTCATGCACATCGCGCCGGAACGGTTCGATCATGACATAGCGGCCGGTGACCGAGAAGCCTTCGGGGGCCGGACGGGGTTTCCAGTTGCTTAAATCGCGCATTTGATTTGCCTGAATTGAAATTCGCGCCGGGATAGGACATGAGTTGGGCGCACAAAACAACTACCCGGAGAGGAAAAAAGCGCCCATGATAAAGCCAGTCGCAGCTTTCGATCGCATAGGCGAGGAAAACGCCTTCGCCGTGCTCGCCCGCGCCACAGACCTTGCCAATCAGGGCCGCGACATCATCAATCTGGGCATCGGTCAGCCGGATTTCAAAACGCCTGCCCATATTGTCGAGGCGGCGGTGAAGGCTTTGCGCGACGGCCATCATGGCTACACGCCTGCCAACGGGTTGCTGCAGACGCGCGAGGCGGTGTGCCGCAGGACCCTGACCATGACCGGCGTGGAGATCTCTCCCGACAGCGTGATGATCATGCCTGGCGGCAAGCCTACCATGTATGCCGCCATCCGGATGCTGGGCGAAGCGGGCGTCGATATCCTCTATCCCGACCCGGGCTTTCCAATCTACCGCTCGATGATCGAGCATGTCGGCGCGCGGCCCATTCCGGTTCCGATGCGCGAGGAGAACGGCTTTGCCTTTTCCGCCGAGGAAACGCTCGCCTTGATCACGCCCGAAACCCGGTTGCTGATCCTCAACTCGCCGGCCAACCCGACCGGCGGCGTGACGCCGAAGGCCGAGATCGACAAGCTAGTGGCGGGGCTTTCCGCCCATCCGGACGTCGTCATTCTGTCCGACGAAATCTACGATGTCATGACCTATGACGGCGAGCATCACATCTCGCTTCTGACCTATCCCGAAATCCGCGACCGGCTGATCGTGCTCAACGGATGGTCCAAGACCTGGGCCATGACCGGCTGGCGCATGGGCTGGTCGATCTGGCCCGACAGCCTGATCGGCTACGCCCGCAAACTTGCGGTCAACTGCTGGTCCTGCGTCAATGCGCCGTCATAATTTGCCGGCATCGCGGCAATCGATGGCCCACAGGATTCGGTTGACGAGATGCTGGTGGCCTTCGATCGGCGTCGCAAGCTGGTCACCGATTTGCTCAATGCCCTGCCCGGCGTCTCCTGCGTGCTGCCCAAGGGCGCGTTCTACGCGTTTCCGAACGTCTCGGCCACCGGCTGGAAAGCCAAGCCGCTTGCCAGTGCGTTGCTGGAAGAAGCCGGCGTGGCGCTGATCGGAGGGCCGGATTTCGGCGTGCTGGGCGAAGGCTATATCCGCGTCTCCTGCGCCAATTCCGATGACAATATCGAAAAGGCAATCATGCGGATGGGCAAGTTTCTCGAAGACCGGAAGCCCTGAAACGGTCAAGGACGGCTTTCGCCGCCCTTGTTCGCCATGCCGTTCTTGGGAGGAGTGGATTGGCATGTCTGATGATCAGCCTGCGCTCAAACGGTTAATGCGCCGTTAACCATCAATGGTGCGTTTTAGCCGCATAACCTAAACGCTGTCAGAACCTGGCGGTCAGGAGCTTAAGCCCGGCAAATCCGAACGCCACGGCGAAAGCACCTTCGAACCAGCGCCTGAGACGAACATAGATCCCGACAATCCGCGGATTGGAAAAAAGCACGGCGTAGGCGACAAAGATTGCCACGCTTTGCACACCGACAACCAGAACGACCGAGGCTATTTCCAAAGGCGTCGCGGTGACGGGGACGGCGACAGAATAAAGGGCGCCGAAGAACAGAATGGCCTTCGGGTTGGTCAGATGCATCGCCAGCCCCTTGCCATAGGCGCTTCGGTGGCTTCGGGCCGTCACGGAGCGGAGTTGGGTCTGTGCCGGCGACAGTGCGCTGCGCGCGCTCCTGCAGGCAAGGAAAAGCAAATACCCGGCGCCCAGATATCGCAACACCTCGAACACCCATGCATTGGCAAACATGATGGCGCTTAGCCCGAGCGCTGCCGCGATCGACCAGGTCCACGAAGCCGTTGAGATGCCCGCAACCAGCGCAAGCGCCTGCCCGCGTCCCTGCGCCATTGCCGTTCCGGCTATTGCCAGGGTGGAAGGGCCCGGACTGCCGGCGCCGAGCAAGGCTGCGGCGATGATCAGCGGATAGTTGATGTGCTCGAACATGATACGCCGACAATGCCACCCGCCGGAAAGCCGCACAACAAGGCGATCCATGACATTATCTGAAGTGGTTCATCACCCATGCAAATGGGAGAGTGCTTTGCAGCGATGTGAGTCCAGATCCCGACCAGGCGGGAACAAAACGGGGCGCTTGCGCGCCCCGTGAATCGAGAGTCGGGTTGTGATTTGTTTCTTGATGCTCCCGAC
>NZ_JACIYP010000008.1 GCF_014359905.1 Hoeflea sp. | reverse complement strand
TAAATACCTCTAAAGACAGTTGCCACACCGGAGCACATTCGCGTCGTCAATGGGTACGCTATAAAGAGCAGTTCTGAAGTTGCATCTCATTCGGAAGCTTTGTTGAATTCGCTGCTGAAACTCTGACTAGGTAATGATAATTCTAAAAGGCGGTAATCCTTAGCTAATCGCGCAGTATTTCCCGACGGCCCGGACGCAATGCGGTCGAAACCTCATACGCTTATCTTGAAGCCGATCCTCAAGCCGCCCCAATGCCTTCCGTCGACGATGATGGGCGCGGAGAGGTCCTTCATCAGGGAGTAGTTGCCGCCGCCCATGTCGCGGCGGTAGGTCTGCAGCAGGAAGGGTTTCCTATTGCGTCCCGCGGCAAGCCCGGTGCGGTCGTTGAAGATGCGGCGGTTGCGGCAATTGCCGGCGTTCCAGACCGGATCGGCGCTCTGCGGCTGCGAGAAGATGTGGTTGTGGGTCGGCAGATAGCCGTTGCGGTCGACGGCGGCGCAGAAGGTGACGCGCGGATCGAAGGACAGCATGGCTTCCTGGATCGGCGGCAGCAGCCGGTCGGCGTGGCGGGTGAAGCGGGTGACGTGCTGCTGCGGATCGGTGCCCGGCAGCGGCTGATAGCTCTCGTCAAACAGGTCGGCCATCGACAACGCGCCGGATCTGAGCGCATTTTCAAAGAGGGCGCCGACTTCATTGGCCTTGGCGATGCATTGCCGGATCAGCGGCGTGTCCTCGGTCTCGATGCCGCTCTGGGCGACTTCGCCGATGACGTTTTCCGAAAACGAGACCAGCCGGTCGATCTTGGCGCTGGCCGAGGTCAGCATCTCGGCGCTGTGATGCACCTGGGTGTCGAGATCGGAAACCTTGGCGAGCACGGTAGAGCAGGCGCGGGTGGTTTCCTCGACCGGCGCGCTGATGCGCTCGATTTCGCTGATCATGCCGGCGACGCTCTGGCTGAAGCCGGTGAATTTCTGCAGTTCCTCGTCGATCTCGGTCGAGCGCTGGTAGGCGGCGGTGGCGACGGCCTCGTTGTCGGCGTTCTGCTTCTGCAGCCTGTCGACGATGCCGCGCAGCGCCTGCAGCCTCGAGACCATGTCGCGCGAGACGGTGCCGGTCTTGTCGGCCAGTTGCTTGACGGCGTCGGCGACGACGGCAAAGCCGCGGCCGGCTTCGCCGGCATGGGCCGCCATGATGCCGGCATTGACGGCCAGAAGCTGGGTCTGGGTGGCGATCCCCCGGATGGCCTCCGAGAAGGAATGGATTTCCCGGATCTGGCCCGAGACGGAATTGAGCACGGAGGTGATTTCGGTGGCGTTCTGCGCCATCGACTTGATGTCGGAGACGGCGTTGACGAGGATGCCGTTGACGCTCTTCGTGGTGGTGTCGAGTCCTGCCTGGGTGGACCTGGCCGATTCGATGGCGCTGCGCGAGGCTTCCTCCACCGTCTTGTTCGACCGGGCGATCATCGACATGTCGCGGGTCAGTGCATGAAACTCCTCGGCCTGGCGCGACATCGAGCCCGAGACGTCGCCGATCATGCCGCTGGTGTCGGCGATGTTGACCGACAGCTCGCCAATCTGGGAACCGATCACGTTCATGGCCCGCTCGAGGCGCGCCTGGTCCTGCGCCGGTGCCGCGCCGGCATCGGCCGGTCGGGTTTCGGGCAAGTCAGCCGAACTGTCGGGATCTGAAACCTGCAAAGCCTGCATGCGATACACTCCTCCGTAACCAAGGAGAAAAGCAGGCTTTGGTTAACCGATGGATAATGTAGAGGCGTGTAATACTTTCGTCGCGCAGGCTATTCGCGCCAGAAGGCCGGCACCAGCAGCACCAGAACCGCAAGTATCTCGAGCCGGCCCAGCAGCATCAGAAAGATCAGGATCAGCTTCGCGGGGTCGCCGATCCCACTGAAATTGCCGGATGGGCCTATCACCGGCCCGATGCCGGGACCGACATTGGCAAGCGCCGTGATCGATCCGGAGATCGCGGTTTCCACATCGAGGCCGGTTGCGGCAAGGGCGATCGAACCCAGCGCCCAGATGCCGAGATAGGCGCAGACGAACAGGAACACGGTGCGCTGCATCTCCGCCTCCACCGCCACCGTGCCGTAGCGGACCGGGCGGACGCTGTTGGGATAGATCAGCCGCATCAGGCCCGAGCGGACCGAACTTGCAATGATCACCAGCCGGTAGGCCTTGATGCCGCCGGATGTCGAGCCGGAACAGCCGCCCAGGAAAGTCGCCATGAAGAACAGCACGATGGCGAAGGGTCCCCACAGCGTATAATCGGTGCTGGCAAACCCGGTGGTGGTGACGATCGAGACGATGTTGAAGGCGGAATGGGTCAGCGCGTAGCCGAAGCTCTCGCCCTGGCCGAGCCGCAGGCCGAGCGCCACGACGATGGCAAGCACCCCGATCATGCCGACATAGGCGAAGATCTGCGGATCACGCAGGGCGTCAAGCCTGCCGCGCACGGCAAACAGGATCAGCACCGAGAAGGGCAGGCCGGCGATCGCCATGAAGATGGTGCCGGTCCAGATCAGCGCGGGCGACGACTGGAAGGCGCCGAACGAGGCGTCATGGGTGGAAAAGCCGCCGGTCGCAAGCGTGGTCATGGCATGGTTGACGGCGTCGAATTCGCTCATCCCCAGGACATTGTAGAGAATGGAGCAGATCACAGTGAGGCCGATATAGATGGCGAAGAAGGCCCGGACGAAGACGGCAAAGCGCGCGAAGGGTTTTTCCGATGTGTCCGAGGATTCCATCTTGAACACGGTAAAACCGCCGACCTTGAGGAACGGCAGAACCAAAAGCCCCATGGCGACAATGCCGATGCCGCCGAACCACTGCAGCATCGAACGCCACAGAAGCAGGCCGGGCGGAGCCGAATCGAGCCCGGCAATCACCGTCGACCCGGTGGTGGTGACGGCCGACACGGATTCAAACAGCGCATCGGCAACATCGAGCCCGAGACCCGACAGGTAAAGCGGGACGGCGCCGGTGATCGACAGCGTGAGCCACAACAGGTTGACCACCAGAAAGCCCAGGCGCCGCGAGAAGGGCGCAGTGGCGCCCCGGAGCGCGGTGGCCGAGGCCAGGCAGATCGCGCCGACAGAGAAGGCCGAAACCGTAAACACCTGCCAGTCCGGATTGCCGAAATAGAAATCGACCGCCGCCGGCACCAGCATGGCCACAGACAGGTACAACCCCGCCATGGAAGCGACATACACCGCGGATCGAATGGTCTGGCCGTGCAAAGCAGTATTCCCCAAACACCCGAGAGAACCGGTTCGGACTGGCAACCGGCGGGCTCCCGTGGCATAGACCGGCAATGAGCCAAAAACAATCACCTGATCAATTCCGCGCGTCTGCCGACGATGCGCTTGCCCAGATGCGGGTGCTGTTTCCGCCAACGCCGCTGCAACTCAACGACCATTTGTCCGCGCGCTATGGCGCGCGCATCTGGCTCAAGCGCGAGGATCTGTCGCCGGTGCGCTCCTACAAGATCCGCGGCGCGTTCAATTTCATCCGCAAGGCGCTCAACGATACGGCACGGCCACCGCTGTTCGTCTGCGCTTCGGCGGGCAATCACGCGCAGGGCTTTGCCTATGTCTGCCGGCATTTCGGACATAAGGGCGTGGTCTTCATGCCGGTGACGACGCCGCAGCAGAAGATCGACAAGACCCGCATGTTCGGCGGCGAGTTCATCGAGATCCGCCTGACCGGGGATTATTTCGACGCCTGCTATCAGGCCGCCCAGGATTTTGCCGTGGATGAAGGCGCGTTGATGGCGCCGCCCTTCGATCATGACGACATCATCGAGGGGCAGGCAACGGTGGCGGCCGAAATCGCCGCTCAGCTGCCCGAGGGGGAAATGCCCGACCTGATGGTGCTGCCGGTGGGCGGCGGCGGTCTGTCTGCCGGTGTGGCGCGCTATTTCGAGGGCCTGATCGACAATGACCGGTTCCTGCTGAGCGAGCCTGCAGGCGCGCCGAGCCTGAAGCAGAGCCTGGCCGCGGGGCACAGGGTCAAGCTTGCCAAGATCGACAATTTTGTCGATGGCGCGGCGGTCGCGGAAATCGGGGTCCGCAATTTCGAGATCCTGAAGCGGTTCCGCGCCGACCAGGTCCAGATCGTGCCGGAAAACGCCATCTGCCTGACCATGACCTCGATCCTCAACACCGAAGGCATCGTGCTCGAACCCGCTGGCGCCCTGTCGCTCGCGGTGCTTGAGGCCTTGGGGCCGGAGAAGCTCGCGGGCAAGAGCGTGGTCGCGGTGGTTTCGGGTGGCAATTTCGATTTCGAGCGGCTTCCCGACGTCAAGGAGCGGGCGATGCGCTATGCGGGGACGAAGAAATACTTCGTCCTGCGGCTGGCCCAGCGGCCGGGCGCGCTCAAGGATTTCCTCAACCTGCTCGGTCCGGAGGACGATATCGCCCGGTTCGAGTATCTGAAGAAGTCAGCCCGCAATTTCGGCTCGATCCTGATCGGCATCGAAACCAAGGCGCCGGAAAATTTCCATCGGCTGACCCAGGCGTTCGATCAGGCGGGGCTGAGCTATCAGGACATCACCGACAACGAGATCATCTCGAACCTGATCATCTGACTCTGCGGTGCAAGCGGTCAGTGAGCGCTAAAGGCCGGCGATCCATCCGGCGATCTGCGCGGCCAGCCGCTCGGTGGTGGAGGGTGACAGCGCGTCGCCGGCAATGACATGGTTGTTCGGATCATCGCTGTCGGTGACCTCGATGGTCCGCGTCGGCCCACCCCAGTTTTCGGCCTTCACCCTGGCGAGATCCGGCTGAATGATCGCGTCCTGCGGCGAATAGACAAACAGCGACGGGACGGTGATCTTCTTGACGTCGATCGCATTGGCGAGGTCCACCAGTTTCGCCATCGGCAGCAGGGCAAGGCTCGGATATTCAGCCGTCCAGAGCGCGGCATGCATCTCGTTCCTGGCTTCAAAACTACGGTTCCGGCCGACGATCAAGGGCACCAGCTTTTCGGCCCACGGCATGGTCAGAAAGCCTGCACCCGCGGCCTGGAGGCCATAATTCGGCGAAATCTGAACCAGCCCCGCCACATCACGCATCAGGTCGGGCTGTGCTGCGCCCCAGACGGCAAGCGACGCGCCGGTGGATGTCGCCACGATGACGACGCGCTCGCCCAGCCTGCGGCCGATGGCAATCGCTTCGGCCAGATCATTGACCCAGGTGTGGACCGAGCC
Source organism: Hoeflea sp. (assembly GCF_014359905.1). Taxonomy (GTDB): domain Bacteria; phylum Pseudomonadota; class Alphaproteobacteria; order Rhizobiales; family Rhizobiaceae; genus Hoeflea. The sequence continues at coordinate 87,275 of NZ_JACIYP010000008.1, read as the reverse complement.
CTCGAGCATGGCCTCGCCGCTGCGGCCATGGCCCGCAAGACGGGCATAATAGAGGTTTGCCCTCAGTTCGCCGGCGATGATATCCGACAGCGGCCGGGTTTCGCCGGGACCTGCGGAGAAGCCGTGGATATAGACGATGGCCAGGGGCGTTCGCGCCTTCGACGCCGGATAGGCCCAGACGATCTGGCGCTCGCTGCCGGGCCGCAGATCTTCAAAGCCGGATTCTGACTGCTCGAGATACTGGTCGAGATCGTCGGGGAGGGCTGCTTCGGCAAAGTCAATGCTGGTATCGGCAACCGGACGGGGTCCGAAGGCAAAGGCCAGGCCGCCAGCAAAAATCAAAAACGCGATGAAATACAGCACTTTGCCTGTCCTCGACGTCCGCTTTTCCATAGTCATGTCCTCCCGCCCAGGGCTTGCTGCTTCACCCGGGGGGTGAAGAAACGCAAACTTAGGTTGGGGAAGGCTGGCGCGCAATGGCTGTCCGATGGCGGAACGGCAGCCGGCGGCAGCGTGTTCGCCGCACGGCGTCTTATGCAGGCAGGCGCTCGTCCCTGAACATCCGGTAATAGCTTTCGACCTTGGCGCGATTGTTGGATGTCAGCACCAGTTCGGCGCCGACGCGCGGACGCCTGATCCAGCGGACGGTGCCGATCAGCAGTCCCATTTCTTCGGTCTCGACGGTGATCTTGTCGCCCCGCCCGACCGGGATGTCGACCGACAGATAGAGGCAGATCCCGTGCTGGGAGAGATCGAGCACAGCGCCATGGGTCTTTTGGCCCATGCAGTCGATCTTGGCGCGAAGCCGGGTCCTGTCCCGCTTCAGCGCGCGGCCGATATGATTCTTCATGTCCGTTCGCCCCCTGGCTGATAGGACGCCCAGTGTGACAACAGGTTGTAATCAAACCACTAATGCCGGCTCGAAACCGCGGACGCGGTTAAAGCCCGGTGAATCCCTGGCGCTTCGCACCCGCCGGGATGCGGCGATGAAATCGGGTGCAGCAAGTCAGAAACACGGGCTCATTCATGGACTTTGTCCCTGCCGATGACCTAGAACAGATTTACCGGGTCCGCTCGGCGGGATCCCGCCTGCGCGACCAGAGACGAGACAGGTTCCGGCAACGCCGGCCTGGCGGCAGGGACCGGAACCCAGATGACAGTGAAAGCGAGGAGCAGGTCATGGCAGGAATTTTGGACAGCATCCGCAATCTGTTCGGCGGCGACGGCGCATCGCGTCCGCCGCAGCCAGCCAATGAGCCGGACAGCTACAAGGACTGCCTGATCTACGCCGAGCCGATGCCCGAAGGCGGCCAATGGCGTGTTGCGGGACGCATCGTCCAGGGCGAAGGCGAGGCCGCCAGGGAACACAAGTTCATCCGCGCCGATATCTTTTCAAGCAAGGATGAGGTGGAGGCGGCGACATTGCGCAAGGCGCGGCAGATCATCGACGAGCAGGGGGCTGCGCTGTTCAAGTGATTGGCGCGGGCGGGCCTGTCTTTCGGGCCCGAAGGTCAACAGTCAACGCATCACGGCGCGGGACCACTGGTTCCGCGCCGTGCATTCCGGTGAGGGAACCGCGTCTTGCGTTTCAGTCGAACGAAACTTCGTCGTCGCCGAGATAGACATTGCTGGCTTCGCAGATGTCGATCGTGTGCGGATCGTCCATGATCTCGGATACATTGTCTTCGCCAAGCCATCCTGCCTGGAAAACCTGATCGCAGGCACAGGTATCGGCGGTGAACTCGGCCTTGGCGGACTGACCGGGCGCCATCTGGCGGCCGAGCCAGTTATCGCTCCAGGTGCTGCCGTCATCCTCGCTGGTGTAGAAGCCGATCAGCGTGTTTTCATCGGTGTCATTGTGAATGGTGAAAACGCATTCGGCGCCGGTCTGCGCTGCGGCTCCGCTTGCGCTGACGAATGCGGCGAAAACCAGTGCGGCGCTCAGTTTGAGAAGTGTCATCGGGTTGCCTATCAGGGTTGTAGGTGGCCATTCATGGAAAGTATGCGTCGTCGTTTCGGCATTGTTGCATCGGTTCTTGCGGGCCATCCCGACACGCGGTCTGCGTGCGGCGGGAGCTCTTGTCGGATATTCGCCAGCAATGCCATAGCCTTGGCCCGCTTCTGTCTGATGAAGCAGGCCAAGGTTAAATCGATCTCCCATCTGTGGGGGCCGGTCAAGCGTTATTTCCAGCGCCTGCGGCTGTTCGCTGCCGCGCGATCCACGGGCGTCCCGAGCGGCCGCCGGTGACCCCAGTGGCCGCAACTCTGTGGAAGCCGTGGCTGGACGCTAAATCGCGAGCGCCTCGGCGTCTTCCCGTTTGGCCATCTTGTGACGATCTTCGTCGCTGCCGAGTTTCCAGTAGCTGGAAATATAGAGGCTGCTTGGGGTAAGCCCGCGCTCGGTGCGGAAATAATCGCGCAAGGCCCGCATGCTGGAAAATTTGCACGCAGCCCAGACAGAGGGGATGCCCTCGGGCCAGTCGAGACCCCGGACCCTTTCCAGCAGCACCTCGCTGGCCGTGCCGGGATGCGGATTGACCACCCAGTCCATCGTGAACCCCGCCGGTTTTTCAATGTCCTGGATGTCAGTCTCCGTCACGACCTCGATCACAGCCGTTCCCTTGGCAGTCTTGGGCAGGAGTTCGATGTTTGCCGATATTGCCGGCAGCGCAGTCATGTCACCGACCAGCAGGAACCAATCGGCCCCTTCGTGAACGAGTTTGCGCGGCCCCGGCCCGCCCACCATGATGCTGTCGCCGACTTGCGCGCCCAGCGCCCAGGCCGTTGCCGGGCCGCAAATGTCATGCAGGGCGAAATCCACGTCGATTTCATGCTCCCGCTGACGGCGCACCGTGTAGGTGCGGACGACGTTGCGGCCGCTCTCCGCATCGGGAAGCCGCAACTTGATATAGGCGCTCGTCTGCTGCTCGGGAAAACCGGCAAGCCCGGGTCCGCCAAGGGTGATCCGGAGCATGTTCGGCGTCACCTGCGCCTTGCCGAGGACATTAAGTTTGCGGGGTTCGGGACGGGCCAAGTTCACGCTCCTTCAGGTCTGATTTCGGGAGCTTCTAGTGGATTGAGCGGGACGAAGGAGTCCGAATTGGGATTCCGTTCGGGCTTTGTCTGTGCGAGTCATGCTGATGCGCACAGGAATATCTTTCACGGTCTCACGCGAGGATCGATCTCGGCTTGAGACGATCATTTCGCACCCGTCCTCGCGGCAGAAGCATGTCTGGCGCTGTCGTATCGTTCTCTTGAGCGCCGATGGAGCCGGAACGACATCGATCATGGCCGCCACAGGCAAGTCCAAGACCTGCGTCTGGCGCTGGCAGGAACGGTTCATGGCCGAGGGAGTCGATGGCCTGCTGCGGGAGAAGATGCGCCCGCCGGGAACTCCCAGGACGTCGGACGAGAAGGTGGGCGAGGTGATCCGCTTGACCCAGGAACCGCCGCCGCATGAGGCGACGCATTGGACGATCCGGGCGATGGGCAAGGCGGTCGGGCTGGCCGCCTCCACGGTACGGGAAATCTGGAAGGCGCATGGGCTGAGCCCGCATCGCTGGCGTCAGTTCAAGTTATCAAACGACCGGGCCTTCGCCGAAAAACTGCACGACGTGGTGGGGCTCTACGTCTCGCCGCCCGCCCATGCGGTTGTGCTGTCGGTGGATGAAAAGTCGCAAATACAGGCGCTTCACCGGACCCAGCCCGGCCTGCCACTAAAGAAAGGGCGCGGACCCACCATGACCCACGATTACAAGCGCAACGGCACGACGACGCTCTTTGCCGCGCTCAACGTGCTGGACGGATCGGTCATCGGGCAGAACATGCAGCGCCACCGGCATCAGGAGTTCATCCGGTTCCTCAACCAGATCGAACGAGACGTTCCGGCAGGCAAATCCATCCACGTCATCCTCGACAACTACTGCACGCACAAGCATTCCAAGGTGCGGGCCTGACTGGCGCGACACCTGCGCTGGACGTTCCACTTCATCCCGACATCATCGTCATGGCTGAATGCAGTCGAGGGGTTCTTTGCCAAACTGACCCGGCGCAGACTCAAGCACGGCGTGTTTCACTCGGTCGTCGACCTGCAGGCCGCAATCAACCGCTTCATCGCCGAACACAACACCACCGAAGCCAAGCCGTTCGTCTGGCGCGCCAACCCGGACGACATCATTGCTGCCAGAAACCGAGGGTTCCAAGCGTTGGCTTCACCCCGCTAAGCCCCGGCCAAAATCCGTTAGAAACTATCAGATGGCAGCAAGGAGCCCATAGTGCATGGCGGCTATGAATTGTGGGGTTGACGGTCTCTTCGCCAGCTTCGACACTGCAAGTCTCAAGCAGAGATAATAGATTGGACGTCTGTGCCCGAAGCAATAAAGTGCGTCCGTCTGTTCGCAGACGAGGCTGGTGAAAGCCACTTCGAAGACATTGAGGTTGAAATGTCGGCGATACAATACGCGCCGCCTGCACCCGCATTGGATATTTCAGAACCAACTGAGGCAACGAAATTTTTCTGGTTTCGGTTCCCTGACAAATGGCACGATGCCGCTCATCCGTCCCCACGCAGACAGTTGTTCGTTGTGCTGGAGGGTGAGGTCGAGGGCTGGACAAGCACCGGAGATACCCGAATCTTCAGGGCGGGCGATCGCTTACTGATGGAAGATACCACGGGAAAAGGGCACGGTGCCCGCCCCCTTAACGGCGAAGCATTGGCGGTCGTGATCGCACTGGAGTAACCGTCCAGGTAAAGACAGCTTTGTCCACATTGCAGCCATACCCAAAAAGTTCGCATGAGCCGCGGACGAGGGTTCGAATTGTCTGATTCAATCCACTAGCAGGCCTTTGCGCAAAATAACATGAGCAAAATACTCATGTATCAACCAAGCCCGACATTCGGCCGGTCGATGATCTCGCGCAGCGCGAAGCTCGAGTTGATCTTGACCACGTGGGGCAGGGCGGAGAGCCAGTCGCGGTGGATGCGCTCGTAATCCTCGAGGTCGCGCGCGGCGATGCGCAGCGTGTAGTCGTATTCGCCGCTCATCAGGTAACAGACCAGCACATTGGGGCAGAGCTTGACCGCCGCCTCGAACTCCGCAAGCGTCTTGGCGAACTGGCCGGACAGCGAGATATGGACAATGGCGATCATCCGGTAGTCGAGCGCCTTGTGCGACAGCCGCGCATGATAGCCCTTGATGACCCCAGATTTTTCCAGAATGTCGAGCCGCCGCGAACAGGCCGACGCGGAAAGGCCGACGCGCTCGGCGAGCGCCGCGTTGGAGATTCGCCCCTCCACCTGAAGCGTCTTCAAAATGGCGATATCGATGGTATCCAGGTCACTCATTCGTGAATTCTTCGAACAAAAGCTAATTCGACGCAACAATATTCTGTCGCGACCGGCCCGACAAGGCTGCTTTGCAAGGATTTTTCGCTGCCGGGATGGTAGGTTGGGCCGCATTGAAACCCGATCTGGCGCCCAAGACGCCAATCACGCCCGGAGGAGACATCAATGCGCGTAGGCTGCCCCAGTGAAATCAAGAACCATGAATATCGTGTCGGCCTGACGCCCGGCGCCGTGCGCGAATATGTCGCGCATGGCCATGAGGTAATGATCGAGACCAGCGCGGGCATGGGGATTGGCGCGGATGACGCGGCCTACCAGGCGGCCGGCGCGAAGATCGTGGGCAGCGCCAAGGAAATCTTCGAGCGCGCCGACATGGTGGTCAAGGTCAAGGAGCCGCAGCCGGACGAATGGGCGCAGCTGCGCGAAAACCAGCTTCTCTACACCTATCTGCACCTGGCTCCTGATCCCGAACAGACCAAGGGCCTCCTGGCTTCAGGCTGCACCGCGATTGCCTATGAGACCGTCACCGATGATCGCGGCGGGTTGCCGCTCTTGGCGCCGATGTCGGAAGTCGCAGGGCGGCTCGCCATCCAGGCGGGCGCCACCTCGCTGCAGAAGGCCAATGGCGGACGCGGCATTCTGCTCGGCGGCGTGCCCGGCGTGCTGCCTGCCAAGGTGACGATCATCGGCGGCGGCGTGGTCGGTCTGCATTCGGCCAAGATGGCCGTGGGCCTGGGCGCCGACGTCACCATTCTCGACCGGTCGCTGCCGCGCCTCCGCCAGCTTGAGGATCTCTTCAACGGCCGGATCCACACTCGCTACTCGACCATTGAGGCTTTGGAAGAGGAAGTGTTCTCGGCGGACCTCGTGATCGGTGCCGTGCTGATCCCGGGCGCGGCTGCCCCCAAGCTCGTCACCCGCGAGATGCTGTCGGGCATGAAGCGGGGCTCCGTGATCGTCGATGTCGCCATAGACCAGGGCGGCTGTTTTGAGACCTCGCACGCCACCACCCATGCCGATCCCACCTATGAAATCGATGGCGTGATCCATTACTGCGTGGCCAACATGCCGGGCGCCGTGCCGATCACCTCGGCGCATGCGCTCAACAACGCCACGCTGCAGTATGGCCTGATGCTGGCCGACCAGGGGCTCAAGGCCATTGCCCTGGATCGTCACCTGCGCGCCGGCCTCAACGTCCACAAGGGCCGCATCACCAACCGCCCGGTCGCCGAGGCGCTGGGTTATGAACTGGCCGACATCGATCAGGCGCTCAAGGCAGCCTGAGCGGCCCAGAGACCAGGAGCTCCGTGGGCTGTCCACAACGGCCCTGTCCCGTCCGCACTTGATTGTGCGGGCGGGATTTCTGCATGGGCTATTGGCCGCGCACCGCCCTGCAATGATAGCAATTGTTGCGCGCGGAGCGGATGTGAACGGCCGCGATGCCGGGCGCGGCCAGCAATGCATCCAGCCGCGCCCGGATCGCCTCGCGCCGAATCACGCCGCCGGTGCCGTAGACAATGCGTTCCTCCGCATCGTAGCCGCGCAGAATGTAGTCCGGGCTTGCAAGAAACTCAGGCAGCTCGTCCGGCCCGATTGCGTCGGGGGCGCAGGGCTCGGCATGGAGGAACACCGGGCCGGTTTCCGTGTAGGCATGGAGGGCGACGAAAGGGCGCCAGGCGGCGATCAGGTAGGACTCGCCCGCACGCACGAACCGCATGCAGCAGCGGCAGGGCACGCCGGTCCCGTCCGAGATGCGCCGTTCCGGGGCATTGCCATAGGAGTCCGGGCCGCCCCTGCGCAAATGCGCCGCGGTGGCCTGGTCCATGGGCTCGAATGTGATGGTCATGGTGTCCTCGCGAGGTTGATGAACCTCACGAGGTAGATGGGGCATCGGCGATGCGCCACCCGATTTCAGCTAGGCGGTGGACTTGATCGCTGCCAGGATCTCCTCGTCGGCCAGTGGCCGGATGATCGCCTCGTTCTGGCTCACGGGATTGAACCCGATGCGCTGGTAGAGCGGCAGGGCCGCGGGATGATCGAGCGTGTTGGTGGACACGATCACCCGCGCGGGCGTCATCAGCCAGGCGGTCGACAGGGCCTGGCCCAGCATCCATGCGCCGAGCCCGCGGGCGCGCGCATGCGCCATCAGGCCGAAATAGGTGAGCTCGACGGTGGCATCGCCGATTTCCGTCAGCTCGAAGAACCCGCCCGGTGCACCGTCGATGCCCAGCACATAGATGTGGGTGGTCTTGGCATGAACGATCTTGGACAGATGATCGTCGGTCATGCGCAGGCGGTTGACCCAGTGCCATTCTCGGCCCACCTGCCACTGCAGGTAGCGGTAGAAATGCAGCGGGATGTTGCTGGCCTTGATCAGGCTGGCGTGGAGATTGACCGGCAGCGGTTTCAATGTGTGCGGATAGCGCTTGATCTCGAGATGGGTGACGGTCGCCTTGAGCGTTTTGGGTTTGACAGACTTGACCATCTCAGGCGTCTCCTGTGGCGATGGGAGTGTCATCGCGCCCGCCCCATTCGGACCAGGAGCCATCATAGAGCGTGTTGTCGTGATGTCCGACCGATTGCAGCGCCAGCGTGATGACCGCAGCCGTCACGCCCGATCCGCAGGTGGTGACAACCGGCTGGTCGAGATCAAGCCCGGATGATTCAAGAACTTGTCGCAACTCGCTGAGGGATTTGAGCTTTCCGTCGTCCAGAAGGCTCGTGAAGGGGATGTTGCGGGCCCCGGGCATGTGGCCCGAGCGCATGCCTTCGCGCGGCTCGGGCTCCGTCCCGTTGAACCGCCCCTGGCCGCGGGCATCGGCGATCTGCGAGGTCGCTGCACCAACAATGGCGCGCATATCCTCGAAGCTGCTGACAGCGGCCGCATTGGCGGAGGCGTTGAACGTGGCCGGAGCCGGCATCGCCGGTTCGCCCGGTTCCACCGGCAGTCCCTGACGCTTCCAGGCGTCAAAGCCGCCATCGAGAACATAGGCATTGCCCGCGCCAAAATTGCGCAGCATCCACCAGACCCGCGGCGCGGAGAACATGCCCGGGCCGTCATAGACCACGATCGTGTCGGTCGCCTTGAGGCCGAGAGCGCCCGCAGCCCTGGCGAAGGTCTCCGCATCGGGAAGGGTGTGGGGCAGGTTGGAGCCCGGGTCGACGATCCTGTCCAGATCGAAATACACGGCGCCCGGAATGCGGGCTGTGCGGTACTCGGCCTCGCCGTTGCGGTTTTGCGCCGGCAGATACCAGGACGCGTCGACGATCTTGAGATCCGGTTGGCCGAGGCGGTCCTTGAGCCAGTCGAAGGAGACGACGAATGGGCTCTGGTCAGGCGTTGCGGTCATGGCTGGAGTCCTCATTTGCGGGGCCTCAAAGATCAAGGCAGGGCATCAGCCCGTTCTAAGCGGGGGGCTGAGCGGATGATACGCGATGGCAAGGGCTCGCGGCAATGAGGCAGGCTTGAATTTGCAGATAAATCCGAGCTGACGACAGTCGGCGTTCATGCTTGCGGGATCAGTACCGAGAGGACGGTTGATAGATCTGCGCGTCGTCAACGTCGACGGCGTCGCCCATACCTGTCGCCGCGTCCGAGGCCTCGGGGTCGGGTGAATGCTGATCCGGGCGTGTGCCGCCGCTGCCGGCTGCCTGCTCGATCGCCAGATAGGCGTTGACGCGGCTCGACACCGCGGCCAGGTCCGTCGAGGCCGCGGCAGGCGCTGCCGGGGCTTTGGAGGCGGCATGGCCCGCGCCGTCGCGCGAGGGGACCTGCTGCTGGCTCTGCAGGACGGCCGAGACCGGGTAGGATACGGCTTGAATGACAGACATCGGTTCGCTTCTCACAAGGGTCATCGCGCCCGAGTGACCGGCCACGCGTTCCAACCGGCGGCTGCAGGGAGCAGGCGTCCTCATCGGATGAAAGCATGGTTACACCTGATCGCTTTAACGCACCCTCAAGCAAACCGTTAAGATTGTCACGATCGCGAGGAGCGCCCCGCGGCTATTCCGGCGCCGGGCCGAAGCGGATGCGGAAGCGGCGGTTTTCCTTGCCCTTCTTTTCGATCTTGCCGATGTGGATTTCACCCACCTCCGCGGTTTCGCCGACATGGGTGCCGCCACAGGGCTGGCTGTCGACGGAAGAGCCTTCGCCGATGCAGACCAGGCGGATATCGCCCTGGCCGCGCGGCGGGCGGACATTCTTGGACTTGACCAGGCCCGGATTGGCGTCGAGGTCGGCTTCCGAGATCCATTCGGTCGAGATCGGATGATTGGCGTTGACCAGTTCCATCAGCTTCGCCGTGACCTCGGCTTTGTCGATGGTCTCGGACATGTCGAAATCGACCCGGCTGTCCTCCTCGTTCACGGATGCGCCGGTGATCGGGTAGGGGCAGACAACCGAAAGAAGGTGGCAGGCGGTGTGCATGCGCATCAGCCGGTAGCGCCGGTCCCAGTCGATGTGCAGCACCAGCTTTTCGCCGATCTCAGGCGTTGCCTGGCCTGGGGCAGGGATGTGGATGATCTCGGCCTTGGTGTTCCCGGTCACGGTTCCGGCGATCACGATCTTGTCGCCATTCTCGCGTTCGAAAAATCCTGTGTCTCCGGGCTGGCCGCCTGAGGTGGCGTAAAAGCAGGTCTGGTCCATCAGGATGCCGCCATCCTCGCGGATACCGGTGACAAGCGCTTCGGCGGTGGACAGATAGGCGTCATGCAGAAAAAGAGCGGACATGGAAAACGGCTTTCGTGCAAATTATTCGCTGATGTAGGGGACGGAAATGTCGCTGTGGCGGGTGAGCCATGCGGGCACCGGCAGGTTCTTGGACGCCAGGAAATCCGGGTTGAACAGCTTGGACTGGTAGCGGTTGCCGTAGTCGCACAGCACGGTGACGATGGTGTGGCCCGGGCCCATCTCTCGAGCCATGCGGATGGCGCCGGCGACATTGATTCCGGAGGATCCGCCCAGGCAGAAACCCTCGTGCTCCAGCAGGTCGAACACCAACGGAATGGCTTCCGAGTCCGGAATGTTGAACGACATGTCCGGCGTGAATCCTTCGAGATTGGCGGTGATGCGGCCCTGGCCGATGCCCTCGGTGATCGAGCTGCCGGAGGAGGCCATTTCACCCCTGGTGTAGAAGCTGTGCAGGGCGGCGCCATCGGGATCGGCGAGGCCGATCTTGACTGTGTCCGAGCGGCTGCGCAGGCCTTCGGCGACGCCTGCGAGCGTTCCGCCCGAGCCCACCGCGCAGATGAAGCCGTCGACCTTTCCGTCGGTGTCGCGCCAGATTTCCGGGGCCGTGGTCTTCACATGGGCCTGACGGTTGGCGACATTGTCGAACTGGTTGGCCCAGATTGCACCGTTGGGATCGGACTTGGCCAGTTGCTCGGCGAGCCGGCCGGAAAGGCGGACATAATTGTTGGGATTGCGGTAGGGCGCGGCGGGGACTTCCACCAGTTCGGCGCCGAGCAGGCGCAACGCGTCCTTCTTTTCCTGGCTCTGGGTTTCGGGAATGACGATCACGGTGTTGTAGCCGAGCGCCCGGGCGACCACTGCGAGCCCGATGCCGGTGTTGCCCGCAGTGCCTTCGACAATGGTGCCGCCCGGACGGAGCAAACCCTTTGATTCGGCGTCGCGGATGATCTCCAGCGCCGCGCGGTCCTTGACCGACTGGCCGGGATTGAGAAACTCGGCCTTGCCGAGAATGGTGCAGCCCGTGGCCTCAGATGCCGCCTTGAGGCGAATGAGCGGGGTGTTGCCGATGGCGTCGAGGACTGATTCGAGGGCGGGCATGGGATTTCCTGTTGGTTGCTGTGGTCACACAGGCGCGCGGAGACCAGGCAGGCAGTTGTGGCTTCTCAAGGGCCAAGTTGCAAGAAAGAGGTTCTTCGGGACGTGTCAGCATAAGGGATTATTTGCCTTAAAAGGGCAAAAATGAGAAACGGGATGTTCCGGTGATCCGGGTTGCGTGTCCGGGCGTAAGCAGAGACAATTGGAATGGACTGAAGTGTGCGATTTCGCCTATTTGGTGCGAAACCCACGCTAAGATCATGGAAAGCTGGATACGCATGGTTCGCGAACATATCGATACACTGGACTCTCTGCTTGCCAGATATGTCGCCGGAACGCTTCCTACGCCTGCGCGGGTGCTGGTCGAGGCACATCTGGAACTCAAGCCCAAAAACCTGATTAAGGTCCGCAATCTTGAAGCCTTGGCCGGGCTTGAACTGATGGGTGTCGATCCGGTGGCGCTGTCCGATCGGGACGCCATGCTTGCCGCGGTGCTTGCTTCTGCGGCTCCGGAAGCTGCGCCGGCACAGGAGGCGACTGGTCATGAAGGCCGGGTTTTCCCGAAGGCGCTTTATGATTTCGTGGGTTTTGACGCAGGTGATGTGCCGTGGCGCACCAAGTTGCCCGGCTTAAAGGAATATGATCTGGGCGACATCGAGGGCTGCCACGTCAATCTGTTCTGGCTCAAGCCGGGCCGGACGGTTCCGGCCCATACCCATGAGGGCAGCGAATTGTCGCTGGTTCTCGACGGCGCCTTCAGCGATGCGCACGGCCATTACGCGCGCGGCGACATTTCGGTCGCCGATGATTCGATTGATCACCGCCCCAGAGTCGATCTGGGCCGGCCCTGCATCGGCTTTGCGGTGATGGACGCGCCGTTGAAACTGACCGGTTCCTTCCGTCAGCTGATCGGCGACATCATCGGCTGATACCAGCGCTTTATCGAGCGAATTTTTGCAACCGAATGGACGTCCGGAGCGTATCGAGCTTCGGACGTTTTGCATTGGAGAGAGTTCATGACCACCTATTGCGCCAAGGCCGCAGACGGATCCGTGTGGGTCACCGGTGCCTCGAGCGGGATCGGCCGCGCTCTGACGATGAAGCTCGCGCGGGAAGGGTTTACGGTCTACGCGACCGCCCGCAGCGAAGATGCGCTGGCGGAGCTTGAACGGGAGGCGGAAGGCCTTGCCGGCACCATCATCGCAGCCCCCGGCGACGTGACCGACACGGAAGCGATGGCCGCGATCGCCGGCCGCATCGACGCCCAGGGTGCGGGCCTGGCGCTCGCCGTGTTCAATGCCGGGGTCTATCTGCCGGTCTATGGCGAAACGCTCAAGGTCAGCGACTTCGACAAGAGTTTTGCGGTCAATCTGTCGGGCGTCATCAATTGCCTGGCGCCGGCGCTCGCGCGGATGAAAGCCCGTGGCCGCGGCCAACTGGCGATCGTGTCCTCGGTTACGGGCTATGGCGGCATGCCGACGAGTGCGGCCTATGGCGCGACCAAGGCGGCGCTCATCAACATGGCCGAAAGCCTGAAATTCGATCTCGACAAGTTTGGCGTGCGAATCCAGGTGATCAATCCGGGATTTGTCGATACGCCGGCCACGGCCGACAATGCCTTCACCATGCCGGCGCTTATGCAGCCTGAAGACGCGGCCCAGCGCATTGCCGACGGGCTCAAGTCGTCGTCCTTCGAGATCACCTTTCCGCGCCGTTTCACCTATGTGCTGAAAGCCCTGCAGTTTCTGCCGTACCCGGCCTATTTCGCCCTGATGAATGCAGCGACGAAGTGGAAGAAGCGGCCGCTCCAAACCGAATAGCTGCGCCTTTCTCAGGCGGTTTCGATGCTGGTGCGCAGGATCTTCTGCGCCGCCTCGTCGAGAGGAAAATTCCACATCAGCCCAATTGCGGCCAGTTTGGCGGCGATCGGAACCCAGGCATAGGCGACCGCGAGCGCGGTCAGGCCCTGCACCGATCCGGCTTGCGTGGCCGGATCGAAGCCGAAGCCCGCCAGCACCGGAAAGACGATGCCGACGCCGCCCGCCAGCGACAGCTTGGTGGCAAGGCTCCAGGCGGCGAAATAGACGCCGGAGCGCTGCTCGCCCGACGCTGCGGTGTCGACGTCGATCACATCGGCCTGGATCGCCGGCGGCAGTGCCAGATCGAAGCCCAGCAGCACGCCGGTGACGGCGCAGATCGCGGCGAAGGCCATCAGGCTGCCTTCCGGCAGAAGCGGCGCGGGCGCAAAGGCCAGGCAGGCGGCGAGCATGGCGTAGCACCAGGCCCGGTGCTTGCCCACCCGGCCCGCGGCCCAGGTGGCGAGCGGAACGCCCGCGACGGCGCAGAGGAAATAGAAAAACAGCAGGGGACCGCGGGCCTCGGGCAGGCCGAGCCTCTCGGAGACGAAGTAGAGGAACAGCGTCGCCGGAATGCCGTTGGCGAGGCCATTGAGGAAGAACGCTGCGATCAGCCGGACGAAGGGCCGGTTGCGTGCGAGATGGCCGAGGCCGGATTTGAGATCGAGCCTGGTTTTCGAGTGCTCGACCGGTTCCGGCGTGGCGAATATGGCGACGGCGCCGAACAGCGGCAGGGTGACGAGCACCGCGATGCCGAGCACGGCCAGACCGTGCACGCCTTCTGCCCGGTCAAAGCCGATGGCGAAGGGCAGGGCGATGGCGATCAGCGTGCCCACCAGGATCAGGCCCTCGCGCCAGCCGGTGATGCGGGAGCGGCCGTGATAGTCGGTCGCCAGCTCCGCGCCCCAGGCCGAAAAGGGTATCAGCGCCGAAGTGTAGCCCAGCGACAACAACAGTCCCCAGAAGGCCAGCCAGGCGGTCGACGCATCGGCGGGCGGCCAGAGCAGCATGAAGGCCGAAATCGCTGTCAGTGGCAGGCTGATGGCAAACAGCGACCGCCTGCGGCCGAAACGGGGACGGAACCGGTCCGCCGCCCAGCCGATCAGCGGGTCGTTGACCGCATCGAAGATCCGGACCAGGAGCAGGGCGAAGCCGACGGAGGCGAGCGAGAGGCCCAGGGTTTCGGTGTAGAACGTCGGCACCAGGACATAGAGCGGCAGGGTGAGCGCCGCGAGCGGGATCGCGGGCAGCGCATAGGCGATGATCCGGGGCAAGGCGACGGGCGGGGGCCGGAGCGCTGCCCGGGGTGGAGCAAGCGCTGGCTGATCCTGGCCGGTCGGTGCGGTGTCGGTGTCTTTGGCCAAGGAGAAAATATCCTGCGATTGGCCTGAACCGGCTTGCGCGGGCGTGTGCCATGTTGCGTGTGGCTGTGTTTACGCCGCCGCCCGTCTGATGGTTCACCGCCGCCGCGTGAATGCCGCGACAGCGGTGAACACCTATGCCTAGCTGTAGACCACCTGGCGCACATTGATGTGGCCGGAGCGGAAACCGGCTTCGCAATAATACATGTAGAACTCCCACAAGCGCTTGAAGCGCAGGTCGAAGCCCATCGGCTGGATGTCGTCCCAGACGTTCCAGAACCGCTCGCGCCATTCGGCCAGCGTCCGGCCGTAATCGGGGCCGAAGGCGCGGTGGCCGATGAGGTTGAGGCCGGCCGCTTCGCCCAGCGATTTCAGGTGGTTTTCGGTGGGCAGCATGCCGCCGGGAAACACGTAGCGCTGGATGAAGTCGGGATTGGCGCGGTAGGTCTGATAGGCTTCGGGCTTGATGGTGATGATCTGCAGCCCCGCCTTGCCGCCGGGCTTGAGGCACTCGCGCACTTTCGAGAAATAGGTGGGCCAGTATTTTTCCCCCACCGCCTCGAACATCTCGATCGAGATGACGCCGTCATAGCGCCCGGTCTCGTCGCGGTAGTCCTGGAAGCGCAGGTCGACCCTGTCGGACAGGCCGGCCTTCGCGATGCGCTCACGGGCAAAGGCCAGTTGCTCGCGCGAAATGGTCAGCCCGGTGACGCGGCAGCCGATCTCGCGTGCGGCAAATTCCGCGAACCCGCCCCAGCCGCAGCCGATCTCGAGAACATGATCGCCGGATTTGAGGCCTGCGGCCTTTGCCAGCGCCCGGTATTTGGCGGTCTGCGCGCCGGCAAGATCATTGGCGCCATCCTGGTACAGCGCCGAGGAGTAGGTCATCGTCTCGTCGAGCCATTTCGAATAGAACGCGTTGCCCAGGTCGTAATGGGCGGAGATGTTCTTTTTCGCCTGGGCGCGGGAATTGGAATTGAGCCAGTGGCGGATCAGCTCCATCACCCGCGCAAGACCGCGGGCGCCGCCCGCCAGCGTGTCGCCGACCTCGACATTGACGAGGAACAGTTCGAGAAAGGCGGTGACATCGGGGCTTTCCCAATCGCCGTCGATATAGGATTCGGCCACGCCGATGGTGCCGCCGGTCAGCGCCCGGTGCGCCAGATTCCAGTTGTGCAGGATCAGCATCGCCTCGGGCCCCTCGGCGCGGCCCTCGATCAGCACGGTTCGCCCATCCGGCATGCGGATCGACAGGCGGCCGTGGCCCATGTGCAAGAGCCCGCGCAGCGCCATCTTGGCTTTGGCGGGCAATCCGCGCAGATAGGCCGAGAGATTGTCCGTCGACAGCTTTTCGGCGGCTTGATGGTCATTCCAGGTGGCTTCAGTCTTCATGAGCGCAGCCTCCTCTGTCTGGTCATGTGTTGGTCCGTCACAATTTCGCCGCCTGCTGCTCGAGCTTTGCCTGGTCGCGAAAACTCGCGGCTGGAGGCGGCGCCGGGCGCGGCACGTAACGCATTCCCTTGAGCCACAATTTGAGTGCCTCATAGTGAATGCCACCGACAATCTTCCACGTCAGAAGCGGAAACTGCAAGAGGCAAGCCAGAATCGAGCCCGTCGTGAGCGCCCGGCGGGCGCCGTGATAGGTCGCCGCAAGCAGCGGTCCGGACTGGTCTGTTTCAAGGATTCGCCACTTGATGGTCTCGCCGGGGAGGTTCATGCGGAAATTGTAGCGCATGCCGAGTTCGATGAAGGGCGAGACGTAGAACAGCTTGGAGCGGCTCTGGCGGATGCCTGCCGGGCTGATGTCGCCATCCTCGATCCTGCAGGCATAGGTGTGGCTTTCGCCAAAAGTGTTGCGCACCTGGTAGACCATCGCCACGGGCGCGCCGTCCGAACCATAGGCATAGAAGACGGACAGCGGATTGAACACCTGTCCGAAGATGCGCGGATAACAGGCAAGCTCGATCCGCGCAGGGCGCTCGGACAGGCCGGCGTCGCGCAGCAGATCGTCGATATGCGCGCGCAGGGATGATCCGGCGACTCCGCGCAGATGATCGGCTTCGTGAAACGACATCAGATTGGCCTTGTTGACCGAAAACAGCGACGACAGCCGATCCGCATCGTCGAGCCGGTCAAGGTCGATCATCAGGGAGTAGACCTTGTAGCGGAACCGGTGGCCGACCGGTTTCATGCGCTGGTGCATGACGTCGCCGACATAGAGCGATGCCGCTGCCCGGACGGGGTCGCTTTCGCTGACAGGATGTTTGATGGGAGCCGTCATGGTCAGGCCACCGCTTCGGCGGGAGCCGCAGCGCCCGCGCGCCAGGGCAGGGAGGCGCCCAGCGCTTCAGCAGCCCGGAGACCGGAACTCAGCCCGTCCTCATGAAAGCCGTAGCCGGTCCAGGCTCCGGCGAAATAGGTATGATTGTCGCCCTGGATGGTGTGCAGCCGGGCCTGGACCTGCATGGCGTCCCGGCCGAATTGGGGATGGTCGTAGCTGTATTCGCCGAACACCATGTCGGCCCGCGGTTCGCGGTCCGGATTGAGGGTGACGAACAAGGGCATGGACGCATCGATTCCCTGCAGCCGGTTCATCCAGTAGGAGACCGCGACATTGGCGTCGCTGGGGTGATCTGACGAGCGCAGGTAGTTCCAGGAGGCCCAGACTTTCTTGCGCACCGGCATCAGCAGCTCGTCGCGGTGCAGGATCACCCGGTTGGCGCTGTAGGGGATCGCGGTCAGGATCTCGCGCTCCGCCTCGGTCGGCCGGTCCAGCATCCTGAGCGCCTGGTCGGTGTGGCAGGCGAGGATGACCCGGTCATAGGATTCGGTGTGGCCGGTGGTGTCCAGAATATCGACGCCCCGCGTCGAACGGCGCACAGAAACCACGCCTGTGTTCAGCCGGACACGGTCGCCAAGCGGCGCAAGCAGCTTGGTGAGGTAGTTGCGGCTGCCGCCGGTGACAGTGCGCCAGACCGGGCGCTCGGAATAGATCAGGCGGTGATTCTCGAAGAAATTGACGAAATGGGTGGCCGGGAACTCGAGCATCCGCTTGGCCGGCGTCGACCAGATCGCCGCCGCCATCGGCACCAGGTAATTGTTGGTGAAACCGGGCGAAAACCCGCGCCAGTTGAGATAATCTCCGATCGAGCGGGCGGCGAGATGCCCCTCGGCGCGGTCCTGGAGGCAGATCCTGTTGAACCGCAGGATTTCACGCAGCATCAGGATGAAGGACGGGCGCAGCAGGTTGCGCTTCTGGGCGAAGAGGGTCGAGAGATTGTCGCCGCCCCATTCGAGCTTGCCGTGATCGAGCGACAGCGCGAAGCTCATGTCGCTGTCATGGGTCTTGACGCCGAGATGGGCAAACAGCGCGGTGAGATTTGGGTAATTCAGCTCGTTGTAGACGATAAATCCGGTGTCGACCGAGACCGGCGTGCCCTGATAGTCGATATCGACGGTGGCCGTATGGCCGCCTGGGCGTGAGTCGGACTCGTAGACAGTGACATCATGCAGGCCATGGAGTGCCCAGGCTGCGGACGCGCCTGAGATGCCCGACCCGATCACGGCGACTTTCAGTCGCTCAGGGCCGGTCTCGACGGTTTGCGGCTTCAGGTGAACGTTCATGCGGCATCCTTGATCTGCTGGTATGCGGCGAGCGCGCGCTGGCGCGCTGCCTGATGGTCTACAATAGGCTTGGGGTAGGTTTCGCCGAGACGGACGCCTGCGGTCTCAAGAACGCGGTCGGGCGCCTCCCAGGGCTTGTGGATGTATCTGGCGGGCATTTTGCCAAGTTCCGGCAGGTTCCTGCGGACATAGTCGCCGTCGGGATCGAATTTTTCGCCCTGCAGCACCGGATTGAATATCCTGAAATAGGGCGCGGCGTCGGCGCCGGAGCCCGCCACCCATTGCCAGCTTGCGGCATTGGAGGCCGGGTCGGCATCCACCAGCGTGTCCCAGAACCAGGCCTCGCCTTCGCGCCAGTCGATCATCAGGTGCTTGGTCAGGAACGAGGCGGCGACCATGCGCACGCGGTTGTGCATCCAGCCGGTGCGCCAGAGTTCGCGCATGCCTGCGTCGACGATCGGGTATCCGGTCAATCCCTTCTGCCAGGCGTAAAGCGCCTTCCGGTCGCTGATCCAAGGAAACGCATCGAACCGGGAATTGTGATTGTGCTCCGCCAGTCCGGGTTGGTTGGCGAGCAGGTGCCAGGAAAACTCGCGCCAGCCGACTTCCTTGCGGAATTTGCTCCGGTCGGATGAGGAAGCGTCCGAATCGGCTGTGCCGAGCGCGTCGATGATCTGGCCCGGCGTGATCTCGCCGCTGGCCAGATGCGGCGACAGCCCCGAGGTTGCGTTCACACCGGGGATGTCGCGGCGATCGGCGTAGCCTCGCATGCGGTTTTCGAGAAAATCGGTGAGCCGCGCCTGGGCGCCGTCTTCGCCCGGTGTCCAGGCGTCGCGCAGTCCACCGGACCAGTCGGGCTTGACCGGCAGCAGGTCCCAGCTCGCCAATGTTTCCGATTGAATGTCTGCGCCGGTCGGACGCGGAGGCAGCGATTCCGGCGCCGGCAAGGGCGGGCGCGACTCAATGCCGGGTTCCATCGCCCGCCAGAACGGGCTGTAGACCTTGTAATAGGTGCCGCCGCCGGTCTTGAGCCGCATCGGCTCGTGCAGCAGCTGACCGGCGAAGCTTTCTGCAAGCAGCCCACCTGCCTGCAACTCAGCCTTGAGCGCCGCATCGGCTTCCTTGTGCGACGGATCATAACGCCGGTTCCAGTAGACTGCAGCCGCGCCGGTGACCTTGACGAGGTCGGGGATGATCCGGGCAGGATCGCCGCTCAAGAGAAGCAGCGGCGCGCCGAGGCTCTCGAGCTTTTCGGCAAGGCGTTCGAGCGAATGGTGCAGCCACCAGGTTCGCGCCGCGCCCAGCGGCCGGGCAGGGGAACCGGTTTCACGGATGAAGACCGGAACAACGGCGCTGTGCGCGGCTGCTGCCATCAGCGCGGCATTGTCGCTGACCCGCAAATCATTGCGGAACCAGACGATTGCAGGGCTCCCGTCAAATGTGGTGTCGCGTGCCATCCCGATGCATTTTTTCCGTTTGGGCGAAAGTCGCCGAGCCTTTTGATGGTGTCATACGGGTAGACGGAAAAAGCGGATCAGAAGTTTCGCGAAATAACGCTGAATTTTCGAGGCGTTGGGGTTGCGGGAACGCGCCCAAACGAGACTGCGGATCAAAAGGCCCGCAACAGCGCTTTTTTGCGCCGCCGCCCGCAACACTTGACCCCGACCGGACAGTTTCGGCGGGGGGAAGGGGCGGCGTCAGCCGTGAGAAAGGAAATTTGGCTCCCCGGGCCGGATTCGAACCAGCGACCGATCGATTAACAGTCGATTGCTCTACCACTGAGCTACCGGGGATCACTGCCTTAAGCAGCGTGAGGGGCCTATAACAAATGCCTCTCCGATTTGCCAAGCGGTTTTTGAAGAAAATGTGTCTATCTTGCGCCGGCGGGTGTCAAAGCCCATGTTTCGGGTCCGGCACGTCGCCGGCTCAGCCGAAAACCAGTCCGGACATCATGCCGAAGAAACCTGTCTTCCATTTCAACGCCGCCCGCCGCGAGATCCGCATCGGCTCGCGGCACTTCCGGCTGCCGCAGCACCCGCGAACCCGCATCGCGCTCGGGACGGGCCTGATTGTTGGCGGGACATTGGGTTTCCTGCCGGTGCTCGGGTTCTGGATGATTCCACTGGGCCTGCTGGTGCTGTCGCAGGACCTGCCGGCCGTGCGGCGCTGGCGGCGGAACTTTGTGGTGCGCATGGAGCGCCGGGGCACAAAGCGGCCGATGCGAAACAACGGCCGGCCCGACAGCAAGCCGGCGCAGGAGAGGCCGGACGGGGAAATGTGAACTCGGAGTGAGAAAGATGGAGGCCTCGCCCGGAATCGAACCGGGGTGCAAGGATTTGCAGTCCTCTGCGTAACCACTCCGCCACGAGGCCTCGCGCCGGTCATCGACCGGACGGCTGGCAAATAGACGGAGAATCAAGCCGGCGCAAGGGGCATCTGCGCGCCCATGGCGGCTTTCGCCGCGACGGGATGAAATCCGGACGGCCGAAAACAGTGGATTCGGCAAGCGCCATCCCCGGTCCGGCTTGAAAGTCGCGGTTGAGCGCTCTATTGAAGCGCAAGACAAGATGCATCGGAGAGACCGGATGGGCACCGACTATCAAGCAGCGCGCCAGAAAATGGTGGACAACCAGATCCGCACGACGGATGTCACGTCGCATTCGGTGTTGAAGGCGTTCTTGACGGTGGCACGCGAGGATTTTGTGCCCACGCCGCTCAAGCCGCTCGCCTATATCGATACGGATCTGCGGATTTCGGACGTTGACGGCGTCGGCCGCTATGTCATGGAGCCGTCGCCGCTGGCCAAGATGCTGCAGCTGGCGCAGATCACGCGCGACCAGGTGGTGCTCGAGATCGGCTGCGGGTCCGGCTACACGGCGGCGATCCTGTCATTGCTGGCGGGCTCGGTGGTGGCCGTGGAAAGCGATCCGGCGCTGGCCGATCAGGCAAGCGAGCTCTTGAGCGACACGGGCTACGACAATGTGGCGGTGGTGACCGGCGACCTGGAAAAGGGCTACGCCGCCGAGGGGCCCTATGACCTGATCTTCTTCAATGGCGCGGTGGAAAAGGTGCCTGCGGCCCTGTTCGATCAATTGCGCGAAGGCGGCAAGCTGGTCGCGGCAATCGGGTCCGGACTGTCGGCGCAGGCGCATCTGATGGTCAAGGACGGCGGCGTGGTGTCGGGCCGGCCCGCGTTCAATGTTTCCGTCAAGCCGTTGCCGGGTTTCCGCGCAGTCGAAGAATTCGTTTTCTAGATCCCCCCGCCATCGGGGCTGCTGACAAAATGCCGCGCTGTTGCGCGATGGCAACGTGACCGGGATTAGTGGCGATTGTTCCGCCGTGTTGCATTGCGTCCGGCGGCGCTTGATAGCATATGTGGTTGCAACACCATGATCGTGTCCTGCGCCTGATCGGCATCCCGTTCTTGCGCTGCTGGAGTATGTACTCGTGTCCTTTGTGAAAAAATCGCTCGCTTGTCTTGCAATTATATCGGCGGTTGCATTGCTTCCCCAGGCGGCTTCGGCGGAAACGCTGTATCAGGCCATGGCCAAGGCCTACGAGAACAATCCCGATCTCAATGCCGCGCGAGCAGGCTTGCGGGCGACGGATGAAGGGGTGGCGCTGGCGAAATCGGGTTATCGTCCGACGATCGCCGCCGAAGCGATCACGACATCGACAAACACCAACGGTTTCGTCAACAATTCCGCCAGCATCGGCGTGTCCATCAACCAGACGCTGTTTGACGGGTTCCAGACGCGCAACAATGTGCGTGCGGCCGAAGCCCAGGTCTTTGCCGGCCGGGAAAACCTGCGCGGCACTGAAATCGATATCCTGCTGGCGACGGTCCAAGCCTATGCCAACGTCACCCGCGACAACCAGATCGTGACATACCGCCAGCAGAACATTTCCTTCCTGCAGGAGCAGTTTTCCGCAGCGCGCGCCCGGTTTGACGTGGGCGAAAGCACACGGACCGATGTGAGCCTCGCCGAGGCGGAACTTGCAGGCGCCCGCGCCAGCCTGACGGCTGCGATCGCGCAGGCCAAGTCGAGTGCGGCGGTCTATGCGCAGATTGTCGGCACGGTTCCGAACAATCTCCAGCCGGTGAAGCTCCCCCGCAGACTGCTTCCCGGCTCGCTGGAAGCCGCCGTTGCCCAGGGAACGACAGAGCACCCTGCGGTGCTGGCAGCGCTCTTCGGCGTCGATGCGGCCGGCTACGCTGTCAAATCACAGGAAGGCGCCTTCCTGCCGGGCGTCAGGGTCAGCGGCACCGTTTCCAAGGCGGATGAGGGTGTCGACACCGCCCAGATCCAGGCGCGACTGACAATTCCGATCTATCAGGGCGGCGCGGCTTCGGCCTCTGTCCGCCAGGCCAAGGAGAGGCTGGGCCAGCAGCGGATTCTGGTCGATTCGGCGCGCCGCTCGATAGAGCAATCGGTGGTGTCGTCCTGGACCCAGATGGAGGCGTCGCTGGCGACCATCGAGGCGAACCGGGCGCAGATCTCCGCCGCCAACCTGGCGCTCAACGGCGTGGTCGAGGAACGCCGCGTCGGTCAGCGGACCACGCTCGATGTGCTCAACGCCCAGCAGACCGTGCTCACCGCCAAGGAAGCCATCTCCCAATCGGAACGCAACGCCATCGTGGCAAGCTTTTCCGTGCTTGCCTCCACCGGCAAGCTGACCATCGACCGGCTCGGTCTGGCGGTAGCCAATTACAGTCCCGCAGAGCATTACGAAGCCACCAAGGACCGCTGGTACGGGCTTCGCACCGTAGACGGACGCTGAGCGGGCCGTTACTCACACCCGGCATCGCCGCGCCGCCTGCATTGCCATAAGAGCGGCGCCGACGAATACCTGTGCATGACAGCAGAAGCTTCGGATGGCGCGATTCTCAAGTCGCGGCCAATGCCGTAGACTGCTGGGGTGATTCGCCGGTTGGCATGAGCCCGGCGACGAGAGTAATGGAGCGTAATCATGGGGCAGGCCGGCGCGCAGCGCGAACCGTCGATGGAAGAGATTTTGGCTTCCATCCGCAGGATCATTGAAAACAACGAGCCTGCGTTGGACGGCAGTCACGTGGAAGCGGTCGATACGAGCGCGCGTCATTATGATGATGATGATGATGATGATGACGCCTATGCGGACGATCAGGCCGGCTCCGACGCTCATGACCAGCCGCGGGCTGAATTCCCCGATGAGCAAGCGGTCGCCCGGCCGGTCTCTTTGGCCGAGGTTGCCGCGCTCGCCCGCGCTACTCCCAGGCATCAGGACTCGCGGAGTGAAGAACAGGCGTCGGACAACCAGGCGCCGGCACCCCGAGCCGCTGAACATCCGGCTCCCGCGAACAGCGAGTCAGACATGGCGGAAATGGATGACGCAGCGGCGGAAGAGCTTCGCGACGCGCTGATGTCGAATGAGCCCGTGGAAGCGCCTTCCGAAATCGAGACGGCTTCGGCCGAAGCCGAGCAGCCCGACCACTCCGGGCAGAGAGCGAATGACATGCACGCCGTCGAACACCAGAGCGCCGGCCATTCCCAGACCACGGGGCAACTGGTTTCTCTGCAAACCGGGGAGAAGGTTGCAGCGGCTTTCGGAGAACTGGACGCGGCGATCGCTGCAGGTCAGAGCCGCTCCTTCGACGAGATCGCCGAAGAGATGCTGCGGCCAATGCTCACACAATGGCTCGACGACAATCTCCCGACGCTGGTCGAGCGGCTTGTGCGCGAGGAAATCGAGCGCGTGTCGCGCGGAAACCGCCGCTAGATATCGCCTGCAGCCGGGGCGCGCGGCTGCGTGATACAGCTGCCGCTGCGGCGCGCGCGTGCGCCGGGTCCTCATCGGCGCCAATTTGGTCATAGTTCAAGCCGACATTCGTGTTCGCCCGCCTGTTCGGCCGCGGCGCCCTGGTTCGCCGTTTCGGGTTGACCTCGGCTTGCAAACGGCTCTACAGCGGGGGCAATCCCGGATCACGGAGACATGTGACGATGCTTGAAAAGACCTATGACGCCTCGGCCGTCGAGCCGAAAATCGCCACCCGCTGGGCGGAAGCGAACGCGTTCGCCGCGGGCGCCGGCGCGAAGCCAGGGGCGGAGTCGTTTTGCATCGTCATCCCGCCGCCGAACGTCACCGGCTCGCTGCACATGGGCCACGCGCTCAACAACACCTTGCAGGACATCCTGGTCCGGTTCCAGCGCATGCGCGGCCGCGACGTGCTCTGGCAGCCTGGCATGGACCATGCCGGCATCGCCACCCAGATGGTGGTCGAGCGGCAGCTTGCCGAACGCCAGGAGCCGAGCCGCCATGTCATGGGCCGCGAAGCCTTCATCGAACGCGTCTGGGACTGGAAGGACGAATCGGGCGGGATGATTTTCAACCAGCTCAAGCGGCTGGGCGCATCGTGCGACTGGTCGCGCGAACGCTTCACAATGGACGAAGGCCTGTCGCAGGCGGTGCTGGAAGTCTTTGTCAGCCTCTACAAGGAAGGGCTGATCTACAAGGACAAGCGCCTGGTCAACTGGGACCCGAAGCTCCTGACCGCGATTTCGGATCTCGAGGTCGAACAGATCGAGGTTCAGGGAAACCTCTGGCATTTCCGCTATCCGCTGGCCGACGGCGTGACCTACGAGCACCCCGTCAGCCATGACGAGGAAACCGACACCTATACCTACGAGACGCGCGATTACATCATCGTCGCCACCACGCGGCCCGAAACCATGCTTGGCGACACGGCGGTCGCGGTCAATCCGGACGATGTGCGCTACAAGGACCTGATCGGCAAGCATGTGGTGCTGCCTCTGACCGGGCGGCGCATCGAGATCGTCGGCGACGATTATGCCGACGAGACCGCCGGATCGGGCGCGGTCAAGATCACCCCGGCGCATGATTTCAACGACTTCGAAGTCGGCAAGCGGCATCATCTCAAGGCCATTAACATCCTGACCGCGGACGCGAAGATCACGCTCAGGGAAAACGAGGATTTCCTCGACGGGCTCACCGTCGAAGGCAAGCTGATCGAGGTCATCGAGGAGCTTGACGGCATGGATCGCTTTGCCGCGCGCAAGGAAATCGTCGCCAAGATGGACGAACTCGGGCTGCTCGACCATGTCGAGCCGCACACCCACATGGTGCCGCATGGCGACCGCGGCGGCGTGCCGATCGAGCCGTTCCTGACCGACCAGTGGTATGTCAACGCGGCCGAGATGGCCAAGCCCGCGATCGAGAGCGTGCGGGAGGGCCGCACCAATTTCGTGCCGAAGACATGGGAAAAGACCTATTTCGACTGGATGGAGAACATCCAGCCCTGGTGCATCTCGCGGCAATTGTGGTGGGGCCACCAGATCCCGGCCTGGTACGGGCCGGACGGACAGGTGTTCGTCGAAAAAGACGAGGAAGCCGCGCTCGAGGCGGCGATCCAGCACTACATCGCCCATGAAGGCCCGTGGAAGGGCTGGGTCGAGGATAAGCTCGAAAACTTCCAGCCGGGCGAGATCCTGACCCGGGACGAGGACGTGCTCGACACCTGGTTCTCCTCGGCGCTGTGGCCGTTCTCCACGCTCGGCTGGCCCGAGAAGACACCCGAGCTCGCGCGCTATTACCAGACCGACGTGCTGGTCACCGGCTTCGACATCATCTTCTTCTGGGTCGCCCGGATGATGATGATGGGCCTGCATTTCATGGAGGAGGAGCCGTTCCACACGGTCTATGTGCATGCGCTGGTGCGCGACAAGGACGGCGCCAAGATGTCCAAGTCCAAGGGCAATGTCATCGATCCGCTGGAGCTCATCGACGAATATGGTGCGGACGCGCTCAGGTTCACGCTGGCGATCATGGCGGCGCAGGGCCGCGACGTGAAGCTCGATCCCTCGCGCATCGCGGGCTACCGCAATTTCGGCACCAAGCTTTGGAACGCGACACGCTTCGCCGACATGAACGGCGCGGTGCTCGATCCGGATTTCGATCCGTCCTCGGTCAAGCTGACGATCAACCGCTGGATCCTGACCGAGCTGACCCGCACCGCAAGCGAAGTGAAGGGCGCGATTGAAGCCTACAAGTTCAACGAGGCTTCAGGCGCGCTCTACCGGTTTGTCTGGAACCAGCTTTGCGACTGGTATCTCGAGCTTCTCAAGCCGGTGTTCAACGGTGACGACGAGGCGGGCAAGGCGGAATCGCGGGCCTGTGCAGCGCACGTGCTGGCGGAATCGGTCAAGCTGCTGCATCCATTCATGCCGTTCATGACCGAGGAGCTCTGGGAGCATCTGGCCGGCCCCGATGCCGGGCTCGCCTGCCATGCGGAATGGCCGGAGCCATCCTTCACGGACGCGGCCTCAGCCGACGAGATCAACTGGCTGATCGACCTGGTCTCCGGACTGCGCTCGGTCAGGGCGGAAATGAACGTGCCGCCGTCGGCCAAGGCGCCGCTGGTGATCGTCGGCGCCAACGCCACCACCGCGGGCAGGCTGGTTCGGCATGAGCCGGCAATCCGGCAACTGGCGCGGGTGACCGACATCGCGCTCGAGACCGCTGCCCCGGGCGGATCCGCGCAGATTGTCGTGGGCGAGGCCACAGCCTGCCTGCCGCTGGGCGACCTGATCGACCTGGCCGCGGAAAAAGCCCGCCTGGAAAAGGCGTTGGCGAAAGTGGACGGTGAGATCGCCAAGATCGAGGGCAAGCTGGCAAACGAAAAATTCGTGGCCAACGCCAAGCCCGAGATCGTCGAGGCGGAACGCGAAAAGCTCGTCGAGCTGCAGGGGCAGAAGGACAAGCTGGCCCAGGCCGTCCAACGCGTCAGCCAGGCCGGCTGACGCGTCGATCGCGGCCATTTCGGGCCCATCGCCGGTGATAGCCGCGGTTGCCGTGCAATGCGGACAAAATCGCGGCAATTGTGACCGAAATGCAACAAAAGCGTGTCGGGCAGGCGATTTGGTCTGGATTTGGGGCTGTTGCCTCCCCATGACTGAGCAAAACCGTTGTTTTCTGTCAGGATTCGGCGGTTTTTTCCCCCGGATTCGAGATGGCGGCCTTGCGGAAGCTGCGGCCGCATTTCAGCGCTGTTTACAAACCCCTCAATTTGATTACCTAATCGCGTCAATCGTAAGCTTTTATGTTCTGGAGGGGACTCATGATTCGTCTAACCTTGAAATCGATCGTTGCTGGATTGGCCGCGAGCGTCGCACTTGTTTCGGCAGCGCAGGCCGGGGGCCTGGAGCGCGGTGGCTACAATATCGATCTGCTGTTTGACACGTCGCGTTTTGCGACGGATGCTTCAGTTGCTTACGTGATGCCTGAGCGAGATCTCAACAACGTTGTCGATATCGATATTACCGATGGCATCGGTTCAAACGGCATCGGCGGCGGGGCGACCAACGGCGTGCGTGAAACCGAATCCTATGCGGTGCCGCGACTGGGTGCCAAGGTCGGCATCGGCGAGTATCTCGATTGCATGGGCGACTACAGTCAGCCCTACGGCGCGCATTCCAATCCGGGTCGTAACTGGATGGGTGCGAATTCGAACACGGAAACGAAGATCGAGAGCGATGGCTACGCTGCAACCTGCTCGGTCAAATTCCAGGTGGGCAAGGGCCAGTTCCGGGTTCTCGGTGGCGTTTCCTACCTCGATATGAGCGGCTTCAAGGAACGTCTTGTTGCGCCGCTTCCGCCTGCTTTTGGCACGGGTCTCGGTCGAGTGGATCTGGAAGATTCAGGCTACGGCTGGCGTGCAGGCGTTGCGTATGAAATCCCCGAAATCGCGTTCCGTGCGTCTGCGGTCTATTATGCCGAAGTCGAGTTGGACAGCATCTCGGGTGTCCTGGACCTTACCCAGGTTCCTGTCGCTCCGGCGCCTCTTGGGGGCGCATCCACGCCGATATTCGGTTCGGCAACCATGCCGCAGGCTTTCGAGATCAAGGTGCAGACGGGCATCGCTCCGGGCTGGCTTGCATTCGGCTCGGTCAAGTGGGTCGACTGGAGTGTGCTGCAGTCAATCGCACTTTGCCCCACTTTCACAGCAGCGGTCGCATGTACGTCCGGTGGCCCTACTGAGGTGACTTCGCTCGATCTCTACTATCGCGACGGCTGGACCGTCACTGGCGGTGTCGGCCACAAGTTCAATGACAACCTTTCCGGCCTCGTCGCCTTGACCTGGGACCGCGGCACCGCAACGACAATGGGAACGCAGTCGGATACATGGACGGTTGCAGCGGGCGGCTCCTTCACCCCGAACAAGAATGTCGAGATTCGGCTTGGGGGAGCACTCGGTGTTCTCACCTCGGGAACATCCGCGGATTCGCGGATCACCTATGATTATAGCTCAGATCTCGTCGCCGCGGTCTCGGGTGCAATCAAAGTCAAGTTCTGATCAATCCCGCCAGTGTCGGTACAAAATGACCCCGCCCTCGTGGCGGGGTTTTTCGTCTGTGCGCAGCGGAATCCGACTGGATCGATGACGGACATCACGCAATGTGACGATTCCGCAACACTTTTTTCAATTGCATCTGCTATGCATTTCCGCAGGCTTTTTGTGCCCATTTCCCGCCACAAACGGGGCGCACGGCAAAGCTTCAGTTCGGCCCTCGGCCCGGTCAGTCTCGACCGTGCCGTGTCTGGGGATCACATGACCAACAGTGCATTCGACAAGTCCAAGCTTCCCAGCCGTTACACGACGGTCGGGCCGGCGCGCGCGCCGCACCGGGCGTTCCTGTATGCAATGGGACTGTCGAGCGAGGAGATTGCCCAGCCGCTGGTCGGCGTGGCGTCGTGCTGGAATGAGGCGGCGCCGTGCAACATCTCGCTGATGCGCCAGGCGCAGGTGGTCAAGAAGGGCGTGGCGTCGGCCAAGGGCACGCCGCGCGAGTTCTGCACCATCACGGTGACCGACGGGATCGCCATGGGTCACCAGGGCATGAAGGCGTCGCTCGCCAGCCGCGACCTGATCGCCGATTCGGTGGAGCTGACCATGCGCGGCCATTGCTACGACGCCATCGTCGGGCTGGCCGGATGCGACAAGTCGCTGCCGGGCATGATGATGTCGATGGTCCGGCTCAACGTGCCGTCGATCTTCATCTATGGCGGCTCGATTCTTCCCGGGACCTTCCGCGGCCGCCAGATCACCATTCAGGACTTGTTCGAGGCGGTTGGCCAGCACTCGGTCGGGGACATGACCGATACGGACCTGCTGGAAATCGAGCAGGCGGCGTGCCCGTCGGCAGGCTCCTGCGGCGCGCAGTTCACCGCCAACACCATGGCGACCGTGGCCGAGGCCATCGGCCTGGCGCTGCCCTATTCCTGCGGCGCGCCGGCCCCTTACGAGATGCGCGACAAGTTCTGCTACGCGGCCGGCGAGAAGATCATGGAACTGATCGCCAGGCAGATCCGCCCGCGCGACATCGTCACGCTCAAGTCGCTCGAAAACGCCGCCGCGGTGGTGTCGGCCACCGGCGGGTCGACCAATGCGGCGCTGCACCTGCCGGCGATCGCGCATGAATGCGGCATCGAGTTCGACCTGTTTGACGTCGCCCGTATTTTCGAGCGCACGCCCTACATCGCCAATCTCAAGCCGGGCGGCAAATATGTCGCCAAGGACATGTTCGAGGCGGGCGGCATTCCGGTGTTGATGAAGACCATGCTGGAGCACGGCTATCTGCATGGCGATTGCATGACCGTGACGGGCCGCACTTTGGCCGAAAACATGGAGCATGTGCGCTGGAACGATGATCAGGACGTCGTGCATCCCGCCAACAAGCCGATCACCGCGACGGGCGGCGTCGTCGGATTGAAGGGCAATCTGGCAACCGACGGCGCAATCGTGAAGGTCGCCGGCATGGCGAGGCTCAAATTCTCTGGTCCGGCGCGGTGCTTTGATTCGGAAGAAGATTGCTTCAATGCGGTCACAAACCGGGATTACAAGGAAGGCGAGGTTCTGGTGATCCGCTACGAAGGCCCCAAGGGCGGGCCTGGCATGCGCGAGATGCTGTCGACCACCGCGGCCATTTACGGCCAGGGCATGGGCGACAAGGTTGCGCTGATCACCGACGGCCGGTTCTCCGGCGCAACGCGCGGCTTTTGTGTCGGTCATGTCGGGCCGGAAGCTGCGGAAGGCGGGCCGATCGGCTTGCTTGAAGACGGCGACATTATCGAGATCGATGCTGTCGCGGGCCTTTTGAGCGTAAGGCTGTCCGATGAGGACCTGGCCGCACGCAGGGAAAAATGGACAGCGCGGGAGACCGATTATGCTTCGGGCGCGCTTTGGAAATACGCCCAGACGGTGGGGTCGGCGCGCTATGGCGCGGTCACGCATCCGGGCGGAGCGAAAGAAAAACACTGCTATGCGGACATCTAACCGTACCCGGACCGGTCTTTTTTGCGCAGTTCTTGCCGCGGCCATCGGCCTGGGCTCACCTGCGAACGCGCTTGATCCCAATGCTGGCGTGACCCGCGAATCAGGTCCGTTCGATCTCTTCAAGTTCGGCTTTTCGGCCTACAAGAAAGGCCGCAAGGACGAGGCAGTCGAAGCCTACAAATACGCCGCCGAAAAAGGCCATCCGGGCGCGCGCTGGGCGCTTGCCAACATGTATGCCTATGGCGACGGCGTTGTGGAAAACGACTACGAGGCCTTCAAGATCTACGACGACATCGCGCGTCAGGGCGTGGAGCCTGGATCGCAGGATACCGGGTATTTCGTCAACGCGCTGCTGTCGCTGGCAAACTACTATCACATCGGGATTCCCGGCAGCCCGATAAAGCCGAACCTCGGCGCCGCGCGGCAGCTCTATTTCCAGGCCGCATCCGCCTTTGGCGTTCCGGAAGCCCAGTACCGGCTGGGCCGCATGATCTTGGAAGGCGAGGGCGGCGCCAATGACATCCAGCAGGCCAAGAAATGGCTCAACCGGGCGCGCGTCAGCGGTCATCCGGCAGCCTCTGCCGTGCTTGGGAATGTCGTGTTCGAAGAAGGACAGGTGGTTCGCGGTCTTGCCTTCATGACCACTGCGCTCGAACGCTCGACACCGTCGGACAGGATCTGGATCCAGGCCCTTCAGGAACGGGCGTTTTCGCTCGCCGCCGAAGCGGACCGCCGCACGGCGGTAGCGCTGGCGCAGGACATGCTGGCCAAGGGCCTCAACTGAACCGAATTGCCTGTTGATCCGAACAGGCTGAAGCTCAGCCCGGCACGCGGGCGACCGTCATGTCCGCTCGTGGCGACGTTTGCGCGGTGGGGCAGCCGTCGGAGATTTTTTTCCAGCTGGTGTTGTTGAGAACGCGCTCGCAACGGGCGAGATAGCGCTGGGATGAGCCGACCTGCAGGCAGATCACGCTGCCCTCCTTGACCTTCCTGCCGTTGCCCACGCATTCACAGTCCGGCCCCGCGGAAGCGGGGGGGATGAACAGGCCAGGCACCGCCACAATACCGATGCCCATGGCCAACAGCCATGATCGCGCATGTCTCATGGACAAATGATGCGCCCGTAATTCGCGCTTGGCAAGGCTTCGGACGCTGCCGGATTACAGGCCGGGGTTCACAGAGCCAGGGAAACCACCACCGGAACGTGATCGGAGGGGCGCTCCCAACCGCGGACATGTTTTTCGACCGTGGCTGACTGCAATCTGTCTGCCGCCTCGGGCGAGAGCATCAGGTGATCGATGCGGATGCCGTTGTTCTTTTGCCAGGCGCCTGCCTGGTAGTCCCAGAACGTATAGGTCTCGGGCTGGTCATTGACGGCGCGCACCGCATCGGTGAAGCCCAGGTTTTCAAGCCTGCGGAAGGCAGCGCGGGTTTGCGGGAGAAACAGGGCGTCGCCCTCCCACACCTTCGGATCGTGACAATCCACCGGTTCGGGGATGACATTGTAGTCTCCGGCCAGCACCAGCGGTTCTTCGAGAGCCAGGCGATCGGCGGCGAAGGCCTCGAGACGCTCCATCCAGGAGAGCTTGTAGGGGTATTTCGGGGTATCGACCGGATTGCCGTTGGGCAGGTAGATCGACGCGACGCGCAAGCTGCCGCCATCGACCGAAAACACCGCCTCGATGAAGCGGGCCTGCTCATCGTCATCGTCACCGGGCAGGCCGCGGTTGACCTCGTCGGGGCTGCGCTTGGACAGGATCGCGACCCCGTTGAAGCCCTTCTGGCCATGGGTTTCGACGTGATAGCCGAGAGATTCAATCTCCAGCCGGGGAAAGCCGTCATCGACCGACTTGATCTCCTGCAGGCAGGCG
This sequence comes from Hoeflea sp., assembly GCF_014359905.1. Classification (GTDB taxonomy): domain Bacteria; phylum Pseudomonadota; class Alphaproteobacteria; order Rhizobiales; family Rhizobiaceae; genus Hoeflea. Next base: position 55,103 of record NZ_JACIYP010000008.1, on the reverse strand, counting down.
ATATCCGGGTCGCTTTCCTTGAGCCAGGATTGCAGATTGTCGATCCGCGCCTTGATGCCGTTGATGTTCCAGGTGGCGATTTTCAAGGCGAACATCCTTCAGGGTGTCGGCAGCGCAGGGTTTGCAGCGCCGGAATGGGCGATCAGATCGAGAAGCTGGTGCCGCAGCCGCAGGACGCGACCGCATTGGGATTCCTGATCTGGAACGCCTGGCCCATCAGATTGTCGACGAAATCGATTTCCGAACCCGCCATGTAGACCAGCGATATCTGGTCGATCAGCACGCGGGCATCGTCCCTCTCCAGGACGACATCATCGTCGGAAGCCTCGTCGGCCAGATCGAACTTGTAGGAAAAACCCGAGCAGCCGCCGCCTTCGACCGACACCCGAAGCGCCGACTTGCCGGCTTCGGCCGAAACGATCTCCCTGATCCGGCGGGCGGCGGAGTCCGACAGCGTCACTTGTGCTGTTTCAGTCATGATACCTCCTTGCCGGGGTCAAGGTCCGGCAGAGACTTGTTTCAAATCAGTCCTCCTATAGGTATGAAGGCGCTGGCCCGGCGTCAATGCTTGGCGCGTTGAGTCGGGCCTGATGATCGCCTGTTGACGGGATGGGCATGGAATTTGACGTTACACAGCTTGGTTTTGGAACCGGGGTGCGCGCGCCCTGGGCCTCAGATCCGTGGACGAGCCGCGGCCGGCTGGTTGCCGAGCCGGTGAGCCCGACCCGGTCGGAGTTCCAGCGCGATCGCGACCGCATCATTCACACCACCGCCTTCCGGCGGCTCAAGCACAAGACGCAGGTGTTTGTCGCCCATGAGGGCGATCATTACCGCACGCGGCTGACCCATACCATCGAGGTGGCGCAGATCGCCCGGGCGCTGGCGCGCGCACTCAAGCTTGACGAGGATCTGGCCGAGGGCGTGGCGCTGGTGCATGATTTCGGCCACACGCCCTTTGGCCACACCGGGGAAGAGGCGCTGGCCGAACTGCTGGCCGACGCCGGCGGGTTTGATCACAATGCCCAGTCCTTGCGCATCGTCACCAAGCTGGAGCAGCGCTACGCCGAGTTCGACGGTCTGAACCTGACCTGGGAAACGCTTGAAGGGCTGGTCAAGCACAATGGACCCCTGATTGTGGACGGCGCTGATCCCGTGCCCGAACCGATTGTCGACTACAACAGGCGTCACGACCTGTGGCTTTCGTCCCATGCCGGCCTCGAGGCGCAGGTGGCGGCAATTGCCGATGACATTGCCTACAACACCCATGACATCGACGACGGGCTTCGATCCGGCCTGATCACGCTCGAGATGCTTGAGGAACTGCCGCTGCTCGTGCGTCTGCTCTCGGACGTCCGCCGGCGTTACCCGACAATTGAGGAGCCGCGGTTGATCCACGAGGTGATGCGGCGGCAGATCACCGAAATGGTGGAGGATGTGATCGGCACAGCCCAGGCCAACATTGCCGCGGTCAGGCCGGGCTCGGCCGACGATGTGCGTCACGCGGGGCGGACGATCGCGCATTTCTCTGACGACTTCGTCACCGCCGACAAGCACATCAAGGCGTTCCTTTTCCGGCATCTCTACCGCCATCCGGATGTCATGCGGGTGCGGGCCAATGCCACAAGGATCGTCAGGGATCTCTATTCGGCCTTTATGGCCGACCCCGGCGTGATGGGCGACAAGCATGCGTCAACCGGGATCGAGGATCTGCCGGTGGAAATGCGGGCGCGGAAGGTGAGGGACTATCTCGCCGGGATGACCGATACCTACGCGGTGAGTGCGCACCGGCGTTTGTTTGACCATACACCTGAATTGCGATAGGCAGCGCTCAACCTCGCGCGAACGCCCGTTTCGCGCCCTTTTTGCCCTATCCGGACCCTATTGCCATGAATGTGTTCAAAGACTTCGAGACCAGAATCAAGCAAGCCATTGAAGCGCTTGAGATTGTTAAGGATAAGGGCGACGCCGTCAGCTTCGAGCGACTGGCCGTGGAGCCGCCGCGCGATGCGGCGCATGGCGACATCTCGACCAATGCTGCGATGGTTCTGGCCAAGCCGCTGGGCATGAATCCGCGGACCCTTGCCGAGCTGATTGCGGCTCAGTTCGACAACGACCCCGATGTCGCCGAAACCAGCGTGGCCGGTCCGGGATTTCTCAATTTCCGGCTGACCGCTCCGTTTTGGCAGCGACTGGTCACGGTCATCGCACGCGAGGGCGTGAATTATGGCCGTTCCTCCGTCGGCGGCGGCCGAAAGGTCAATGTGGAGTATGTGTCGGCAAACCCGACCGGGCCGATGCATGTCGGCCATTGCCGCGGCGCGGTGGTCGGCGACGCGCTGGCCAATCTGATGAGTTACGCCGGCTACGACGTAACCAAGGAATACTACATCAACGACGCCGGATCGCAGATCGACGTGCTGTCGAAATCGGTCTATCTGCGCTACCGCGAGGCGCTGGGCGACAGCATCGGCGAGATCCCGGCAGGCCTCTACCCGGGCGATTACCTGATCCCCATCGCCCAGGTTCTGGCCGAGGAATATGGCGCATCGCTCAGCCTTATGCCGGAAGAAGAGCGGATGGCGATCATCAAGGACCGCACCATTGATGCGATGATGACGATGATCCGGGAGGACCTCAAGGCGCTCAATGTCGAGCATGACGTGTTCTTCTCCGAGCGCAGCCTGCATGCCGACGGCGAGCGGGCGATCCGCAACGCCATCAACGACCTGACCTTCAAGGGCCATGTCTACAAGGGCAAGCTGCCGCCCCCGAAGGGCCAGACGGCGGAAGACTGGGAAGACCGCGAACAGACGCTGTTCCGCTCGACCGAGGTCGGCGATGACATGGACCGCCCTCTCATCAAGTCGGATGGCAGCTACACCTATTTCGCCGCCGACGTGGCCTATTTCCGCGACAAGTTCGAGCGCGGCTTCACCGAGATGATCTATGTGCTGGGCGCCGATCATGGCGGCTATATCAAGCGTCTTGAGGCTGTCGCCAAGGCGGTTTCGGCGGGTGAAGCGAAGCTCACGGTGCTCTTGTGCCAGCTCGTCAAGATCTACCGCAACGGCGAGCCGGTACGGATGTCCAAGCGGTCGGGCGACTTCATCACGCTGCGCGAAGTGGTGGACGAGGTTGGCGTCGATTCGGTCCGCTTCATGATGCTTTATCGCAAGAGTTCGGAAACACTCGATTTCGACTTTGCCAAGGTGACGGAGCAGTCCAAGGACAACCCGGTCTTCTACGTTCAGTACGCCCATGCCAGATGTGCATCGGTGATGCGTCAGGCCCTCGAAATCTTCCCGGATCTTGACCTGTCGCCGGAAACACTTGCGTCAACCGACCTCTCCGATCTGGCTCACGAGAGCGAACTGGCGCTGATCGCCAAGCTTGGCGAATATCCCCGGATGATTGAAGCTGCTGCCCTGGGACAAGAGCCGCACAGGGTGGCATTTTACCTTTACGACCTTGCAAGTCTGCTCCACGCGCACTGGAACAAAGGGCGAGATGAGCCGGGTTTGCGGTTTGTTAACGATAAAAACAGACAATCAACTATCGCCAGGATGGGTTTGGTGTACGCGGTCGCATCGGTTCTGAAGTCAGGTCTTTCCATTACGGGAACTGACGCACCGGAAGAAATGCGCTAGACGTCACCTTTTCCCCACAATGCTCTGGCAGTACAAAATGCGAGAGTGTGTGAGTGAACCATGGTTGATCAATTGGATAGCAACACCCGGTCCCCGAATCCGGATGCCGAAATCGATGATCCTTTGGCGGAGCTTGCCAGGATCATCGGTTACGAGCGGCCTGCCGAAGGCGGGGCGGCGGTCAATGCCGAGCCTCAATCGAGCGACTTCGATCTTGAAGCCGAGTTGATGCGCGAACTTGACGTGCCGCAGATCCCCGCCATAGACGAGCTTGACCTGCTTGAAGCCGATGATGCTGTCGCCGGCGCGCAGGTGGATGCCGATGCGGATCGTGAACCCGTTGCAGTCGAAGGGGCCTTTGAGGCCGAACCGGAAGATCCGTGGCTTGGAGCGGAAACCGGTGATCTGCAGGATCGGGAACCGGCCGATGATTTTCAGGATCTGGAACCGGCCGATGACTTTTCGGCGGCTGCCTTGTCGCGCGCGGTTGATGAGGAACCAGACCTGGACCTCGATCTGGATCTGGATCTGGATCTGGATGGATCCGCCGAGTTCCGGGAGACAGGGCCCGCCCTGGATGAAGACCTGCAGGACGACCCGTGGGCGGACGCTGAGCTCGACGCTGAACCGGAAGCCGCGGCCGAGCCTGATTTCGGGGCTTACGATGGGCCGGCTGAGCCGGTTCAGGATGAGTTGGGTCAGGTGATCAACGCCGATTTCGGTGGCGGCCGCTTGGCGCCTCCGGCGGAAATTCCGGACGATGACGTTCTGACTGACATGTTCCGTTTTGAACTGCCGGCCAGTCAACCTCCGAGCTTCGAGAGCGCGAACCCTCCATTTCATCCGGTTTCTGGGGAGGTTCAGACTGATGCCGCCGCGGAGACGTTGGAAGAGGAGCCTGATCGCGAAGAGGACCTTTTTGACGATATGGAGGGGTTTGAAGACCTCCCGGATGTGGCTTCGGGCGAGGAAGAGGCTGACCCGGATTACGGGACGGCCCCAGTCCAGTCCGATGATCAGCCACTCTTCGACGAGCCGCCATACGAAGCGATGGCAGGCACAGCTCCGGATCCCGCCGGGCTGGATTTCGAGGACTTCCTGTCCACCGAGCTCGATTCTTTCGGGCAGACCCTGTCGATGAATGATCCCGGTGCCCGGCAGGCCGAGCCTGATGAGGCCTTTGCTGCCCCCAGCCAGGCCGGATTTGGCGCCGATGCCGAGCAGGGCGTGTGGGATGACGGTTCCGCTGACGGTGAAGACTTGGTGTTTGACGATGCCGCGGAAGAACTGCTCGCCGATATTGCCGACGATGACGGGCTGCCCCGGCGTTCCGAAACACCGGTTGACGCGGCAGAAGGCTGGCCGGCGGACAGCATAGAAGAGGCAGCAGCCGAGAAACTCGACGAAGAACTTGAGGACATGTTCGGCTTGCCGGATCCCGATAGTGATCCGTTTCAGGCAAGTTCCGATGAACCGGATGATCTCGATTTTGATCTCGACCTTGACCTTGAGCAGGTCCTTGCCGAGGCTGCCGCGGACCTCGAGAGCGATTGGGCCGAGCCGGACGATCTGGCCTCAACGGATGCGCCGCAGGCAGATGGCCAGGACGCTGACGAATGGGGACCTGGGGCTTTGGTCGTGCCGGCCGCAGCAGCCGAGCGCGACGAGATGGCTGAATCGTTCCTCGGATTGGTTCCAGCCGAAGAGGAGCATGATTCCGAGCCCGTTCCAGCGCCTGAGCAGTTGACGGCAGCCGATCCGACGGATCGGCAGGACGCACCGCTTTTCGACGACGATTGGCTTGACGGGTTCGAGACAGCCGAACCTGCGGAGCAGGGCGGACAGGACGGCTATTATTTCGATGCCGAGTTGATATCCGAGCCCGAGGTTGGTGTCGAAGCCGTGGCTGAAATCGACGTGCCCGAACTCGTGCATGATGAGCCACAGCCCGTCGAGCCGGACTACGACACGGAAATCGAACGGGAATTTGCGGAAATTGTCGATATTTCCGATGCGGGAACCGGCGCGGCCGTCAGCACAGCCTATGCGTCGACCGAGGATTGGAGCCGTAGCGATGCTGACTCGCGCGACTATGAGATTTCCGATGATTACGTTGCGCTCGAACGCGAACTCGGCGTTGTGCCGTCGGGCCATTCCTATCAGGATCCGGAAGCGCATGCGGACGAACGGGGCTACACGGATCATGGCCGGGACACGTTAGCTGAAGAGCCCGCGCAGCGCGAGCCTGGCTCCCGCGGAGCGGGTCTGGCGCTTGCGGTTCTCGGGATCGCCGTGCTTGCCGGCGTCGGCGCCTTGGGTTGGAGCATGCTGTCGGGCGACGATACGGTCGCCGATGGTGGTCCGCGCATTATCCGGGCTGACACGGAGCCGGTGAAAGTGCTGCCCGAGAATCCGGGCGGCATGACGGTGCCCAATCAGGACAAGGCGGTTTACGACCGTGTCGCCGGCGGCGACGCCAATTCAACGGGGCAGCCATCGCTGGTCAATACCGCGGAGGAGCCGGTTGATGTTGTCCAACGCACACTCGATCCGCAGGTCCTGCCGCTTGAAGGCCGTGGCGATGTAGCGGAGAAATCCGAAGAGCGCTTGGCTGCCGACGGTGCAAGCGTCGACGGAGCCTCTGATACCGCCGGCGCACCGGTGGTCTCCCCGCGCCGTGTGCGCACGATGATTGTCCGGCCGGATGGGTCGATCGTCGCCCGGGAAGAGCTTGAACCCGAAGCTGAGGCCGCTACGGCCCAGCCGGCACCGGCATTGGCCGAACCCACCGCGGCCGAAGCCATGAAAGCAGATCCGGCGACGGCCGAAACCGCGCCCCTTGTTCCGGCACCCGCTGCCGCTCCGGTCGAGCAGGCTGCTGCGGAACCGACCGGCGCAGAAACGCAGACCGCCGCAGCCGACTCTGGTGCTGCGGCCGACGTGCCGGCCACGGATCAGTCCATCGCTCCGGTCCGCGTGGTCACGACCCAGCCGATCCGCGCGCCGGTTCCGCAAAACCGCCCGGCCGACCAGCCGGTCACGGTGGTGGGCACCGTTACCCAGGGCGGCAATGTCGCCAATCCGCAATCCCTGCCTGCCGAATCGGCCCAACCGTCAGAGGTGGCATCCGCACCGGCTGCTGCGGCGCCTGCCGCCAATCCCGGCGGCTATTATGTGCAGATCGCCTCGCAACCGAGTGCAGAGGGCGCGCAAGCCTCCTGGCAGACATTATCGAGCCGTTACAGCTCGGTCATCGGCGGCCGCGGGGTTGATATCCAGCGTGCGGACATTCCGGGCAAGGGCGTGTTCCACCGGGTGAGAATTCCGGCAGGAAGCCGCGATGAGGCCAATGCCTTGTGCGCACGCTACAAGTCGGCCGGCGGAAGCTGCTTCGTGTCGCGATAGCATCCCGCGCAATCATCTCGCATCCTGCAAGCCGCGCCTTCGGGTGCGGCTTGTCTGTATGAAGGGCCGGTGCGCAACCGGATCCTGTCAAAGGCTGGCCAATCGGCTACCATTGGAGGATGAGCGAATCAAAAGCAGTTATATTCGGGTGCGCGGGACCGGAACTCACATCTGATGAGGCGGCGTTATTTGCCGAGCACAGGCCCTGGGGCTTCATCCTGTTTGGCCGCAACATCGTGAGCCTGAGCCAGGTGTCGGACCTGACCGCGAGCCTCAGGGCCTGCATCGGCCGTCCGGATGCGCCGGTGCTGATCGATCAGGAGGGTGGCCGGGTGCAGCGTTTCAAGCCGCCGCTGGTGCCGCAATACCCGTCCGGCGCGGATCTGGGCGCGCTCTACCGGGCCAGTCCCGAGGCGGGCCTGCGCGCAACCTGGATCATGTCGCGGCTTCATGCCTTCGATCTCTTGCCTTTGGGGATCACGGTCAACTGTTTGCCGGTGCTGGATGTGCCCGCGCCGGGAGGCCACGAAGTGATCGGCAGCCGCGCTTATGGGATAACGCCGGACGTGGTGGCCGCGTTGGGGGCGGCTGCATGCGAGGGGCTGAAGGCCGGCGGCATGCTGCCGGTGATCAAGCACATTCCCGGTCACGGCCGCGCCGGCGCGGACACCCATCATGAACTGCCGCGCGTCGATGCCTCGCGATCCGAATTGTCCTCGCGGGATTTTGCGCCGTTCAAGGCGCTGGCCGGGGAAGCGATGGCGATGTCGGCGCATGTCGTCTACACGGACATCGATCCGGATCATCCCGCGACCACGTCACGCCGTGTGGTGGACCAGGTGATTCGCGCCGAGATCGGGTTTGATGGCCTGTTGATGTCGGATGATGTGTCGATGAATGCGCTTTCTGGGGATTTCGCGGCCAGGGCAGGTGCAATTTTCGCTGCAGGATGCGATGTCACCTTGCACTGCAATGGCGACAGGGCGGAAATGGAGGCGGTGGCCTCGGTCACGCCTGTCTTGTCGGGAGACAGCCTTCGGCGCGCGAAAGCCGTGATGGCGGCTTTCCGGATGCCTGATGGCAGCGACGAGGCTGCATTGCGGGACGAATTCGAGGGGCTGATGGCGGCTTCTTGAGGATGAAAGGCGGCACATGTGAGCAACGGCAACCGGCACAGCGCTGGCGGACCTGACAGACTTCCATCGGGCAAGACGCCGATGGATGCGATGTGGGAAGACGTCAAAGTCGACCGGGCCATCGGCGATCCGTCGCTGGTGATCGACGTCGAAGGCTTCGAGGGACCGTTGGACCTCCTGCTGCATCTGGCGCGGACCCAGCGGGTCGACCTGGCGAAGATTTCGGTTCTGGCGCTGGCCGAGCAATATCTGCTGTTTGTGGAAAAGGCGCGCGAGTTGCGGCTTGAGCTGGCAGCCGATTACCTGGTGATGGCCGCATGGCTCGCCTATCTCAAATCCCGCCTGCTGATCCCGCACAGCCCCAAGGGCGACGAGCCCAGCGGCGAGGAGATGGCGGCGCAGCTGGCGTTCCGGCTCAAGCGGCTCGAGGCCATGCGCGAAGCGGCCACACGGCTGGTCAACCGCAACCGTCTGGGGCGCGATGTGTTTGCGCGCGGCGAGCCCGAGCCTATGGTGATCGACAAGACATCGAATTTCGACGCGACGCTCTATGATCTGCTGACAGCCTATGCCGCGCAGAGACAGCGCCAGACCGTGACCCAGGTGACCATCGCCCGGCGGCGGGTGTGGTCGCTGGCCGATGCGCGTGTGATTCTGGTCCGCCTGATCGGCGAGCTCAAGGACTGGATGGCGCTGGATCAATACCTGATCCGCTATCTGTCCGATCCCGAGGAACGCGTGACGGCGATCGCCAGTTCATTCGCCGCAAGCCTTGAAATGGTGCGGGAAGGGCGGCTCGAGATCCGTCAGGACGGCGCCTTTCAACCCATCTTCATGCGGCGCCCGCAGGTGGCTGCCGCAAGTGCAGGGAGCAAGCCATGACGATGGATCCCGGTTACGGTTCGGCCGTCGCCTATGGCAGCGAGGCTGACCATGCGGAGGATGAGGAGATGACGAGGGATGCCCTTGACGCGCTCAGGGACCGCGCGCTGCACGAGGCCGAGCGCATCGCCGAAGCGCTGATATTCGCCTCGAGCGGCCCGGTGGCCGAAAACCTGATTGCAGCCAAGTTGCCGCAGGGCGCGCCGGTGGGCGTGGTGATCCAGCGTCTGGCCGAGAGCTACGCCCATCGCGGCGTCAACCTTGTCCGGGTGGGCGACGCCTGGGCGTTCCGCACCGCGGCCGACCTTGGATTCCTGATCCGCCAGGAGGAAACCGAAGTCAAGAAACTCTCGCGCGCCGGCCTCGAAGTGCTCTCGACCATTGCCTATCACCAGCCGGTAACCCGCGCCGAGATCGAGGATGTGCGCGGTGTCGCCACCTCCAAGGGAACGCTCGACGTGTTGCTGGAAACCGGATGGGTGCGATTGCGCGGCCGGCGCCGCTCTCCGGGCCGCCCGGTGACCTATGGGACAACGCCGGCATTTCTGGATCATTTCGGTCTTGAAGACCTGCGCGACCTGCCGGGCATGGACGAGCTCAAGGGCGCGGGCCTGCTGTCGGGACGGGTGCCATCGAATTTCCAGCCGCCGGTTCTGCCGGCCAATGACGACCTGACCGAGGACGAGGATCCGCTGACCCAGATGGACCTCGAAGAGCTTGGTCTCTTGACACCGATGGGTGAAGCGGAGGACTAAGCCTCCGGTCACGGGGTCGACCCCGGACGCGCACGAGACTGACAGCAAGGGTCCAGCCCAGGTGAGACAGCAAGTAAGAGCGGCCAACGCGCGCAGGACGGCAGGGGTGACCTTTGCCGCGCGGCTGGCGTTTGAGGACGTGCATCACGCCTATGGTGACCTGCAGACGCTCCGTGGCGTGACGCTTTCGGCGGAACCGGGCGAGGTTCTGTGTCTGCTTGGCCCCTCGGGATCGGGTAAGACAACGCTGTTGCGCATTGCCGCGGGGATCGAGCCGCTGGGCAAGGGCAGGCTCCTGCTCAACGACCGGGAGATCGCCGGGCCTTCGGTCAACCTGCCGCCCGAACGTCGCGGCATTGGCCTGATGTTTCAGGATTTCGCACTGTTTCCGCATCTGACGATTCTCGACAATGTCCGGTTCGGACTGACGGCGCTGAGTTCGGCCGACGCTAAGCGGGAGGCGCTGGCCGCGCTCGACCGCGTCGGGATGGTGCATTACGCCGACAATTACCCGCATGCGCTGTCGGGTGGCGAGCAACAGCGCGTGGCGCTGGCCCGCGCACTCGCCCCGCGGCCTGCGGTGCTGTTGATGGACGAGCCGTTTTCCGGCCTCGATTCGCGCCTGAAGGACAGTGTCAGGGCCGAGACCCTGGCGATCCTGCGCGAAGCGCGCGCCACCGCAGTGGTGGTGACCCATGACGCCGAGGAGGCCATGCGCATGGGCGACCGAATCGCGCTGCTCAGGGACGGTGCACTGGTGCAGGTGGGCACGGCCGAGGATCTCTATCATCGCCCGGTCAATCTCTTCGCCGCCGGTTTCTTTTCCGAAATCAATGTGTTTGAAGGGTCGGTGGCAGGCGAAGTGGCGCAAACGCCGGTCGGTCCAGTGAAAGCTCGTGGTTTTTCTGATGGCGCGGAGGTCTCGATTGCCATAAGGCTGCCGGGCGTCGAAGTTACGGAAACACCGTGCGGAGTTTCGGCGCGTGTTGTGGCGCGCCGGTTTTTGGGGGTCGAGGAACTGGTGACATTGGTGGTTGCTGGAGGCGAAAGTCCAATTGACGCCCGCATTCGTGCTGGCCAATTAAGGGCCGGCGTCCGCGATGTTTCGGTCACAGTCAACGAGCGTGACATTTTGGTGTTTGAAAGAAACGGATAAACACCCTAAATCAGGGTGGGATGCAGACAGGAGAGTATTATGGGTTCATTCAGCATTTGGCATTGGCTTATCGTTCTGGTCGTCGTGTTGCTTTTGTTCGGTCGCGGCAAGATTCCGGAACTGATGGGCGATGTCGCCAAGGGAATCAAAAGTTTCAAGAAGGGCATGGGCGACGAAGAAGCCACGCCTGAAACGAAGACGGTTGAAAACAAGTCAGAAGAATCGAAAAATCACCACTGACACCCAATCCCGTTGCCCTGACGGGTGAGGAGACGTCTGAATGTTCGACATCGGTTGGCCAGAACTCCTGGTCGTCGCCATTGTGCTGATCATTGTGGTCGGTCCGAAGGACCTTCCACCTATGCTGCGCGCTTTCGGGCGAACCACCAAGAAGCTCAGGGGCATGGCCAACGAGTTTCGGGGGCAGTTCGATGAGGCATTGCGTGAGGCTGAACTGGACGACGTCAAGAAAACCTTCGACGAAGCCCGCAAGCTCAATCCGATGCAGACCATTCGGGACGCGGTCAACCCGTTGAAGGACACGGCCAAGTCGATCCGCTCGGATATCGAGAAGACCGTGAACGCCCCGTCAGAAACGCCAGCGTGGAAACCCAAGACCGAGATTCCGGAGGCGACCATGAAGCTTCCGGACGGTGCGCCGGAGGTCAAGCCGACAGAACCCGCGTCGACGGCTTCACAGCCTGAGGCAAAGGCGGCTTCGAAAGCTTCTCCGGCATCCAAGACTGGCGCCAAGCCCGCAAGCACCGCCGCCAGGACCGCGAAGGCGCCTTCAAAGGCCAAGGCTGAAACGCCCAAACCTGCGTCGAAGCCAGCAACGCCGAAGACAGCGAGCGTTGCCACACCGGCCGCCAAGGCTCCGGCCAAAGCCAAGCCCAAAGCGGCCGCAGCCGGCACCAAAGCTGCGCCACGCGCCAGGAAACCCAAGCAAGGCGAGGGCCAGGCGTGAGTGACGATATCGACGACAAGCCACAGCCGCTGCTTGCCCACCTGATGGAGCTGCGCAATCGCCTGATGTGGGCGATCGGTGCTTTCTTTCTGGCGTTCCTGCTGTGTTTCGCGTTTGCCAAACCGTTGTTCAACATGCTGGTGATACCGTTCACCTGGGCGGTCGAGTGGGCCGGCATGACCGATCGCAAGATCGAGCTGATCTACACCGCGCCACAGGAATTCTTCTTCACCCAGATCAAGATCGGCATGTTTGGCGGATTGGTGATCGCCTTTCCGATGATCGCGGCCCAGATCTACAAGTTCGTGGCGCCGGGGCTCTACAAGAACGAGCGGGGCGCGTTCCTGCCGTTCCTGATTGCCTCGCCGATCCTGTTCCTGATTGGCGCGGCGCTGGTCTATTTCTTCTTCACGCCGATGGTGATGTGGTTCTTCCTGTCGATGGAACAGACCGGCGGCTCCGGCGAAGCCTCGATCATGCTCCTGCCCAAGGTGTCGGAGTATCTCGGACTGATCATGACGCTGATCTTCGCCTTCGGCCTGGTGTTCCAGCTGCCGGTGGTGACGACGCTGATGGCGCGCGTCGGGCTGGTGAGCAGCCAGGGTCTTGCCGACAAGCGCAAGTATGCGATCGTCTCTGCCTTTATTGCCGCGGCCATCCTGACGCCGCCCGATCCGGTCTCCCAGATCGGGCTTGCGCTGCCAACCATCCTTCTTTACGAGATTGGCATCTATTGCGCCCGACTCGTGGAGCGTCAGCGCGCTGCGAGAGCGGCTTTGGCGGAGGAAGCTGACGAGGCAAGTTCGTCCGGCGACGCCGAGCCCAAATCGGACGCCTGATCTCCCGAGTGAACGCCGCATCCCCGCCGCATTACGGCGCGGGCGCGGTGTCGGCGCTGCCAATCGACGACCGGGACCAGCCATGCTTGACATCAAATGGATACGAGACAATCCCGCAGCTCTTGACGCTGCACTGGCCAAACGCGGCGCCGCACCGCAGGCCGCGAGCCTGATCCAACTGGATGAGGCGCGCCGCAGCCATGTGGGCCTGCTTCAGGCGCTGCAGGAACGCCGCAATCTTGCCTCCAAGGATATCGGCAAGGCGATGGCCGCCAAGGACCAGGCCACGGCCGACAGTCTCAAGGCCGAGGTCGCCACCATCAAGGATGATCTCCAGGCCGGGGAGGCGAAGGAGCGTGAGCTTGACGAGGCGCTCAAGCAAGCGCTGTCGGTGCTGCCCAATATCCCGCTCGACGAGGTGCCGGTGGGCGCGGACGAGAGCGGCAATGTCGAGGTGCGCAAGGTCGGGGCGAAGCCTGATCTTGGCTTCAAGCCCAAGGAACATTACGAGCTCGGCGAAGCGCTCGGCATGATGGATTTCGAGCGCGCCGCCAAGATGTCGGGCGCACGGTTCACGATCCTGACCGGCGGACTGGCGCGGCTGGAGCGGGCGCTGGGTCAGTTCATGCTTGACCTGCACACCGGCGAGCATGGTTACACCGAGGTCAATCCGCCGCTGATGGTCAATGACGCGGCTGCCTACGGCACCGACAAGCTGCCCAAGTTCGGCGACGAACTGTTCCGCACCACGGATGGGCGCTGGCTGATTCCGACCGCGGAAGTGCCGCTTACCTACATGGCTGCCGGTGAAATCATGTCCGATGACGAGCTACCCAGGCGCTACGCCGCGCAGACGGCCTGCTTCCGCTCGGAAGCCGGGTCGGCGGGCCGCGACACGCGCGGCATGCTGCGCCAGCACCAGTTCACCAAGGTGGAGCTGGTGTCGGTGACGACGCCCGAAACCTCGCTCGAAGAGCATGAGCGGATGACGGCGAGCGCGGAAAACGTGCTCAAGCGCCTCGGCCTGCATTTCCGAACGATCGTGCTGTGCACCGGCGACATGGGCTTTGGCGCGCAGAAGACCTATGACATCGAAGTCTGGTTGCCCGGCCAGGAAGCCTATCGCGAGATTTCGTCCTGTTCGGTCTGCGGTGATTTCCAGGCGCGGCGGATGAATGCGCGCTGCCGCAAGCCGGGCGACAAGGCCACACGCTTTGTCCACACGCTCAATGGGTCCGGCGTCGCGGTCGGCCGCGCCCTGATCGCGGTCATGGAAAATTACCAGAACGCCGACGGATCGATCACCGTGCCCGACGCCTTGCAGCCCTATATGGGCGGGCTCACGCGGATCGAGAAGGCCGCGTAGGACATTCGCAGTTAAAGGGGATTGGCAATGCGCATACTCATCACCAATGACGACGGCATTCATGCCGAGGGGCTTGAGGTGCTGGAGCGCATCGCCCGGACTCTGTCCGACGACGTCTGGATTGTCGCGCCGGAAACCGACCAGAGCGGGCTCGCCCATTCGCTCACCCTGTCCGAGCCGCTCAGGCTGCGACAGGTGCGCGACAAGACCTATGCGCTGCGCGGCACGCCCACCGACTGTGTCATCATGGCGATCAAGAGCCTGATGGATCCGGGTCCGGACCTTGTCCTGTCAGGGGTGAATTCCGGCCAGAACGTGGCTGACGACGTGACCTATTCGGGCACCGTCGCCGGCGCCATGGAGGGCACGCTTCTGGGCGTCCGCTCTATCGCCATGAGCCAGGCCTACAACTGGTCCGATGGGCGGATCGTGCCGTGGGTCGTGGCCGAGACCCACGCGCCGGCGCTGCTCAAGAAACTCGTCGCCATCGACCTGCCGGCCGGCACCTTGCTCAATGTCAATTTTCCCAATTGCGCCACGGAAGAAGTCCAGGGCGTGATCGTGACGGATCAGGGACAGTTGACGCACGGATTGTCGATCGAGGAACGCGAGGACGGGCGCGGCTTTCCCTATTTCTGGCTGAAATTCGGCCGCCGGGACTTTTCGCCGGAGGCCAACAGCGACATCAGGGCCATCTCCAGGGGCTTTATTTCGGTCACGCCGCTGAAGCTCGACCTGACCAATCACGCGGTCCAGGAGAAACTGGCCGCCGCGCTGGAAGATTGAGGGATGAATGTGCGGCTGTTGGAGAAGGAGGGGTTTGCCGGGTTGTTCCTGCGGCTCCGGGCCGAAGGTGTCTCCGACAAGGGGCTTCTGACGGCGCTCGAGCAAACGCCGCGCACTGTGTTCGTCTCGGCGGCTTACGCAGAGGCTGCCTACCAGGACCGGCTGGTGCCGATAGATTGCGGCGGATTCGCCGAAAGTGCGGATCTGGTGGCGCGGATGCTCGCACTGCTGCAGATCGAGCCGGGTCACCGGTTTCTCGACATCGGCACCGGCAGCGGTTTCCTGGCTGCGGTCGCAGCGCGCCTGGCCGAAAGAGTGGTGACGATCGACCGCTACAAGACGCTGGTCCAGCTTGCCCAGCAGCGGTTTGTGCACCTTGGCATCGGCAATGTGATCGCCCGGCAGGCTGACGGCCTGAAGGGCATGAACGGCGAGGGCGGATTTGACCGGATCCTTGCAACCTGCGCTTTTGACGGCATGCCGCGCCAGTTCATCGAACAGCTGGCGTCCGGCGGCGTCATGCTTGCGCCGATCCTGAGCGAAAGCGGTCCGACGCTGATGGCGCGGCTGACCAAGATTGGCAGCCGGTTCGAGCGTGAGGACCTGTTTGAAGTGCCGTATCTTCCCTTTACGCCGGGCCTGGCGCTGGCGCTTTGAATGCCTGTCTGACATCTAAAAGCACAGATTCGCGCCGCTTTAACTGATGAGTAACACTAACGCGCTTTAATCATCGCAGTAGGTATTGCGTTGATTGGGTAATGTTATGCGTGTCACACAGACTGTCGTTCCCGGTGTTTCGGTGATCCGTTTGCTCGGCATCGCGCTTCTGGCGGGATCTGCTGCAGCTTGCAGCTCGGATGTAGACCGGTTCTCCTTCCGTAACACGGATCAGTTGATGACTGCGTCGGTGCCCGCACCGTCCTCGTCATCGCTCGCGCCGATGGCGGATGTGGGCGGCACTTCAAATTCATCGAACGGTGCGGGCGGATATCCGCAGACCAGTTCCTATCCCCAGGCGCCGGCGTCCTCGCAGGCATTCCCGGGTGATTACCGGTCGCCCTCGCAGCCAGGCTATGATCCGACCCCCACCGGTTCGGTGCCTTCCATGGCCCGCACGTCCGCGTCCTCGTCCAGCCTGATTGGCGGCGGAAACCAGCAGTCCGCGTCGATCTCACGTCAGGCCCTGCCGTCGGCTCAGCCCGCGCTTGCGCCGGCGACACAGGCGTTTCCCGAGAGGCCGCAGCAGTTGAACACCAGCGTACAGGTGAACCCGGACTACGCCGCCGCCAGTACCCCGGTGATATCGCCCGATCCGATCGTTACCGGCACTGCGCCGCAGGGTGCTGGCTGGACGACGACCGGCGGTACCCGCATCACGCTGGGGCCGGGTGAGACCATCTACAATCTCTCCAAGCGCTACGGCGTTCCCGCCAGCGAAATCATGAAGGCCAACGGAATCGATGACGCGTCGCGGGTTTCGGCCGGACGGCAATTGCTGATCCCGGTCTATGTGTATTCCCGCAAGGCGCCGGTTTCCGCGCCGGACAACAATCCGAACACGCTCGCCGCCAATTCGGGCACCGGGTTGCAGGGTGAGGCCAAGCATGACCGGATTCCGCTGCCCGTGCGCTCGCCACGCCAGGACGTGGCGGTGCTGCCGAGCGCTCCGGCGTTGCGCAGCCCCAGTGCCGAAGCCGATTCGTCCCAGTCCTCGACGGCAAACGCCTCCAATCGCGGCCCGAACAGCCCGGCTGGCGGTGCCTATACGGTGACGAGCGGCGATACCCTGAGCAAGATCGCCCGGAACCACGGCGTCAGCGTCGATGCGCTCAAGTCGGCGAACAATCTGACGGGATCGAACATCCGCATCGGTCTGTCGCTTGTCATTCCGGCGGCCGGAACCGAAAGCGTCGACCGGTCGACCACGACAGCATCGGTCAATGCGGCTGCCGCCTCCGACGCACCCAAGCCCTACACGCCGCCGGTCAGCGCCGCTGGCGACAGTGTGGCCGCGAAGACCAATTCCGACACGGCCTCGATCGCTCCCGCATCGACCGGCATCGACAAGTTCCGCTGGCCCGCCCGCGGCCAGGTGATCACCGGCTTCGCCAAGACCGAAAACGGCAAGCGCAATGACGGGATCGACATTTCCCTGCCGGCCGGCACCCCGGTCAAGGCGGCAGAGAACGGCGTGGTGATCTATTCCGGCGATGGCCTGAAGGAATACGGCAAGACCGTCCTGGTCCGGCATGATGATGGGCTTGTGACCGTCTATGCCCACGCCAACACCCTGGATGTGGCCCGCGGCGACAAGGTGGTCCGTGGCCAGGTGATCGCCAGTTCCGGCATGACCGGAGTGGCCAAGACGCCGCGGCTGCATTTTGAAGTTCGCAAGAACGCGACGCCGGTCGATCCGATCAAATATCTCGAGTAAACGCCCTCCAGGCGAAAGTGGAAAAGGCCGGCGTTCCATGCGCTGGCCTTTTTCCGTTGCGATTCTGCAGTCTGGGTTCAGATGGATTTTCCCGTCCGACCGGCCAGGTCCTGAATGAACTGCCAGGCCACGCGTCCGGACCGCGCGCCGCGCGTGGTCGACCATTCGAGCGCCTCGGACTTGAGCGCTTCGGGGTCCGCATCCAGTCCAAAATGGGCGGCATATCCTGAGACCATCTCCAGATAATCGTCCTGGGAGCATTTGTGGAAGCCGAGCCAGAGGCCAAAGCGGTCCGACAGCGAGACCTTTTCTTCCACCGCTTCGCCCGGATTGATGGCGGTGGAGCGCTCGTTCTCGATCATGTCGCGCGGCAGCAGGTGACGGCGGTTGGATGTCGCGTAGAGCAGCACATTGTCGGGCCGGCCTTCGATGCCGCCGTCAAGCGCCGCCTTGAGGGATTTGTAGGCGGTGTCATCATGATCGAACGACAGATCGTCGCAAAACAGCATGAAGCGGGCGGGCGCGGGTCGCAGGATCGCCATCAGCGCGGGCAGGGAGTTGATGTCCTCGCGGTGGATCTCGATGAGTTTGAGCGGAGCGGGCAGGCCGGGCTCGGCGGCAAGCGCGGCGTGAGCCGCCTTGACCAGCGAGGATTTTCCCATGCCGCGCGCGCCCCAAAGCAGCACATTGTTGGCGGGCAGCCCGAGGGCGAAGCGGCGGGTGTTGTCGACCAGGATGTCGCGGACATGGTCGACACCCTTGATCAGCGAGATCTCGATCCGGTTCGGCCTGGTCACCGGCGCCAGATGCTGATTGTCCGCATCCCAGACAAAGCAGGACGCGGCATCGAAATTGTTCTCCTGAGGCCGCGATGGCGCCAGCGCCTCCACGGCGCGCGACAGGCGGGAGAGTTCGGCGAGGATCTGGCGGGCGGTTTCGTCTTGCATGGAATGGTCCGGGCTTGGTTTGTCGTGGCGATTGAGCGCCCGGATCGGCGTTCGTTGTCATGAACGCACAATGGCCGCCTGGTCTTCAAATTGGTTGCATGTGCGGATTGTTCGGGTGAAATCGCCCGAGGGGGACATGCACCAAAGCCGGTAGCACGGCATGAGGGTGCGGAAAAGCTGTTTTGGCAGGCAATTCGGGCCGGATTGTCCCATGTTTGCGTTGCATTCGGCTATCTTGCCACTATATTCCGCTCGACTGTCGGGGAGCCCATGGGCTCTCCCCCAAGCTTACCCTCAAGGAGTTTTTCATGTTTGTGACCCCGGCTTATGCCCAGTCCCCATTCGGTGGTGGCGGTGGTGAGATCCTGATGTCGATCCTGCCCTTCCTGCTGATCTTCGTCATCATGTATTTCCTCATCATCCGGCCGCAGCGCACGCAGATGAAAAAACGCGAGGAAATGCTGAAGAATGTCCGCCGTGGCGACCAGGTCATCACCGGCGGCGGCGTTATCGGCAAGGTCACCAAGGTGATAGACGATGCCGAACTGGAACTCGAGATTGCCGACGGCGTGAAGGTGCGGCTGATTCGCAGCCTGATTGCCGATGTTCGCGTCAAGGGCGAACCCGCCAAGGAATAGCCGCAAATGACGGACAGGACCATGTTCTGTCCGTCTGACGCCGGATCTTTTTACCACCAATATCGTCCGCGAGGATGAACCGAGAGCACCATGCTTTATTTCTCCCGTTGGAAAACGACCCTGATCTGGCTTGCGGTTCTTGCCGGCGTGGTGTTTGCCGCGCCGAACCTCCTGAACCAGCAGCAGGCCGACAGCCTTCCGGATTGGGTGCCTTCCAAGAAGCTCACGCTGGGTCTCGACCTCCAGGGCGGCTCCTACATGCTCCTGCAGGTGGACCGGCAAGATATCATCAAGGACAGGCTGACCACGACGGTCGATGACGTGCGGCGGCTCCTGCGCGAAGCCGGTATCGGCTACACCGGCCTTTCCGGCACCGGCCAGGTGGTTCAGGTCCGGATTCGCGACGAAGCCCAGATCGAAGAGGCAAAGACAGCGCTTGAAGAGCTGACATTGCCGGTCAATTCCGGCTTGTTCGGCGGCGGGACGGTGGCGGAAGCGAGCATTGAAGAACCGCAAACCGGTTTGCTGCGCATTTTGTTGACCGATGAGGGCATCACCTATCGGGTGTCGTCGGCGGTGGCGCAGTCGATCGAGGTGGTGCGCAAGCGTATCGACGAGCTCGGAACCACCGAGCCGGTGATCCAGCGACAGGGTGTCGACCGGATCCTGGTCCAGGTCCCGGGCCTTTCCGATCCGGAACGTCTGAAAAGCCTTCTCAATCAGACCGCGAAGCTCGCCTTCCGCATGGTCGATACGTCGATGCCGATCCAGGAAGCCATCGAAGGCCGTCCTCCGGCGAACTCCGAGGTGCTTTACTCGACCGATGATCCGCCGATTCCCTATCTGATCGAGCGCACGGTTCTGGTCTCGGGTGAAAATCTTGTCGATGCGCAGGCTGGCTATGACCAGCGCACCAACGAGCCGATTGTCAGCTTCCGGTTCGATTCCAAGGGCGGTCAGCGCTTCGGCCAGGCCACGACACGCAATGTCGGGCTGCCGTTTGCCATCGTTCTCGACGACCAGGTGATCTCTGCACCCGTGATCCGTGAACCGATTCTCGGCGGCACGGGGCAGATTTCCGGCAATTTCGACGTCCAGAGCGCCAATGATCTGGCGATCCTGCTGCGTGCCGGCGCGTTGCCGGCGACACTGACGGTGATCGAAGAGCGCACCGTCGGCCCGGGTCTCGGCGCCGATTCGGTTGCGGCCGGCGAAATCGCCGGCATCATCGGCGCGCTTCTGGTGCTGGGGTTCATGTTCATTGCCTACGGCATGCTCGGCTTCATCGCCAACCTTGCGCTGATCGCCAACGTCGTGATGATTATCGCCATCCTGACCATGCTGGGAGCCACGCTGACCTTGCCGGGCATTGCCGGTATCGTTCTGACCGTCGGCATGGCGGTCGATTCCAACGTGCTGATCTACGAACGCATCCGCGAGGAGCACAGGGCCGGGCGGTCGCTGATTCAAGCCATCGACGCCGGTTTCAGCAAGGCTTTTTCCACCATCCTTGACGCCAACGTCACCACGTTGATTGCGGCAATCATCCTGTTCTATCTGGGCACGGGGCCTGTGCGCGGGTTTGCCGTGACGCTTGCCGTCGGTATTGCGACGACCGTCTTCACTGCGTTCACCCTGACGCGCTGGCTGGTAGCGGAGTGGGTGCGGCGCAGCCGACCGAAGGTCATGCCGAGGGGCGCGCTCGACAGGATCGTCCGGGATTTCAGCTTCCGCTTCATGAAGATCCGCCGGTTCACCTTTGTCATGTCTGCGGCGGCTTCGCTCGCAGCGCTGGCGCTGTTTGCCACACTCAACATGAACTACGGCATCGACTTCAAGGGCGGATCGATGATCGAGGTTCAAGCCAAGGACGGGAACGCCGATGTCGGCGACATCCGGGCGCGGCTGAACGAGCTCAATCTGGGTGATATCCAGGCGCAGGAATTCGGATCACCGCGCGAAGTGCTGATCCGGGTGCAGGCGCAGGGCGGTGGCGAAAATGCCGAACAGACGGTGATCACGCTGGTTCGCGGCGAGCTTGAAGGCGATTACGACATCCGCCGTGTCGAAGTGGTGGGCCCGACGGTCTCGGGTGAACTGGCGCAGGCCGGCACCATCGCCGTCATCGCGTCGCTGCTGGCGATCCTCATCTACATCTGGTTCCGCTTTGAGTGGCAATTCGCGCTCGGCGCCATCATCGCGACGGTGCATGACGTGGTGCTGACCATCGGCATCTTCGTGGTCTCCGGCATAGAGTTCAACCTCTCGAGTATCGCCGCGGTGCTGACGATTGTTGGCTATTCGCTCAACGATACGGTGGTCGTGTATGACCGTGTCCGCGAGAACCTGAGGCGATACAAGAAGATGCCGTTGCCCGCTCTGCTCGATCTGTCGATCAACCAGATGCTGCCGCGCACCATCCTGACATCGGTGACCACGCTTCTGGCGCTTCTGGCGCTGTTCCTGTTCGGCGGCGAAGTCATCCGCTCCTTCACCTTCGCCATGATCTTTGGCGTGGTGATCGGCACCTATTCGTCGATCTTCATCGCGGCTCCGGTGCTGATTCTGTTCAAGCTCCGGGCAGCCACGTTCCGGGTCGGAATGGATGCCGAGGAGGACGAAGAAACCGCTCCGGACGTCGCCAACAAGAGCACGGCCTGAGGAATGGCACGGGGCATCGAGATCCGCGAGGCGCATTTCCCGGGACGCGCGCCGATCGAGGCCTATGGCAATGGCGGTTTCCGTTTTGCCGACATGTCGCATCGGGGCTCGATCCTGTGCCTGCCTTCCGGCATTTATGGCTGGGATGTGACCGGGGATGCAGCGCTGACACCGGCGCTGTTCGAGAAGGTGTTGGCGGAGACGCGGGAGATCGAGTTTCTGCTGGTGGGAACCGGCATGGAGATCCGGCCTTTGCCGGCCGACCTGAAGGCGGCGTTGCGGGCCGCCGATGTCTCGTCCGATCCGATGAGCACGGGCGCCGCGGTGCGGACCTACAACGTCATGCTGGCCGAATCACGCGCGGTTGCCGCCGCGCTGATCGCCGTGTGAGGGCGTGACCGGGCCAGGATCATCAGGCGCTCTGGCGCCGGCATTGCGCCAGCAGCTGGTCTCCGATCTCCGCCGGGCCGACATCGACCGGTATCTGGCGCTGTTGCTGATGCCGGAAGCGGCGCGCGATGACCTGCTGGCCTTGATGCTGTTCAACGCCGAAATAGCCTCGATCCGGGACCGTGTGCGCGAACCGCTGCCTGGGGAGGTTCGGCTGCAATGGTGGCGCGACGTGCTGGCAGGAGAACGGGGCGGGGAGGCGCGGGCCCACCCAGTGGCCGCGGCCCTGCTTGATGTGATCGAGCGCCGCTCCATGCCGGCAGCGCCGCTGCTGGCAATGTGCGAGGCGCGAATTTTTGATCTTTATGACGATCCGATGCCCGATCGCTCGAGCTACGAGGGCTATGCCGGCGAAACCGCCTCGGCGATGTTGCAGATGTCGGCTTTTCTGATTGATCCTGCCAATTCGGCTGAGACGGCGACGGCCAGCGGTCATGCCGGCGTGGCGCAGGTGGTGGCGGGGCATCTGATGATGCTGCCGATCACGCAAGGCAGGGGCCAGGTGTTTGTGCCGGGCGATCTGCTGGCTGCGACCGGGCTGGATCGCGACGGGTTTCTGGGCGGCGAAGACCGCTCGTTGATTTCCAATGCGGTGCGGGCCTTTGCCGGGTTCGGGCGGGAGCATCTGGACAAGGCGAGGTCGGCACTCGCGCTGCTGCCGGGATTGGTCTTTCCTGCCTATCTGCCGGTCGCACTGGTGGAGCCGGTTCTCGCGCGCGCTGAAAAGCTGGGCGCGGCCAGTCTGGAGACATCGCTTCAACCGCCGCAATGGCGGCGGCAATGGCGCTTGTGGCGGGCGGCGCGGCGCGGCCGGGTCTGATCGCTTCGTTTCTGACCCGTTCGGTGTGCGGCGCTTGATCCACCATTGTCCACGGCTTGCGCATGAATGAGCTGCAAGGCATAGTCCGGGATGTTGACGCGTCCGGGAGCCACGTCAATTCGGAGGGAACAGATGAGCCTTGGAGTCCTGGTGGTTGTAGTCGCCTTTGGCGTCTTGCTGGTGATCGGCGCTGTGCATTACAGCGGCGGATCGCGCCGGAAGGAGACGCGCGACACCGGCGAAGCGATCATTGAATTCGCCCGCGCCTATCCCGGCGAGGCCATCCGCTCGGTGACGATGACGGCGGATGGAAACGCCTGCTTCCTGAGGCTCGCGGATGGAAAAGTCGGTTTTCTGCAGACGATGGGGCGTCATTACGTTGCAAGGCTGATCCTGCCGGGCTCGGTCATGGTGGAGCCGCTTGAGGACAAGGCGGGACTGAAGGTCATTTTTCACGATTCGACCCTCAAGGGCGGCGAGTTTTTGTTCGTGAACCAGGAAGAGGCGGCGGAAGTGTCGCTGTGGCTGTGCGGCAGCTTTGTTCTGGCGGGTCCGCAATCCGACGAGCCCGGGGAGGGGAACAATGCCTGACTTGAAGGATTTTCCGGATGTGACGCAGCTGGCGATCCCGTTCTTCGTGATCGCCATCCTGCTCGAGCTGTTCGTCATCCGCTATTTCAGGCGCCGCGGCGACTACGAGACGCGCGATACGCTGACCTCGCTGATGATGGGCGTGGGCAATGTGGTCTCGGGCCTGCTGCTCGGTTTCGTTGCCTTCTTTGTGCTGATGTGGGCCTGGGAATACCGCATCTATGATTTCGGCACCGCCTGGTGGGCCGTCGCCCTGTGCTTCATTCTCGATGATCTCAGATATTACTGGTATCACCGCATTGCCCATCGATGCCGCTGGGTCTGGGCCGAGCACGTCAATCATCACTCCTCGCAGCATTACAATCTGTCGACCGCGCTGAGGCAGAGCTGGACCGGGACATTCACCGGCATGTTCATCCTGCGGATTCCACTGGCGTTGATCGGGTTCCATCCGGTGCTCTTGCTGTTTGTCGGCGGACTCAACCTGATCTACCAGTTCTGGATCCACACCGAGGCGATCGGCAGGATGTGGAAGCCGATTGAGTTGATTTTCAACACGCCGTCTCACCACCGGGTGCATCACGCCACCAATCCGCGCTATCTCGATTCGAACTATGCTGGCACCTTGATCATCTGGGACCGGATGTTCGGCAGTTTCGTGCCCGAACTTGACGAGGACATGCCGCGTTACGGCATCGTCAAGAACATCGGCACCTTCAACCCGGTCAAGGTGGCGTTTCACGAGTGGATAGACATGTTCCGCGATGTGTTCCAGCCGGGGCTGACGGTGACCGAGCGGCTCGCCTATCTGTTCGCGCCGCCGGGCTGGAGCCATGACGGATCGCGCAAGGGCTCTGAGGAGCTGAAGGCGGATTACGTGGCGCAGCACCCGGAAGCGGCCGGAATGCCGGGTCTGCCGGGCGCAGGCACCCGGATCCAGAGCAACGCTCCGGTGGCCGCCGCGGAGTAGCAGTCGTTCCCGATCGGGGCCCTACTCGGCGGCTTGCCGGATAGCCGGCCCTTCCTCGAGCCATGCGGCAAAATCGGTGAGCGCCCGGCGGGCCATCGCCTGCTTCTTTGCCTTGGCCTTGTCCTTGCCGCGGAACCGGCCGCCGCCCTCGGGGCGGAGGATTGCGCCCGGTTCGAGCGGCGGAAACAGGCCGAAATTGACATTCATCGGCTGGAACGAGCGCTTGCCGGGTTCGTCATTGCTTTCGATGTGGCCGCCGGTGATGTGGTTGAGCAGCGCGCCAAACGCGCTTGTAAGCGGCGGCGGAGCGAGAGCCTCGCCCAGACGGTCTGCTGCGGCGAAGCGGCCTGCCAGAAGCCCCATCGCAGAGCTTTCCACATAGCCTTCGCAGCCGGTGATCTGGCCGGCGAATCTGAGCCCCGGACGGGACTTGAGCTGCAGCGTGCCGTCGAGCAGCCGCGGCGAATTGAGATAGGTGTTGCGGTGCAGGCCGCCGAGGCGGGCAAATTCGGCGTTCTCGAGGCCCGGAATCAGCCGGAAGATCTCTGCCTGCGCGCCATATTTCAGCTTGGTCTGGAAACCGACCATGTTGTAGAGCGTGCCCAGCGCATTGTCCTGGCGCAGCTGCACCACGGCATAGGCCTTGATATCGGGCTTGTGGGCATTGGTCAGGCCCATCGGCTTCATCGGGCCATGGCGCAGCGTCTCGCGGCCGCGTTCGGCCATGATCTCGATCGGCAGGCAGCCGTCGAAATAGGGCGTGCCTTCCCATTCCTTGAAACCGGTGGTGTCGCCGGCAATCAGCGCGTCGACAAAGGCGTCATACTGATCCTTGTCCATGGGACAGTTGATATAGTCCTTGCCGGTGCCGCCGGGCCCGACCTTGTCGTAGCGCGACTGGAACCAGCACACCGACATGTCGATCGACTCGGTGTAGATGATCGGCGCGATGGCATCGAAGAACGCAAGCGCGTCCTGGCCGGTCTCGGCGCTGATCGCTTCGGCAAGCCCCGGTGCCGTTAGCGGGCCGGTGGCGATGATGGTCTGGTCCCAATCGTGGGGCGGCAGGCCGGTGATTTCCTCGCGCGCAATCTCGATCAACGGCTCGGCTTCGATGGCGTCGGTGACGGCCCGGGCAAACCCTTCCCGGTCGACGGCCAATGCGCCGCCTGCGGGCACCTGGTTCTTGTCGGCGCAGGCCATGATCAACGAGCCGGCGAGCCGCATTTCCGCATGGATGACGCCCACGGCGTTGTTTTCCGCGTCATCGGAGCGGAAGGAATTGGAACAGACGAGTTCGGCCAGGCTGTCGGTCTTGTGGGCATCGGTGCCGCGCACCGGCCGCATCTCGTGCAGAACCACGGGCAGGCCGCGGCGCGCGATCTGCCATGCTGCTTCCGATCCGGCGAGGCCGCCGCCGATGACGTGAATGGGAGAGGGGGAAGGATTGCTCTTGGTCATGGCGTCCGTTTACCACGGGCGCGGTCCCGTCTCAAAGATGTTTTGCAGAGCCTGCCTGCAAACGAAAACGGCGTCCCAAGGGACGCCGTAACGAACGGTCATATCATACGCGCTTAGCGGGTGCGAAGGCCGCGTGCCACGTTGTCGATGTCGAAACGGGTCAGGCCGATGTCGGCGAGGGTCTCGTTGGAAAGGTTGGCGAGTTCCTGTGCGGTCTGGCGGGTCTTCATCCAGCTGCGTGCTCTGCTAAGAATGTTCATTGCGGTCTCCTCGGGTGCGCGCCCTTCAGGGAGGGCGGTGATTACTGTGTGATCAATCTGATGCCCGTCATATAGGCGATTGCATTCCAATTGTGCAGAGCAATATAAGCACTCCTGTTATGCAAGGCCGGAATGGCTGGTTAACGGGCGGGTCAGTTTCCGATGCTGCCGGTATTTTAGGCAGGCAGTGCCGGCGGACGGCCTGGTGCTGATTGCTCGACAATCCCCGGAGATTGCGGGCCGCACAAACAGAAACAGCGCCCTGTCTCCAGGGCGCCGTTTGGATTGACCGGTGAGGACCGGGCAGTGATTTTCGAACTTAGTGGCCGGGACGGCGTGCGACGAAGGGGATATCGCCGCGGGAAATGCCGAGGTCATTGAGTTCGCGTTCAGACATGCGGGACAGTTCGTTGACTGTGTTGCGATAGTCGCGCCAGTCTTTGTAAGCCTTGCGGAAGTTCATGGTCTTGGTCCTTTCAGTTTTGGGCTGAAAATCAGCTCCGTGTTTGTTGACCTCGATATAGGTAGCTGGGTCTGATTTGTGCAGTGCAAAATAATGCATTGGAGCCATGCGGTTTCTGCATCGCCTCCGGGTAAGGCCCTGTTAATAAACGTTAAGGCTTCGTTACAGCGCAGTTCGGCGCGAGCCGGCTGATCGCGATCGGGAAGGCCCGCGCGGGTTGTCGGCGAAAGGACGGGCATTGATAATGGAGGATTGGAGGCGGAGCGCGCAGTGCCGCTTGTCACCGGACAAAAAATAACGCCCACCGGGGGAGGAGGATCCGGTGGGCGTCATTTTGGGAGACTGATGCTCGGGAGGAGGATGAACACCAGTCACATCGAAGCGGCTTTATGGGAGGAGGAGGAGGAGGCCGCTCCGAATTCGTAAAACTCTTACAAGGCGCGCCGTGCGGCGAATGGAATATCGCCCCGTGACATGCCGATGTCGCTCAACTCGCGCTCAGAGAGCCTGTTGAGCTCGACGCAGGTTTCGCGGTACTTCCGCCAGCTGGCGTAGGAGCGGATCAGTTTCATGGTCTATCTCCTTCTGTCCTGCTGTTTCTCGGCTCACCACCGTGGCGTTCCGATGTTTTGAATATAGGGGCATTCAATCGATTTGTGCAGTGCAATATCCTCATGGAAGCTATTCCGTAATTGCATGGCTTGAGGCTATTCCAGGGTAATTTGCCTCATAGCTGTGCATGGCCGGCATATTTGGGGGCAGAGTGCTGTTTATGCCATCAGTGTCGGACGATCATTGTCGGCTTCGCCGGTTGGTGTCATCTTCGCCATAAATCCCGAATGAAAGAATCGACCCATGTTTCGAAGGTATTTGTCCCGCGAGATCGATCACTGGACCCGGAGCGGGCTTCTGCAGCCCGGGCAGGACGAGATCCTGCTGGCCGACCATGACCGGCGTCACACCGGCTTCAGCCTGTCTGCGGTGCTGGCGGTGCTTGCAGCGGTGTTGTTCGGCGCGGCGGTGATTGCGCTGATTGCGGCAAACTGGGACTTCATTCCGCGGCTGATGCGGGTGGTCACCATCTGTGTCTTTATTAGTGTCGGGCTTGCGGCGGCAGCGATAGCGCTGAGGCGGGGCTCCGGTTGGGTTGCCGAGGCGGCACTGGTGTTTGCGCTGTTGTGCTACGGGGCGGGCATTGCGCTGGTCGGGCAGATGTATCACCTGAGCGGCGACGAAGCGGCGTTCATGCTGACCTGGGCAGTCGGCGCGCTGGTGGTGTCACTGGCCTTCTCCTCGCCCATGGCCGCCGTCGGCGCCGGTCTGCTGGGATTCGGCTATCTGCTCGCCGAAGCAACCGTATTCGATTCCCGCTCCGGGAATGACCTCAATGTTTCCGGCTACCTGATTGTCCTGGCGCTCGCCCTTGCCGTCGGCCTGTCGGCCTGGCGATCGCGCTCCACCATCGCCGGACACCTCTCGGCCTTGCTGCTGATCTGCTGGGCCATGTGGATCATCGAGGAAGCCACCACCCTTGAGCCCGGCTATGTGCTGGCCGCAATCGGTGCGGCTGTGTTCGGTCTTGGATCGTTTGCGCCCACGGTGCTCGGCGGCGCCGTTTCCCGGCATGGTTCCATGTCGTCCTACGGTGCGGTCATGCTCTTGTCAGGGCTCGGGCTGATCCAGGCCACTCTCGACAATCCGGGATTGGCGATGGAAATGGCGCTTGCCGCGTTCGTTCTGGTGACCAGCGTGGCCGTGCTGGCCATTGCCGGCGGCGAAAACCGCCTGGTGCGCCGCTTTGCCTATTTCGCCTTCGCTTGCGAAACGATCTACGTGGTCAGCGAAACACTGGGATCGCTGCTCGGCAGTTCCGGCTTCCTGTTCGTGGGCGGACTGGTGCTGGCCGTCATCGCGTTCACGGTGATGAAGATTGAAAGACGCTTCAAGAAACAGGAGGCGCGGTCATGACCGGTCTGGGGCAAATCCTGCGGCGGCGGCTCAATCCGATTCTTGCCGGGCTTGTGTCGGCTGCGATTCTGGTCGGAACGCTGGCGCTGGCTATCGAGCGCCGGGCCTCGATCCTGAGGGACGGCAGGGAAGTCGTGCTCAAGACCGAACCGGTCGATCCGCGTGACCTGATGCGCGGGGATTATGTCAGGCTCGGCTATGCGGATCTCTCCTCCATAGACGGCAGCCTGGTGACCGGCGCCTGGCCCGCGGAAGATACCACCGCGCCGGTGTGGCTTGTCCTGACGCCGGGAAGCGATGGCGCTTATGTCGTCAGGACCGCGAGCTTCTCGAAGCCCTCGGCGGTGGTCGGGGAAGATGTGGTTCTCAGATCGGAGCCGGTCCGGATCACGGTCGCCCGACCGTCGGGGGGATCGAATTCGATCGGCCCGCTGAGCTTCGGGATCGAGCGTTACTATGTTCCCGAAGGCGAGGGGCTTGAGATCGAGGATGCCCAGAACGAAGGCCGGACGACTGTCGCGGTCCGGGTGTCGGCCGATGGCGAAGCGCAAATTGCGCGACTGATGATCGATGGCGAGACACTTTACCAGGAGCCGCTCTACTGAAAAGCCGGCTACAATTTGCTTTCAGGCGGCCTTGCGGGCAAAAACCCTGATGACCATGGTCATTTTCCCTTTGATCGCCGCCAAACGGGTGATATAGAGCGCACGCGTTCAGGGTCGCCTCGCGCGAGCGGTGTTTTGCGACCCCAAGAGCGGGTATGGTGAAATTGGTAGACACGCCAGATTTAGGTTCTGGTGCCGTAAGGCGTGGGAGTTCAAGTCTCTCTACCCGCACCAGATTAGTGTCCAGTCCGGCAGCCCGCGTGGCGCAGGACGAGCGGGCAAGTACGAAGAGGCGTCCTGCCGGTTGATCCGGTTCGGTGTCTGAAATGAAAAATGCCACAAGCGACGCCGGAAAAACCGGCCCAGTCGCGGGGCCAACCCGAACGGTCGCAGTCGCGAGGAAATGAAGGTTTGAACATGCAGGTTACCGAAACGCTTGCCGAAGGGCTGAAGCGCGAATTGAAAATTGTCGTTCCCGCCGCGGACATGGCATCGCAGATGAACGAGAAGCTTGCCGAAGCCAAGGGCAAGATGCGGATCAACGGTTTCCGTCCGGGCAAGGTGCCGATCTCGCACCTTAAGAAGGTCTATGGAAAGTCGATCATGGCGCAACTGGTCAATGAAATGATCCAGGAAAAGCCGACCGCGATCCTTTCCGAGCGTGGCGAGCGGGCTGCAACCCAGCCCGAAATCTCCATGACCGAGGACGAGAAGGAAGCCGACCAGATCCTGAGCGGCGCAGCCGATTTCGAATTCACCATGGTCTATGAAGTCATCCCGGCATTCGACGTGGCGGACATGAGCAGCTTCAAGGTCGTGCGCGAAATCATCGACGTGCCTGCCGACGAAGTCGAGGAGCAGGTGCTGCGCGTTGCTGAAAACAGCCGCACCTACGAGCCCAAGGACGGCAAGGCCGCTGACGGCGACAAGGTGACGATCGATTACCTCGGCAAGCTTGACGGCGAGCCCTTTGAAGGCGGCGCCGATCAGGACGCCGAGCTGGTCATCGGCTCGAATCGCTTCATCCCCGGTTTCGAAGAACAGCTGGTCGGCCTCAAGGCAGGCGACCAGAAGGAAATCTCGGTCACGTTCCCGGCTGAATACCAGGCCGCGCATCTGGCCGGCAAGGAAGCCAAGTTCGACATCACCGTCAAGGCGGTTGCGGCTCCGGGCGCGCTCGAAGTCAACGATGAGCTGGCCAAGACGCTCGGCCTCGAATCGGCCGACAAGCTGCGCGAAATTGTCCGCTCGCAGATCGAAAGCCAGTATGGCCAGATCACCCGCCAGAAGCTGAAGCGGCAGATCCTCGATCAGCTCGACGAGGCCCACAAGTTCGATTCGCCCTCCAAGCTGGTCGATGCCGAATTCGAAAGCATCTGGCGCCAGATCAACCAGGAACTGAGCGACAACGGCAAGACCTTCGAGGACGAGGACACCACCGAAGAGGCAGCGCGCGAGGAATACCGCAAGCTGGCCGAGCGTCGGGTCCGTCTCGGCCTGGTCCTGTCCAAGATCGGCGAAGAAGCCGGTATCCAGGTCTCCGATGAGGAACTGCAGCGCTCGCTGTTCGAACAGGTGCGCAAGTTCCCCGGCCAGGAACAGGAAATCTACGAATATTTCCAGAAGACCCCCGGTGCCGTCGCCTCGCTGCGCGCGCCGATCTTCGAAGAAAAGACCATCGATCACATGCTCACCGTCATCGACGTGACGGACAAGACCGTGAGCAAGGAAGAACTGATGGCCGACGATGAGGCAGAGGCCGAAGCAAAGCCGGCCGCCAAGAAGAAGGCCCCTGCCAAGAAGAAGGCAGCCAAGAAGGACGACGCAGCGTCCGAATAGGGCGTCTTCGCAGTCAACCGTTTCAAACGCCGGGGCACGTTGCTCCGGCGTTTTTGTTTGTGCGCGTGCGATGCGACGGCGGGCGCCGCTTCTGACCGAAGCGATCCATCGAGCCCGCCGTTGCGTAAGCCGCGATAACCGGATTCCGAATAAGCGGCCGGGAGCGTGCAATAGCCGGGAGTCCCGATGTCCGAGAATAAAATCCTGCGCTTTGTTCTCGGAGATCAGCTGTCGCGCGAGCTTTCGAGCCTGTCCGATGCCGTGCCCGGGCGTGACGTGATCTTTCTTGCCGAAGTCATGGGCGAGGCGACCTCGGTGCGTCACCACAAGAAGAAGATCGCCTTCCTGTTCTCGGCCATGCGCCACTTCGCCGAGGATCTGCGCGCGGAGGGGTTTGAGGTCGATTATCTCACGCTGGACGCAGACGGAAATCCCGGCGCGTTTGGCGCGGCGTTGGCCGAATCCGTCATGCGAAACGACGCTCGCCGGGTTGTGATGACCGAGCCGTCGGAAGCCCGGGTGCTCGATGATGCACAGACATGGCGGGAAGAGCTGCGTGTGGATCTGGAAATCCGCGCGGACACGCGATTTCTGGCCAGCCACGAGGATTTCGTGAGCTGGGCCGTGAACGGCAAGGGCCAGCAGCCGAAATCCCTCCGCATGGAGTATTTCTACCGCGAGATGCGACGGCGGACCGGCTATCTGATGGTCGACGGTGAGCCGGAGGGCGGCCAGTGGAACTTTGATTCGGACAACCGCAAGACGCTGCCGGACAGGATCCGGATTCCGGTCCGTCCCGGTTTCGAGCCGGACGGGACGACCCGCGGGGTCATGGAACTCGTGGCCCGGTGCTTCGCCAGCCATTTCGGCGATCTAGAGCCGTTCGATCATCCTGTGACGCGGGCCGCTGCGCTTTCCTATCTGGACTGGTTCATCGCCGAGGCGCTGCCGGGCTTCGGTGACTGGCAGGACGCCATGAAGCAGGGCGAGCCGCTTCTGTTTCACAGCCATCTCTCCGCCCTGATCAATTGCGGCCTTCTGGGTCCGCGCGAATGCTGCGACAGGGCGGTGGCGGCTTGGCGGCACGGAAATGCGCCGCTCAACGCCGTCGAGGGGTTCATCCGCCAGATCATCGGCTGGCGCGAGTTCATCCGCGGCGTCTACTGGCTGAAGATGCCGGACTATGCCCACGCCAATGCGCTCGATGCGACGCGGCCACTGCCGGGCTTCTTCTGGACCGGAGAGACGGGCATGAACTGCCTCCATCAGGCGATCACGGAAACAAAGGCCAATGCCTATGCGCACCATATCCAGCGATTGATGATCCTTGGAAATTTCTGCCTGCTCGCAGGGATCGACCCGAAAGAGGTGCAGGAATGGTTCCTGATCGTCTACTGGGACGCCTATGAGTGGGTCGAGATGCCCAATGTGGTGGGCATGGCGCTCTATGCGGATGGGGGCTTCCTCGCCTCCAAGCCCTATGCGGCGTCCGGCGCCTATATCAACAAGATGAGCGATTACTGCGCGGGCTGCCGGTATGACGTGAAGCTGAAAACCGGCGAAAATGCCTGCCCGTTCAACTATCTCTACTGGAATTTCCTCTCGGCCAACGAGCATGTCCTGAGGCAGAACCATCGCATGGGCCTGATCATGGGGGCGCTCGGCAAGATGGCGCCGGAGCGGCTTGAGCAGATCGGGGCAGATGCCAGCCGCTTTCTCGAAAGCCGGGAAATGCGGCCCGGCTGGACACAGGACTAGATCAGCTTCAGCCCCTTAAGGCTGGCGTGTCCGTCCTTGCCGATGATGATGTGATCATGCACGGTGATGCCCAGCGGACGCGCCGTGTCGATGATCAGCTTGGTCATCTCGATATCGGCGCGCGACGGCGTTGGGTCGCCGGAGGGATGGTTGTGAACCAGGATGATGGCGGTGGCGGAGAGTTCCAGCGCGCGCTTGACCACCTCGCGCGGATAGACCGGTGTGTGATCGACGGTCCCGGTCTGCTGCACCTCGTCGGCGATGAGCGCGTTCTTCTTGTCCAGAAACAGCACCCGGAACTGCTCGCGCGCCTCGAACGCCATCGCCGCGCGGCAATATTCGATCACCGATGACCAGGACGCCAGCACCTGGCGGCCCTTGAGGTCGCCCTTGAGCATGCGGTGGGCGATCGCCGCCACCAGCTTGAGATCGGTGGCGACGCTGTCGCCCACGCCCTTGACCTCGGTGAGAAGATGGGTGGGGGCGCCCAGCACCTCCGGCAACGAGCCGAAGCGGGCGAGCAGGGCCTTGGCGATCGGCTTGGTGTCGCGGCGGGGGATCAGCCGGAACAGCAGCAGTTCGAGCAGTTCGTAATCGGCGAGCGCGCGGTCGCCGCTGTCGCGAAACCGCTGGCGCAGCCTGTCGCGGTGGCCGTGGTAATGTTCTTCCGCGCCGGCCGGCTGACCGCCGGGGTCGGTTGCAAGCGCCTGTCCCTTTGTCCTGGCCTGGCGGCTTTCGGCAAAGAAGCTGCGCTCATCGTCTGGTGCGTAATCCTCGCCCTCATCCTTCAAGCCGCCTTGGCCGAGGCCTCTTTCATCCAGACCAGGGCGACGGCGTGATGTCATGCGGGCAGGCCGGGGCGATCGAGGCCTGCGGGCGACAGGGTGAAGATCTCGCATCCGTCTTCGGTGACGCCGATCGTATGCTCGTATTGCGCGGTGAGCGAGCGGTCGCGGGTCACCGCCGTCCAGCCGTCCGAGAGCACTTTGACATGCGGGCGGCCGAGATTGATCATCGGCTCGATGGTGAAGATCATGCCCGGACGCATCTCCGGACCCTCTTCAGGACGTCCGTAATGCAGGATGTTGGGGGCGTCATGAAAAAGCCTGCCCACCCCGTGACCGCAGAAATCGCGGACCACCGAGCAGCGTTCCGCCTCGGCATAGGTCTGGATGGCGTGGCCGATGGCGCCGGTGCGGGCGCCGGGCTTGACCGCCGCGATGCCCAGCATCAGCGAGTTCTGGGTGATTTCCAGCAGCCGCTCGGCGGCGCGCTTGATTTCGCCCACCGGATACATGCGGCTCGAATCGCCGTGCCAGCCGTCGAGCACATAGGTCACGTCGATATTGACGATGTCGCCCTCGCGCAGCGGCTTGTCGTTGGGAATGCCGTGGCAGACCACGTGATTGATCGAGGTGCAGCAGGATTTGGTGTAGCCGCGGTAATTGAGCGTGGCGGGCAGGGCGTTGTTGTCCATGCCGAATTCGAAGACGAACCGGTCGATCTCGTTGGTGGTGATGCCGGGGACGACCATGGCCACCAGTTCATCGAGGCACCGTGCGGTGAGCTGGCTTGCCTTGCGCATGCCTTCAAAGCCATCGGGGCCGTAAAGCCGGATCTGGCCGGTGTTTCTCATCGGAGCCGAAGCAGCGTCGATATAGGTAACCATGGAAGGCTCGCTTTGTCTGGTCGCAGCCGGCATCGCGCCGGTTCAAGGGTTATAGTACGCTGCTTAGGCCGGGTTCCTCAACGGGAACGAGCGATTCAGCGCGTATTTCATGAGATGTGATCTTGCACCGTATTGCGCAAGCTTCAACCCCGCGTTTCATGGCCCGGTCAAAAGCCGCCGCATAGGCCGGATCAAGGTCACGGCACATGCTCAGGCGGTCCACATCGGCCCGCTGAATGAGATAGACCATGATGGCGCGATGTCCAGCCTCGGCCATGGCGCCCAGTTCTTCCAGATGCTTCGCGCCCCGGCTGGTAACGCTGTCGGGGAATTCGGCCAGGCTCGGCGACCGGCAAAAATGCACGTTCTTGACCTCGACATAGGCCAGGCCCCTTTCGGGATCGCTGAGCAGGAAGTCGATGCGCGAATTGACGCCGTATTTCTGCTCCGGCCTGCACACGGCATAATCTCCGAGGGAGCCGATGAGGCCTGCGGTGATCGCTTCCTCCACCAGCCGGTTGGGCCGGGCGGTGTTGATGCCGACCAGGGTGCCGTCAGCCTCGACAAGCTCCAGGGCATGGCGGTATTTGCGCGTGCCGCCGGAATGCTCCGTCAGGTAACATCTCGATCCCGGCGCGGTCAGGCCGCGCATGGAGCCGGTGTTGGGGCAAAATCCGGTGATCAGCTCGCCCGTCTCCAGTTCCGCGTCGAACAGGAAGCGCTTGTAGCGGCGGACCAGCGTCGCGGGGATCAGGGGCGGGTCAAAGTGCATGCCGGGCCGATAGCAGGCTTTCGATTCGCCCGCAAATAGCCGTCAGCCTCGCTCCTGGCGTCAGACCCGGGTCCGGACATAGGATCCGGGCGCGTCCTCGATGGCGTTGAGCCTGCCGCCACCGGGCTCGCGCGCCGGGACTTCCTCGCTGGAGTGGGACTTTATCCACTCATGCCAGTGCGGCCACCAGGACCCCGGCGTTTCCTTCGCGCCCTTGACCCAGTCGTCGAATTCCGCGCCTTTCGGGCCATCCGACCAGAACTGGTATTTGCCCGCCTCGGGCGGATTGATGACGCCGGCTATGTGGCCGGATCCCGCCATCACATAGGTCACGTCGCCGCCAAACAGCTGGCCGCCGATATAGGCGGAGCGGGCGGGGGCGATATGGTCTTCCTTTGCCGCGAGATTGTAGACCGGGATCTTGACCTTGCCGAGCTTGAGGGTTTTGCCCGCCAGCTTCATCTTGCCCTTGGCAAGGCTGTTCTCGAGATAGCAATTGCGCAGATAATAGGAATGGTTGGCTGCGGGCATGCGCGTCGCGTCCGAGTTCCAGTACAACAGATCAAAGGGCATCGGATCCTTGCCCTTGAGGTAATTGTTGACGACATAGGGCCAGATCAGGTCGGAGGCGCGCAGCATGTTGAAGGCCGTGGCCATCTTCGAGCCGTCGAGATAACCATTCTTCTCCATCGCCTGTTCGATCGAGGCGATCTGCGCCTCGTCGACAAAGACCTTGAGGTCGCCCGCATAGGTGAAATCGGTCTGGGTGGTGAAAAACGTCGCCGTGGCGATCCGCTTGTCCTTTTCCAGGGCGTGCAAGGCCAGCGTCGCAGCCAGCAGGGTTCCGCCGACGCAATAGCCGATGGCGTTGACCTCGCGCTCGCCGGTCGACTGTTCGATGGTGTCGAGCGCAAACGAGATGCCTTCGCGGGAATAGGCTTCCCAATCCTTTTTGGCGTGGCGTTGGTCCGGGTTGACCCAGGAGATCACAAACACCGTGTGGCCCTGTTCGACAGCCCATTTGATGAAGGATTTCTTCGGATTGAGATCGAGAATGTAGAACTTGTTGATCCAGGGTGGGACGATCAGCAGCGGACGCTTGAGCACAGTCTCGGTCTTGGGCTCATACTGGATGATCTGGCAGATGTCGTCCTGGGCGATGACCTTGCCGGGCGATACGGCAATGTTTTCGCCGACCTTGAAGTTGGACGAATCGGACTGGCGCAGCTTCAGCTCGCCTTTGCCTGCGGCAATGTCCTCGGCCAGCATGTGCATGCCCCGGACGAGGTTTTCACCGTTGGAGGCCACCGTTTCCTTGTAGAGTTCGGGATTGGTGGCGAGAAAATTGGCGGGTGAGAGGGCGCTGGTGATCTGGCGCATGTAGAACTCCGCCTTGTGGCGGGTATGCTCATCCAGCCCTTCGCTCTCGGCAACCAGCTTGTTGGCCCAGTCCGAAGTGATGAAATAGGCGTTTTTCAGGAATTCGAAGAACGGATTGTTCTCCCAGTCCGGATCGGAGAAGCGCTTGTCGGTGGTCTTCTTCCTGGGCGTCTTGTCTTCACCCGACATGCGCTTGAGCGAATCGCTCCACATGTCGAAATAGCCGGTGAGCAGCGAGGTCTGCGCCTCGATGGCGCGCTTGGGGTCGGACAGCCAGTATTCTCCGACCTTGGAAAATGTCTTGACCATGTCGGTCATGGGTTCGGAGACGGTGTCGGAAACTTCGCCTTTTTCGCGCGGCTCGACCCAGGCCGAAGCAGCCTTGCCCAGTTCCTCGAGCATGCGCGCGACGTTGCGCGCAAACACTTCCGGATCCTTGACGACATAGGCATCGGCCAGCGATGACTTGGCCTGGATCTGGTCTTCCCCGGTGATGCTCTTTCCCTTGTCCGGCATATTGACGCCTCCTCCTGCGTGCCGGAGCTTGCCTCCGGCCTGTCTTCTGCCTTAAATCGGCTTGTTTGCGATGGTTGGATGTAAATCCAGGCATCAGTCCTTCCTTGATAAGGGCTTTTTTTGTCCATGTCATGACCACCATCTGGTGGAGACCGGAATATACATCGCCATGATACCATTTCATCGTCCGGCGTTTGTTGCATGTGTCGCACTTCTTGCAGCCGGGTGTCAGACAGCCTCGCTGGAAGACGCTGCTCCAACGGCCGCAAGCGTTGCCAGCTCCGAAGTTCAAGCGGCGCCTGCGGCTGTGACCGGGGAGGCGGCGGCCGGCTCGGCGGACCAGCCCGATACCGCTGCGCAGACGACGTCGGCCGCGCCTACCGTGATCCGCAGGAACCCCGGCATCATGTCGGTTGTTCCGATTGAGCAGACCACGCCGGTGGAGACACAGGACTTCGTCGAGACCGGAGCCCGCCGCACCGGCGAGTACCCGACTTTTGGCCGCATGCCCAAGGCTGCAAACACCCAGATGAGCGATGCGGAAAAGCGCGCTGCGGAGGCGGAAATGGCAGCACTTCTGCGCGCGCGAGCGGCGACACCCGGCGCGCGCGCCCAATATGAAGCGCGGCTCAAGCAGCTTCGGGCGCTGGCTGCCAATCACGGCGCCGACGCCAAGAAGGAAATCGAGAATTAAACCTTGCGTTCATGCGTGTTTGGACGCAAACCCGTGGCATCAGGGCGCCATCACAAAGCCCGCAATTCCGGGGAATTCCATGGAAGAATTTCACAAGGTCCGCAGACTTCCGCCATATGTGTTTGAACAGGTCAACCGGCTGAAGGCATCGGCCCGGGCAGGGGGCGCGGATATCATCGACCTCGGCATGGGCAATCCCGATCTGCCGACGCCTCAAGCCATTGTCGACAAATTGTGCGAAGCGGTGAGAGATCCGCGCACGCACCGCTACTCGACATCGCGGGGCATTCCCGGTCTCAGGCGCGCCCAGGCCGGGTATTACCAGCGGCGTTTTGACGTCAAGCTCAATCCCGAAACGCAAATTGTCGCCACGCTGGGCTCCAAGGAAGGCTTCGCTAACATGGCCCAGGCGATCACGGCGCCGGGCGATGTTATCCTGTGCCCCAATCCGACCTATCCGATTCACGCTTTCGGGTTCATCATGTCGGGCGGGGTGATCCGGTCGCTCGATGTGGTGCCCGATGACAGTTTCTTCCTGGCGCTCGAACGCTCGATGCGGCATTCGATCCCGAAGCCGCTGGCGCTGATCCTGAATTACCCGTCCAATCCGACGAGCTATGTGGCGACACTCGATTTCTACAAGGAGGTCGTGGCCTTCGCCAGGAAGCACGACATCATCATCCTGTCCGATCTCGCCTATGCCGAAATCTACTTCGATGACACGCCGCCGCCATCGGTACTTCAGGTTCCGGGCGCGATCGACATCTGCGTCGAGTTCACGTCGATGTCGAAGACATTCTCGATGCCGGGATGGCGGATGGGGTTCGCGGTGGGCAATGAGCGGCTGATCTCGGCCCTGACCCGGGTCAAGTCCTATCTCGATTATGGCGCCTTCACGCCGATCCAGGTGGCGGCAACGGCAGCGCTCAACGGCGACGGATCGGACATTGCCGAGGTGCGCTCGATCTACAAGCGCCGCCGCGACGTGCTGGTCGACAGCTTTGGCAAGGCCGGCTGGAACGTGCCGCCGCCGCCGGCGACCATGTTTGCCTGGGCGCCGATTCCCGAGCCCTTCAAGCATCTCGGATCGCTCGAATTTTCCAAACTGCTGGTCGAGAAGGCCGATGTCGCCGTAGCACCCGGCATCGGCTTTGGCGAACATGGCGATGAGCATGTCCGGATCGCCCTGGTCGAGAACGAGCACCGGATCCGGCAGGCGGCGCGCAACATCAAGCGGTTCCTTTCGACCGTCAAGGACGGCGGCGGCGGTGACAATGTGGTGTCTTTGTCCGCCCGGCGTTGACCGCCCGCTCCCCCGCCGTTAAACCGCCCTCGACATCTTCAGCCCGCACCCGGAATGCGGGCCTATTCGGACAATGATCAGACAAAGTGGATAGCAACATGACTGATGCCCTCAAGATCGGCATTGCAGGCCTTGGAACCGTCGGCGCCGCGCTGTTTCGCGCGATCACGACCCGGCACAATCTGCTGTCTGACATCTGCGGTCGCGAGATCCTGATTACCGCGGTGAGCGCGCGCGACCGCAACCGTGACCGGGGCATCAGCCTCGAGGGCGTGAGCTGGTATGATGATCCGGTGGCCATGGCGCGCGATGCAGATATCGATGTGCTTGTCGAACTGATCGGCGGCGAGGGCGATCCGGCACATGCCGCTGCGACTGCGGCCCTGACCGCCGGGCGCCATGTGGTGACCGCCAACAAGGCAATGCTGGCACGGCACGGTGTCGAGTTGGCGCTGCTTGCCGAGGCAAACGGCGTGCTGCTGAATTTCGAGGCGGCGGTGGCCGGCGGAATTCCCGTCATCAAGGCCATGCGGGAATCGCTCACCGGCAATTCGGTGACGCGGATCTACGGAATTCTGAACGGCACCTGCAATTACATCCTGACAAGGATGCAGCGGGACAATATGGGCTTTGCCGAGTGTCTGGCGGAGGCGCAGCGCCTCGGCTACGCCGAAGCCGATCCGGCCTTCGACATCGAGGGCAATGACACCGCGCACAAGCTGTCGATCCTCACCAGCCTGGCGTTCGGCACGCAGATCGCCGCCGATGAAGTCTACATCGAAGGCATCACCAATATTTCCATCGACGACATCCACGCCGCCGATGAACTGGGCTACCGCATCAAGCTCCTGGGCGTGGCGCAGCGAACCGCGACCGGCATCGAGCAGCGGGTGCACCCGACCATGGTGCCGAAGGGATCGATGATCGCCCAGGTCGAGGGCGTGACCAATGCGGTGATGATCGAAGCCGATATTCTGGGTGAACTGATGCTGTCGGGTCCGGGAGCGGGCGGCGATGCCACCGCCTCTGCCGTGCTCGGCGACATTGCAGATATCGCCAAGAGCCGCCCGGGGCATCAGCACGCGCCGGCGCTTGGACGGCCTGCCGCCACGCTGGCGCCCTACACAAGGGCACAGATCCAGAGTCATGAAGGCGGATATTTCATCTCGC
This sequence comes from Hoeflea sp., assembly GCF_014359905.1. Classification (GTDB taxonomy): domain Bacteria; phylum Pseudomonadota; class Alphaproteobacteria; order Rhizobiales; family Rhizobiaceae; genus Hoeflea. The sequence continues at coordinate 14,795 of NZ_JACIYP010000008.1, read as the reverse complement.
TCAAGGTTGACGACCGCGCCGGCGTCTTCGCCTCGATTGCCTCGCGGATGGCGGAGAATGAAATCTCGCTCGAATCGATTGTTCAACGGGCCCGTCCCGCAGAGTCCGAAGCCGGGCCGCAGACGGTCATTCTGGTCACCCATGCGACGACTGAATCCAGGGTTCGCGCCGCGGTCGATTCGATCAAGCGCGAAGGCTATCTGTCCGGCGAGCCGCAGGTGATCCGGATCGAGCGCACCCGCGAGAGCTGATCGAGGCCCGGCCCTTGCCTGACCAAGCGGGTGGACAGGCACCAGGCAAGGACTGCAGCTTCAATCGATTTAGTGGTGGATCTGGCCAATAGCCTGAAAAAACAATGGTTTTGAATGTGGAATTCACATTGCCTTGGTATGTTTCAAGGCTGTAAAAGCAGCCAACGAAAACGCTCGGGGAATTAGGTCCATGGCAGCCACATCGACAGACACAAGCGGTCTCGACCGTATTCTGACACTTGAGATCGCGCGTGTCACCGAACGGGCAGCCGTTGCCGCAGCCCGGCTTCGCGGCAGAGGTGACGAGAAGGCGGCGGATCAGGCTGCCGTCGACGCCATGCGTTCCGAATTGAACCGGCTGCCGATCGACGGCGTCGTGGTGATCGGCGAGGGCGAGCGCGACGAAGCGCCGATGCTCTATATCGGCGAGGAAGTGGGCAACCGCGAAGGCGCCAAGGTCGACATCGCGCTCGATCCGCTCGAGGGCACGACCATTTGCGCCAAGAACCTGCCCAATTCGCTGGCGGTGATCGCGATTGCCGAAAAGGGCAGCCTGCTCTACGCAGCCGACGTCTATATGGACAAGATTGCCATCGGGCCGGGCTATCCTGCCAACACGGTGTCGCTGGACGCGAGTGCTACCGACAATATTCACGCCGTCGCCCGCGCCAAGGGCGTGGACGTGAGCCAGGTCACGGCGTGTATTCTCGACCGGCCGCGCCATGCCCGTCTCATCGAGGAGGTGCGCGCCACCGGCGCTGCGATCAGCCTGATCGGCGATGGCGACGTGGCGGGGATCATCCACACCACCGACCCCGAGCAGACCAGCATCGATATCTATCTCGGCATCGGCGGCGCGCCCGAAGGCGTGCTGGCGGCCGCGGCGCTCCGGTGCATCGGAGGACAGATGCAGGGCCGGCTTCAGCTCAACACCGAAGAGAAGCTCGCGCGTGCTGCCAAGATGGGCATCACCGACCCGCGCAAGATCTACACGCTGGAAGACATGGCCAGCGGCGACGTTCTGTTCGCCGCCACCGGCGTGACGGACGGCAATCTGCTGCAAGGCGTGCGGTTCACGCCCGACGCGATCGTCACCCACACCATCGTCATGCGGTCCTCTTCGCGCACGGTGCGTGAAATCAAGGCCCGGCATCAGGATCTCGAAAAGTTCAACTGACCGAGCGCGTGGCGTCGGTTCCGCCCCCTGGTGAATGATTCTGACCGGGGCGTCGCCTCGGCGTTTTGCCGGTTCGCCTGCTTTGGTTTATGAGCAGGGTCTCCGGCGCGGCCATGGTGGCCCGGCGCTTGACGACGGATTGAGTTTTCGATGGCAGGCAGCAGCAGCGCATCTGACCGGGCATTCCTTGGCGTGGAGCAATCGCTCTCCGGCCAGAAATGGATCGCCCGGCTCGATCTCGCAGGCGAGAACAAGGCGATCTCGATTGCCCAGACCACCGGGCTGCCCGAGGTCATTGCACGCGTACTGGCCGGTCGTGACGTCGCCATGGGCGATGCGCTGGCCTTTCTCGATCCGACCATCAAGTCGCTCATGCCCGATCCGTCGAGCCTCACCGACTGCGACAAGGCTGCGGAACGGATCGCGGCCGCCATCTCCCGCGGCGAGCGTGTGGCAATCTTTGGCGACTATGACGTGGACGGCGCCACCTCCTCGGCCCTGATGCAGCGATTCCTCAGGCATTTCGGTCTCGAGAGCGAGATTTACATTCCCGACCGGATCTTTGAAGGCTATGGGCCCAACCCCACCGCCATCGGCGAGTTGATCGACCGTGGCGCGCGATTGATCGTCACCGTCGATTGCGGCTCCACCAGCCATGATTCGCTCCAGGAGGCCGCACGGCGCGGTGTTGACGTGGTGGTGATCGATCACCACCAGGTGGCAGCCGAGCTTCCCGTAGCCCACGCCCTGGTCAATCCCAACCGGGAGGATGATTTGTCCGGCCTTGGCCATCTCTGCGCCTGTGGCGTCGTGTTCATGGTGCTTGCCGGAACGCTGCGCCTGTTGCGCGGCAAGGGCGATGCGCGGGCAGGGACATTCGATCTGCTCGCCTGCCTCGATCTGGTGGCGCTCGCCACGGTATGCGATGTGGTGCCGCTCAAGGGCCTCAATCGGGCATTCGTGGTCAAGGGGCTGCTTGCGGCCCGGACGCTCGGCAATGCCGGGCTTGCGGCGCTGGCCCAGCGCGCCGGGGTCAACGGTCCGATCACGCCTTACCATCTGGGGTATCTGATCGGGCCGCGCATCAATGCCGGCGGCCGCATTGGCGATGCGGCACTCGGCAGCCGTCTGCTGACGCTCGAGGACCCGGCGGAAGCCGCAGCCATCGCCGAGCGGCTGGAGGAACTCAACCGCGAACGCCAGGCGATCGAAGCGGCGATGCTGGCGGAGGCCGACGCGGAGGCGGCGGTCGAAATGGCAAGCGGCGAGGGGCCGGCGATCATCGTCACGGAGCGTCAGGGCTGGCATCCCGGCGTGGTCGGCCTGCTGGCCGCGCGGCTCAAGGAGCGCTACCGGCGCCCGGCTTTCGCCATCGCCTTTGACGGCAACGGCAAGGGCACCGGATCGGGCCGCTCGGTTCCCGGGCTGGATCTGGGCCGGTTGGTGCGCAAGGCCGTGGATCTCGGCCTGCTGGTCAAGGGTGGCGGCCATGCGATGGCTGCCGGAATCACCGTGGACAAGGCAAGGCTGGGAGAGCTGCGTGCGTTTCTGGAAGAGAGTGCCGCGGACACCGTCGCCGGGCTGACCGCGGCGCACCGGCTCAAGATCGATGGGGCGATTTCAGCGTCCGGGGCGACGCTGGACCTGGTCGACATGATCGAGCGCGCCGGGCCCTATGGCGCGGGCCACCCGCAGCCGGTGTTCGCGGTGCCTGCGCACACGCTCAGCGATGCCCGGGTGGTGGGACAGAATCATATCAAGGTGACCCTGTCGGGCGCCGATGGCGGGCGGCTGAACGGCATTGCGTTCCGCGCCGCAGACACCGACATGGGGGCGGCACTGCTCGGAGGCCGGGGAATGCTGTTTCATGTCGCCGGAACAATTTCGGCAGACCACTGGCAAGGCGTTCGCAGGGTTCAGATCAGGGTGATTGACGCCGCTCCCGCCCGGTAGGCCGAAGTCTCGCTGCATTGCAGAAGCTTGTGGATCCGGACCGCTCCGCGGCGCCGTCAGCGCTTGGCCGGGCATTTGCAGCACGCGACCCGCAACGGTCGGAGGCGCACGTCCATGGCTCTTCGCCATGCTCGGATAGAACTCAGATTATGGATGAGGAGATCAAGCGAAGTGCTTGAAAGGTGTGGTACGCCCTAGGGGAGTCGAACCCCTCTTTCCAGAATGAAAATCTGGCGTCCTAACCGATAGACGAAGGGCGCGTACAGTGTGGGCGTCTTATAATCAGACCGCTTTGGGACCGCAAGCGGTTAATTGATGTCGCCGATAAAAAAATGTCATCTCTGCAGAATTTGAAGTTGAGGCGCGCATTTGCCCCCGCAACGGGCAGCGGTGCGTTCGCCAGGTGGAGATTATTTGCGGCGGCGGCAGCGCCAGTTCCAGTCACGCATGTTGCCGATGTCGATGTGGACTGATTCCGTGTGGCAATAGGTGCCAACGCCGCCGCGGCCCGGCATTGAGCGCAGGTACTTGGCCAGCTGCCATTTCGAAACGCCTTCGATCTGGATATCGGCTGCTTCGCAGGATGTGTGGCGCGATCCCGAGGCGCCACCGGCGCGGCGGTTGTGCTTGGGGCTGCGATAGCCCGAGGTCACCACAAGCGGACGGCCGTAGTGGCGTTCAACGGCTTTGAGGACCCCGACCAGTTCAGGCTTGAAACAGCCGACCTCCACCCGTTCGGTCTGCAGATGCAGGCCGCTGGGCGCGAGCCGCGCCAGACCGGCGGCCGAGGCCAGTTCGATCTGACCGTTGCCGGAGCCGGCAGTCTCTTCGGCGTCGTTCAGGCCGAACACGTTCTCAACGCGCACGCCGGGCAGCGCTTCGCCGCTGCCGCGTGAAGCCGATGCCATGACCACCTGCGTCTTCTTGGGTGAAACCAGACGGTCCTTGGTTCCGGAGGGCGCTTTCCCGGTTGATTTCGGCTGCGATGCAAACAGGCGCCCGAATATGGACTGCTTCTTTGGCGGCGCAACGACCGCCAGTTCCTGGACCTGCGGCGCGGCTTGATCCGCGACAGCCTCGGTGCCGGCCGGTGCGGGCTCGGCGGGGGCCATGCGGAGCGCCAGTTGCGCCGAATCAGTTGTGACTTCCGGGGTGGAAGCAGGCTCGGATTCGGCAACCGCCGCGGGCTCGGCTGCGGAAGCCGGCGCGCTGTAGAGATTGGCCGCCGCCTGTACGGGCTTGTTCTGGGTGATTCCCTGATTGAGCGCGTCAACGCCGGTCTCGGCCATGACCAGTTGCTGGCCCGCCGCGGCTTGCGCCTCGCCCTGGCCGGGGGATACGGCATCGGGCGACTGAGGCTGGGGAGCCGGAAGGTCTCCGGATGTCCTATCCTCGGCAACCGAGGCCATCATCAGGGCGTCCGACTGGTCAGCGCTGTTGAGATTGGTGAAGCTTGAAGCGCCGGGCGCAAAGCCCTGGCTAGCAAACATCGCCGGGTCACCGGCTGACATGCATCCGGTCAGGACAACCGCCACGCCTGCCAGCAAGACAATGTTACCGCCAGCGTAGCGCCTGGCTTTATGTTTCCTGCCTGTCGGCAATCTCTGGAGCCCCCGGTCTTATGCAATGGCAGACCCGAAGGCCTATAGAAGGTGCCTACCCATTTGCGATGTCGTTGTAAATCCACATATCCGGATCGTGCCGGACAGATAAGCGACTGAAACAAGGCCATGCGATGCGTCGTAAATACGGCAAAACCATGACATATTTGCCAAGGTAGCGGCCGATCATTGCCTGAGGCTTGCGCTGCCCGAGGCCCGCACTCCTGCCCGGAAGTGATTGATACCGGGCAGGAGCCTCCGACTACCAGGCGCCGGTGTTCTTCATGGAGGACCAGGGTTCTGCTGGGTCGAGCGGATCGCCCTCCTGCAGAAGCTCGATGGAGATACCGTCCGGCGATCTGACAAAGGCCATGTGACCGTCACGCGGCGGCCGGTTGATGGTGACGCCATTGTCGAGCAAGTGCTGGCAAAGCGCGTAGATATTATCGACGGCATAGGCGAGGTGACCGAAATTGCGGCCGCCATCATACTCTTCCGGGTCCCAGTTGTAGGTCAATTCCACCATGGGAGCCTTTTCGGCAAGGGCGCGCTCCTTGTCTCCGGGGGCGGCGAGAAAGATCAGCGTGAAGCGGCCCGCCTCGCTCTCGTGGCGACGGATCTCCTCGAGGCCGAGCTTGTTGCAATAGAAGTCGAGCGACGCTTCGATATCGGTAACCCGGACCATCGTGTGCAGATAACGCATTGGTTTGCTCCATAAGTCTTGATTGAAGGAACGAAAGGGATTCGTCTTGGGGCAACGATAGGCGGAATTGCTCGTGAGGCAAAGGCGTGACGATGCGACGCGGGGTGGCAGTCTCCGGGCGAGGGGAGAGCGTGGGGCCCACTTGGGAAGTCAGATATGCGGTGGTAAAGTCAAGAGCGTCCGCGCGACAAGCTTTAGAAGTGGATGGATCAACAAGTTTTACAGCAGGGCTTGCACTGCCAGCGCAATACAATGTTAATGTTTTAATAGAGAATCACTTGATTTCCATGTGGCGCGTATCGGAGTTATCCCGATGGGGGAAAGGTCCTCAGACAAGAACGAGGCGGTTGCGGAAGCCCATGCTGACGCGGTGGATCTTATTGAGATCACCGGGGTTATCAAGTGGTTCGATGTCGCCAAGGGCTTCGGCTTCATCGTTCCCGACAATGGCATGGAAGATGTGCTGTTGCATGTGACCTGCCTGCGCCGGGACGGCTATCAGACCGTGCTGGAGGGAACCCGCATCGTCTGCGAGATCCAGAAGCGCGAGCGCGGCTACCAGACATTCCGCATCATCTCCATGGACGCCTCCACAGCCGTGCACCCGTCGCAATTGCCGCCGGTGCGCACCCATGTCCAGGTCAAGCCGTCGAGCGGCCTCGAGCGGGCGATCGTCAAATGGTTCAACCGCACCAAGGGTTTCGGGTTCCTGACACGGGGCGAGGGGACCGAGGACATCTTCATCCACATGGAGACGCTCAGGCGCTACGGCCTGGCGGAGTTGCGGCCGGGACAGGTCGTGCTGGTGCGCTACGGAGATGGCGACAAGGGCCTGATGGCGGCCGAAATCCATCCTGACATCGATTCCCCCGTTCCAAATTCGCACTGAAGCGAAATGCGAGTCCTTTCAGGCCTGCTCCCCCTTATTCTTGCAGCTTTCCTGTCGGTCGCGGGCGTGTTTGTGGCTGGAACCTGTGCCGTTGCGGAGATCTTGCCGACCGATTCGGAACCGCTGGTCATCACCACCGGCAACGGCCGCGTTTCATTCAGCGTTGAACTGGCAACGACCCCGCAAACCCGCGCCAGCGGATTGATGCACCGGCAGAGCATGAGCCCCGATCACGGCATGCTGTTCCGGTTCGATCAGACCCGGCAGGTGCTGATGTGGATGAAAAACACGCCCTTGCCGCTCGACATGCTGTTCATCGATGATCAGGGAACCATTGTCGGCATTGCAGAAGACACTACGCCTTTTTCGGAAGACGTGATCGCGTCCCCCGGTCCCGTCCGGTATGTGCTCGAACTGAATGCCGGCACAGCCGGGCTCAAGGGTATTTCGGTTGGCGACACGGCGCGCCACAGGGTCATCCAGAACTGATTTGCAGGCATGGGCGTGTATGGCGCGATTTGGAGTTGCGGGGCATGGCGTTCCGGTGTATCCGGAGCACGACTTGATGCAGTCACGCTCGGATGAAGTGATTTGAGCGAAACAGGACATGCATCTTTTCAAGGCTCTACAGCGATTTTGCGCATCCAGTTGGATGAGCGGCGCTTTGGGCATCGGAGCGTAGCGCAGCCTGGTAGCGCATCTGGTTTGGGACCAGAGGGTCGCAGGTTCGAATCCTGCCGCTCCGACCATTTTTCGGCTGTCCTTGGATGGGCACCATCGTCAGGCGCCGTGATCCGCCTTTTCAGGCGGACATCGCCATGAAGAGGAATTGGGACATGTCGGCAAAAATCTATCGTCCCGCCAAAACGGCCATGCAGTCCGGCAAGGCAAAGAGCCTGGACTGGGTGCTCGAATTCGAGCAGGAAATTCCCCGCAGCATTGATCCGATCATGGGCTATACGTCGTCCGCCGACATGAAAAGCCAGATCCGCATGCGTTTCGACACACGCGAGGAGGCCGTGGCCTATGCCACGCGCAACGGTCTGACCTTTCGCGTCGTCGAGCCCAAGGAAAGCAAGCGCCGCCGTGTGGCCTATGCCGACAATTTCCGCTTTGACCGCCGTCAGCCCTGGACCCATTGAGACCATAAGACAGTCCGCCCGGTCAGCCTGCACGACACGCGATCGGCCCCTTAGCTCAGCTGGATAGAGCACCGGCCTTCTAAGCCGACGGTCGCAGGTTCGAATCCTGCAGGGGTCGCCATTTACCAAGGGTCCGTTCCGGACACATAATTTACGGTTTATGCCGCAGGCATGGGCAACATGGTTGGCCCAACGGCTTTGAACTCTGGCGGTCCGCATCCCCGACAGTTGCGCTTTCCCACTCCGTGATCAACAACTTCGGCCCGCCGGAACAGGTTGCGGCTCGTCTGTACCCTGACGATCGTCGGCGATAGCCCGGTTGCGATTGATCTTGCCCGCGGCATGGTCTAGCTTGCGAACTTGCTAAACTAATGATTAGGCAGGCAGTCAGTCTGTTTTTGGCGTGCATGTCCAGAACCTGAGGAAGTACCGGCATTCTTACCGAGCGATCATTGCTTTGGCGTTACCAGCAATTTGCAGTTCGAACACCAGGTGTTCTGGCGCACTTGCGTGGCGCTGCGGTTGCACAGAATGCTAGGCGTTCATGATGTGTTTTGATTCGAGGAGGGCGCCATATTGATGCCGGAAGCAGCCTTTCATTTGGGCCCGGAGCTGGACCGCGCTGTCAACAGGATGGATTTTTTCCGGCTGTTCAAGGCGCTGGCAGTCAAGCAACAGTGTCAGTATTTTGTCCTTTCAGAGGTGGCAGGCGAGGATGACGGGGTCAATCTTCACCATCCTCATGCCCTGCACAATCTACCTGAGTCCTGGTTGGGCAGAACACCTGGCCGATCGGTGGGCTCTGACGACCCGATTGTGCTTCAGTCAAAGCGGTCAATAGCACCGTTTTCAATGGATCTGCGGCTTTACCCCTCCAGTCTGGCGGGCTTGAGCGAAGCCCAGGCCGCGATTGCCGTTCCGCTTCATACCCTGGCCGCCAGACGCTACTGCCTGATCATGTTCGGCGGCGCAGATCAGCCCCGGCATGAAAACCTTGCTGTTGTCGCGCTCGATGCAACATTGATCTTCCAGCGGTATTTCGAAGTGATCCTGTCGCTGGATTCCGTCAGCGGGCTCAATGACCGGGAAATCCAGATCGTGCGCTGGACGTCCGAGGGCAAGACCTCCGCCGAGATCGCCATCATTCTTGGCCTCTCCGAGCATACCGTGAATTCCTATATCGCCGCTGTTCTGCGGAAGCTGCATGTTGTCAACCGGGCCCAGATGGTGGCATCGGCGTTGCGCAGCGGCTTGATCACATGAGGGGCAAGCAATGAAGCCTGAGCAGACCGGACATGCGGTGAAGATCCTGCTGGTTGACGATGACCCTGCGGAGCACATGCTGCTGATGCGGACGCTGGAGAAAGTCGACGGTCCACCCATCGATCTGGTCTATGTCGGCGACATCGGTTCGGCCGTCGATTGCGTCAAGAAAGGCGGCATCGATGTCGTTTTCCTGGACAACCGGCTCGTGCCCAACAATGATTTCCGCGAAACCGCGCCGCAATTGCGCCAGGCCGGCTATATCGGGCCGATCGGAATCATTTCCTCGGACATCAGCGGCAGCTACTTCCAGCAATTCCAGGAGTTCGGGGTCGATTTCCGAATTGGCAAGGATGAAATTGACAGAACCGCGATTTCATTCATCATCTCGGAATACACCAGCGACCAGCTTTCCGACAATTGCGCGGAAGACTTCTCATGAGACCGCTCTGAGCTGCTAACCTGGCGCTTGATCTGACATGCAACCCTCGGCCGAAATCCTCGCAAGAGCCCTCTATGACGCATTTCCGGACCCCGTTCTGGTAAGTGGTGCGGATGGCTGCATTGTCGCCGCCAATCCGGCTGCCGGGACGCTGCTCGGCTACGGGGAAGCGGAGCTGCTGGGGATGAAGCGTGCCGAGCTTGAGGCGTCAGGCGAGGGGTTTACCGACCAGGAGCAACCTCTTGCCGCCGGACATCCGGAAGCAGGCTGGATCCGCCGCAGGGCCAGCTTGCGCTGCAAGGATGGCCGCGTTGTGCCCGCGGAACTGAGCGAGGGTCCGCTCGCGCCGACGGATCAGGCACCGGCCGGAAGGGTGACGATCGTCCGCGAGCTCAGCGCCGCCAGCCGCTTGCCTGACGGGTTGCGGCGCCATGGGATGGACCGCGACAGCGGCAGCGCTCCGGATCCGTCTCTCAAGTCCGCGCTGGATTCGGTCTCCCACGGCTTTGCCATTTATGATCCCGCCGACCGGCTGGTGCTTTGCAACACCGCCTATCGCACCATGCATTCGGATTTCACGTCCGCGATCCAGATCGGCAAGACCTATGAGGAGATTCTACGCGAGACGATCAATTCCGGGCGGTATCCGCAAGCCGGGAGCACACCTGAAACGCGCCAGGCATGGGTTGAGAAACACCTCGAGATCCACAAAAATCCCGGTGAGCCCTATGTCTATCAGGTCGGCGCCGACCGGTGGATACAGGTCGAAGACCGCGTCACCGCGGACAATTATCGCGTCGGATTGAGAGCCGACGTCACCGATCTGATACGGGCTAGGTCTGAAGCCGAGCGGCTTGGGTTCATTCTCGAAGGCGTGGCCCAGGAAGTCTATCTGGTAGATCCCAGGGATCGGTCCATCATCTACGCCAACAAGACGGCACGCGAAAACCTGCAGTACAGCATGGAAGAACTGCGCGGCATGGATGCGCGCGATCTCAATGCCGAGTTTCGGCCAGAAGAAATCACCGAAAAGATGCAGCCGCTCATCGAGGGCAGGACGAAGGTGCTGCAGTTCGACACCCGGCACAGGCGCAAGGACGGGTCGATCTATGTCTGCCGTATCCGGGTGCAGCACATGGAGAACGCGCCCGAACCGATGATGCTGTCGCTTGGCGAGGACATTACCGAGCGCCTCGAGATCGAGCGGGCGCTTGAGCGCAAGCAGACGGAATTCGAGGCGCTGGTGCGAAGCTTGCCCGATATCATCTCCCGCGCGCGCCCCGACACCACCCTGACCTATGTCAATGACAACTATGCCAGGTTCATCGGGTGCACGGCGGAGGAATTGGTCGGGCGCAGGTTCATCGATTTCGTCCCGCCGGAAATGCGTGCGGAGGTGATGCAAAAGATCGCCGGGCTCACGCCGGAGCAGCCGATCAAGACCATGGAACGGCAGATGCAGGACCATCGCGGGCAGACCTTTTGGTACTCATGGACCAATCTGATGGTGTTCGAGAACGGTGAACCGGTGGAACTCGTATCCGTGGGCCGTGACGTCACGCAAAGCTATGAGGCGAGGGTGCGGATCGCGCACCAGACGCGGGAACTGGCAATGCGCAATGATTCACTCGAGCAGTTCGCAGGGATTGTGTCCCACGACTTGAAAGCGCCATTGCGGCAGATACGGCTTTTTGCCGACATGATCGCCGAGGATGTCGGATCCGGGAAAACCGAAGAGCTCGAAATGCTGTCGGCGCATATTTCCGATCGCGGAAAGGCGATGGAGAAGATGATCTCGAGCCTGCTGGAATATTCGCAGCTGGCCTACCAGACGATCAAGCCGACTCATTTCAGACTGTCGGACGCCGCGGCCGAGGCATGGAGCAACCTGGCCGTTCATGCGCTTGAATCCGAGGCGCGCCTGACCTTCGGATCGGACGCAGAAATCAGTGCCGATCAGAGTCTGATGATCCAGCTTCTGCAGAACCTGTTCGCCAATTCCATGAAATACCGCGCCCTGGGCACCCCGGTGACGGTCAGGGTTGATGTCGAAATCGGCCCCGCCGAGGTCTCCATCATCGTCGCAGACAACGGCATCGGCATCGATCCCGCCTATGCGGAGCGGATCTTCGGCGTGTTTCAACGCCTGCACCGCGATGAGCAGCAATATACCGGTTCAGGCCTGGGCCTGGCCTTGTGCCGGAGGATTGCGGAAAGCCATGGCGGCGCGATTGCCCTGGATGTTTCGTACCAGGCCGGCGCACGGTTCGTCGTCACGCTGCCAAAACGCGGAGTTTGAACCGCCTGCGATCGCGTCGGGACAGGAGCCGGATGACTTCAGCCGGCACCCTCGATGCGAGGCTTGTGCCTGCGTCATGCGGAATGGGCTGCCGCCAGGCCGCGCTCGATGTCCGCCATCAGATCCTCGACGTCTTCCAGGCCGATCTGAAGCCGGATCACCGGACCTTCCTTCGGCGGCAGGGCGATGGTGCGGTCGGAGAGATTTGCGTGGACGGCGAGGCTCTCGTAGCCGCCCCAGGAATAGCCAAGACCGAACACTTGAAGCGCGTCGAGGAAGGCGTGGGCCTTTGCCTGCTGGCGCTCTGCGTCGGCCACGTCGAGCACGATCGAGAAGATGCCGCTTGAGCCGCAGAAATCCCGCTTCCAGATATCATGTCCCGGAAAGCTTTCGAGCGCCGGGTGCAGCACGCGCGCAACGCCCTGCATGTCCTCGAGCGCCCGGGCGATGGCGAGCGTGCTCTCCTGGTGACGCGCCAGCCTGATACCCATGGTGCGCAGGCCGCGCAGGGTCATGTAGGAATCGTCGGGAGCCGCGCAGATGCCGAGCATCGAGAAGGTCTTCTTGATGGCGGGCCAGGCGGTCTTGTTGGCCGACACGGTGCCGATCAGGACGTCCGAATGCCCTGCGGGATATTTCGTGGCCGCGTGGATGGAAATGTCGACGCCGTGATCGAGCGGCTTGAAGTAGAGCGGCGTGGCCCAGGTGTTGTCCATCGACACCAGCGCCCCGTGCGCATGGGCAACCTCGGCGATAGCCGGGATATCCTGCATCTCGAAGGTGTTCGAGCCCGGCGCCTCGGTGTGGACAAGCTTGGTGTTGGGCTGCATCAGGCTTTCGATGTCCGCGCCTATCCGGGGATCGTAATAGGTGGTCTCGATCCCGAACCGCGCCAACATGCCTGCGCAAAAATTGCGTGTGGGGGAATAGACCGAATCGACGACGAGCAGGTGATCGCCGGCGCTGAGCGCCGCCATGAACGGCAGCGTCACTGCCGCCAGGCCGGAAGGTACGGCAACCGTTCCTTCTGAGCCTTCCAGTTCGTCGATTGCCGATGTGAGCGCGTCGGTGGTCGGCGTGCCATGGGTGCCATAGGTGTATTTCTGGTCACGCGAGACCATCGTCGCGGCGTCGGGGAAGAGGACGGTGGAGGCGTGGACGACCGGAGGATTGACGAAGCCGAAGAAGCTCCTGGGAGCATAACCTGCATGGGCCAGGCGTGTGTTGATTCCGGTCTGCGAGGATTTTTTGGTCTTGCTCATCTTTGGTCCGGTCTGTTGGCTTGATGGGTATTCGGGCAGGCTTATCGCGAGTGGCTTGCGATCACAAGAACGGGCGGCCTGTTCATGGCTTGGGGCCGCGCGATACATGGAAGTCCCGATCTGATGGTTCGGCCAGCCGCGCCCGAGACTTGGTTTGGCGGCCGTTTTAACCTCCATTTTGGCCGTCTTGTCGATTTTGGAACATTCAAGACTTGACCCTCGATTGATTTCGGCATGGTATGATGGGGTGCAAAAGGCATAGGCAGAGGAGCGAGAAATTCGCCCATGCCGCTTTTATGGCACCTGAAACAGGGCAACAGAAAAAAAGGTTGTATCAAATGAATAATAAGATTTTGTCGGCTGTCGTTGGCGTCGCCGCCGTTGCAGGCATGGGAGCCACGATGGCCTCCGCCGCAACGCTGGACGATGTCAAAGCAAAGGGATTCGTCCAGTGCGGCGTATCCACCGGCCTTGCCGGCTTTTCCGCTCCGAATGACGCAGGCGACTGGTCCGGTCTTGATGTCGACCTCTGCCGCGGCGTTGCCGCAGCTGTCTTCGGCGATGCCACCGCTGTGAAGTACAGCCCGCTTTCCGCCAAGGAACGCTTCACCGCGCTCCAGTCGGGTGAAATCGATGTGCTGTCGCGCAACACCACCTGGACCATGAGCCGCGACACGCAGCTCGGCCTCAACTTCGCTGGCGTCAACTACTATGACGGCCAGGGTTTCATGGTGCGCAAGTCGCTCGGCGTGAACTCGGCTCTGCAGCTGTCAGGCGCATCGGTCTGCGTGCAGACCGGCACCACCACCGAGCTCAACCTCACCGACTACTTCAAGGCCAACGACATGACCTACAATCCGGTCGTGTTCGAAAAGCTCGAAGAAGTGAACGCTGCCTATGACGCCAACCGCTGCGATGTCTACACCACCGACCAGTCGGGCCTGTATTCGATCCGCCTCGGCCTGTCGGCCCCGGACGAGCACATGGTTCTGCCGGAAGTGATCTCCAAGGAGCCTCTGGGCCCGGTTGTCCGCCAGGGCGACGACCAGTGGTTCTCGATCGTCAAGTGGGTGCATTTCGCAATGCTCAATGCCGAAGAAATGGGCGTCACATCGGCCAATGTCGATGAGATGACTGGTTCGACCGATCCGAACGTCATGCGTCTGCTTGGCAAGGAAGGCAACTTTGGCGAATCCATTGGTCTGGGCGCTGATTGGGCTTACAATGTCGTCAAGCAGGTCGGTAACTACGGCGAAGTGTTTGAACGCAACGTTGGTGAATCGACTCAGCTGAAGATCGGTCGTGGCGTGAATGCGCTCTGGTCGAAGGGTGGCCTGCAGTACGCACCGCCAATCCGCTAACAACTGGTTATGTTTGGGCGGGCCCGTTTCGGGGTCCGCCCTTTCAACTGATCTTAGCAATGAGATCAAAAAGGCTGACGCAACGTCGACAGGCTTGATAACGAACCGGCCATAAGGTCCGGATTAAAAATGGGGACAGACATGGCTCATCTCGACGGCGTTTCTGGGGACGCTGATGGTTCAGGCCGCGTATCGTTGCTATACGATCCCAAGGCGCGCGGCTTTTTCTTTCAGGCATTGTTGATTATTGTCGTTGCCGGATTGGTGTATATCGGCATTACCAATGCCATCAACAATCTGGCCAAGCAGGGCATTGCTTCGGGCTTTGGCTTCCTGAGTGATCGCGCCGGCGTCGATATTGGCCAGACGCTCGTCCCTTACACAAAGGACAGTTCCTACGCGCGCGCTTTTCTCGTGGGCATTGCCAACACCCTTATCGTGTCCGTGATTGG